>NZ_FYDV01000002.1:0-458792 GCF_900187535.1 Pseudomonas sp. Irchel s3a18 | reverse complement strand
TCGACCTGATCGACGACCGACAGTTTAAAAGCCAGCGTGTAATCCCGCTGACTGCGCCTTTTGCCTGAATCCATTGTGTCCTCCTGAAAATAGGTCAGAAGGTGTAAACCTTATTCAGGACGGGACATTGCTCACAAAAAAGGCGGCTACCTTGCGGTAGTCGCCTTTTTCGTTGTCGCTGCTGGCGTTTAGTTGGCCAGTTTGTACGCGATCACATAGTCGCCCATTTTGGTTCCCAGGGAGCCGTGACCACCGACCACCAGCAGTACGTACTGCTGGCCATTCTTGCCGGTGTAGGTCATGGGGGTGGCTTGGCCGCCGGCCGGCAGGCGTGATTTCCACAGTTCCTTGCCGGTGTTGACGTCGTAGGCGCGCAGGTACTGGTCCAGGGTGCCGCTGAGGAAGCCCACGCCACCGGCGGTGACGATCGAGCCGCCCATGCTTGGCACGCCGATGGGCAGGCCGATTGGCAGTGGCGAGCTGTCGCGGCTGGTGCCGTTCTTGCGTTTCCACACCACTTTGCCGGTGGTCAGGTCGATACCGGCCACGTAGCCCCAGGCCGGTGCCTGGCACGGTACGCCGATCGGCGACATGAACGGGTGCATGATCACCGCGTAAGGTGCGCCCGTGTTGGGTTGCACGCCAGCGGTTTCGCTCTCGCGCTTGCTGCCTTCCGCCACTTGGGCGCGGGGCACCATTTTCGAGACGAAGGCCATGTAGTTCGGGCTGGTGAACAGCATCTGGCGCACCGGGTCAACGGAGACGCCGCCCCAGTTGAACACACCGACGTTACCCGGATAGATCAGGCTGCCTTGTTCCGACGGCGGGGTGTACTGACCGTCGTAACGCAGTTCCTTGAACTGGATGCGGCACAGCATCTGGTCGAACGGGCTGGCGCCCCACATGGCTTTTTCAGTCAGGTCCGGAGCCAACAGGTTCAGGTCCGAGCGCGCCTGGGTCGGGGCGGTACGGTCGCCAGGCACCGCGCCTTGTGGCGCCGCGACCTCGCGAATCGGCACGATCGGCGTGCCGTCGCGACGGTCGAGCACGTACAGGCTGCCCTGTTTGGTCGGTGCGATCAGCGCCGGCTTGATGCCGTCGGCGGTCTTCATGTCCAGCAGGGTCGGCTGGCTGCCGACGTCCATGTCCCACAGGTCGTGGTGGGTGAACTGATAGTTCCAGCGCACCTTGCCGCTGGACAGGTCCAACGCGACGATGCCAGCGCTGAATTTCTCGGCGCCCGGGGTACGGTCGGCGCCCCATTGGTCAGGGGTCTGGTTGCCCAGTGGCAGGTAGACCATGCCCAGCTTCTCATCGACGCTGGCCAGGGACCACATGTTGGCCGAGTTGCGGCTGTAGTGCTCGCCCGCCGGCAAAGGCTCGGTGGCGTCTGGCTTGTCGCTGTCCCAGTTCCACACCAGGTGACCGTCACGCACGTCAAAGGCGCGGATCACACCGGAGGGCTCGTTGGTCGACTCGTTGTCGGTGACGTGGCCACCCATGATCACCAGGTCGCGAGTGATCGCGGCAGGCGAGGTGGAGTAGTAGCCGCCCGGGGTGAACGGGCCGATGCCCTGGGTCAGGTCAACCACGCCTTGATTGCCGAAGCCTTCGCAGAGTTTGCCGGTGTCGGCGTTCAGGGCGATCAGACGTGCATCGGCGGTCGGCAGGTACAGGCGACGCGGGCAGGCCTGGGCAACGGCCTTGCCGGCTTCGGAGATGACGGCGGCCGAGGTATCCGCTTTGGCGTAGGCATTCTCGTCGTAGTAGGAAACGCCACGGCAGGTCATGTGGGCGAAGCCCTTGAAACCCACCGGGCTCTTGATCTGCGGGTCGAAGCGCCAGATTTCCTTGCCGGTATCCGGGTCCAGTGCCAGCACCTTGCTGTGGGCGGTGCAGGCATAGAGCATGCCGTTGGCCTTGAGCGGGGTGTTCTCGTTGGTCAGCTCCACCGGGTCACCGGCGGTCGGCAGGTCGCCAGTGCGGATGCGCCAGGCTTCCTGCAGCTGGCCAACGTTGTCCGGGGTGATCTGCTTGAGTGGCGAGTAGCGGTCGCCGAATTCGGTACGGCCATAGGCCTGCCAGTCGCCATCGGGCATTTGCGGTGCGGTACTGCTCATGTCGGCGCTGTCGCGACCCAATTCACCGAGGATTTCACCGGGGTGAGTGAACTGGCTGGCCAGGGCCGTGGCCCCCGCCAGCACCACGGCCACGCTCAGCGCGCCGGTGCCCAGCGGTGCAGCGCCGTTGCGCAGCAGCGGGCGGCGGAACCATGGCAGCAGCATCACTACGCCGAGGGCGAACCACAGTGACAGGCGCGGCACCAGTTGCCACCAGTCCAGGCCCACTTCCCACAGCGACCACGCGGTACTGGCCAGCAGCACCAGTGCGTACAGGCCCAGGGTAGCGCGATGGCCGGCCAGCAACAGAATGCCGGTCAGTACCAGGCCGATGCCGGCCAGCAGGTAGTACAGCGAGCCGCCGAGCAGGCTCAGCTTGATCCCCCCGGCCAGCAAGGCCAGGCCCATGAGTAGCAGCACAATGCCGAGCAGGCTCGGCATCAGGCGGCTTGGACTTGAAGCACCTTCAGTGCTCATAGTGCGATTCTCCGTGACGTTTCAAGTAGTCCCGCGCCTGTTCACTGTAGATGACGAACAGGCGTGGGCAGGGTTCGGTTACTGCGGGGTTAGAAGGACGACTGCACCTTGATCCCGCCGATCAGCGCGTCGTCGACCTCATTCACGCCACCCGGGTGGCGGATGTATTGCAGGTTCGGGCGCACGGTCAGCCAGTTGGTGACATGCACGCCGTAATAGAGCTCGGCGCTGTATTCGGTGTCTTGCGGCGGCAGATACGTCGGGTCGTCGTAGTCGAAGGCAGCGTGGGCCTGGTTGCTCGCCTCGGCGTTCTTGCGGTAGGCCGGGTTGACGTGGACCCGGGCGATGGCTGCGCCGATATCGTCCTTGGCACGGGCATCGAACAGGCCTTTGTAGACGACGCCGGCCTGGACGTAGTTATCGATGGCGTTGGTTTTCTTGTCGTGCATCGTGCCGTTGGCGAACACGCTCAGGCCGCGCGAGTGGTCGCTGGCAACGCTGGTCAATTGCTGCTGGATGCCCAGCCACATGCCGTGCTTGCTCGATGCGCTGCGGTACGCCTCGCCACTCAAGGCCGCGGGCTGGCCGTTGCTGTCCTTGTAGACATCGCTGGCGCTGGCGCTGCTGTAGTAGTAACCGGCACGGTATTCGCCCGGCAGGTCATTGAGTGTCGGCGTCCATACCAGCTCCACCGGCACGACGGTGCCCTGGGTGCCGCTGCCGCTGAGCTTGAAGCCGTTGTCCTTGTCCAGGTTCGAGGGGTTCTGCTCATAGGCCCCGATTTGCGCGTACAGCTCGGGTGTCAGGTGATACTTGACCCGCAGTGCCCATTGGCTGACCGGCCAGTTGTACCAGATGCCTCCAGCCCAGTTGCCGACCTGGGAGCCACAGAACGCCAGGTTCTGGAAGTCGCAGGGGAAGCTGTTGAAATCTTCGCCTTCACCAAAGCGGCCGGCCTTGATGTCGAGTTTTTCATCGAGGAATTTCTGCTGGTACCACATCTGCGTCAGGCGCGTGGTCTGGCCACGCCCCCAGACTTCCTGGGCCGAGGTGAAGCCACCGACCCGTGGATCGTTGATCCGGTCGTTGCTGATGTTGTTGCCGCTGCGCTTGGTGATGGTCAGTTGAAACTCGGCATCGTTCCAGCCGAGGATCTTTTGCAGGTCCAGGTGGCTGCCGAAGGCGAACTGGTCGCTGTAGCGCGCGGTGCGGTCCTGGTCGTAGCCGCCGTGCAGGTTACTGCCCATTTCGCCGGTGTAGTCGATTTTGAAGTCGTAACCTTGTTCCGCCAGTTCGCTGCGTGTGCCGTTCCAGTCACCGAGCATCCACGGTGACTCGCTATCGAAGGCCGGGGCGGCATGGGTGCAGGTGGCGAGGCCCAGGGCGGTAAGACCACTGAGCAGGCTCAGGGCATTTCGGCGGGCAATCGCTGTTGAGACAGCGCTGTCTCGTAAGGTCTGAAGGTCAGGCATAAAGAAGAAATTCGGGTCTTTTTCTATAGGAGAGAGCTGAACGCGCAAGGGGGTGAAACGATTGGGAGAAACGTTTCAGCTTGAGGGCGCAAGGATAATGATCTGTTACAAATAGAGAAAGGGCTTTTCTCGACATGAATCCTTTCGGATTCGGTAACAGTCAGCCGGGGGGGAAACTTCGCCTAGAGTTAAGGCTGTGCCGCACAGAATCCTTCCACCGCGGGGCCCCCTCGGCTAAGGTGCGCGCCTTCCTTACTTTCTTTGTGCAAAGGCCCGGCATGACCGAACACAACACCAACCCGCTGCACGGCGTGACGCTTGAGCAGATTCTCAATGCGCTGGTCCAACACTACGAGTGGTCGGGGTTGGCCGAGCGTATCGATATTCGTTGTTTCAAGAGCGATCCCAGCATCAAGTCGAGCCTGACCTTCCTGCGCAAGACACCATGGGCCCGCGAGAAAGTCGAAAAGCTCTACGTGAAACTGATGCGCACCAAACGTCCGCTCTAAGGAAAATCGATGCCTGTCGAGTTGACTCGAGGCTCCCCCGCCCAGAGCGGTTTGATCCGTCTGGTTGCTGTGCTGGGCTGGCTGGGCCTGAGCATTCAGATGTACCTGGTGTTGTACGGGCGCTGGAGCGTCGAGGCCAGCTTGCTGGGCGGGCTGGTGAGTTACTTCAGTTTCTTCACGGTGCTGACCAACACCCTGGCGGCGGCGGTGCTGACCTGTGCCGTGACCTCGCGGCAGTCCAGAGGCCGGCGCTGGCTGTTGCAGCCCTGGGTCAGTAGTGGCATCGCCGTGAGCATTGCCGTGGTCGGCCTGGCCTACAACCTGTTGCTGCGGCACTTGTGGCACCCGCAGGGTTGGCAGTTCGTGGCTGACGAATTGCTGCACGACATCATGCCGCTGGTGTTTTTGCTGTACTGGTGGCGCTGCGTGCCCAAGGGCACCTTGTACCTGGGGCACATCGGGTTGTGGGTGATCTACCCGCTGCTGTACTTCGCCTATGTCTTGCTGCGCGGGCACTCGCTGGGGTGGTACCCGTATCCCTTCATCGACGTCGACACGCTGGGGTATGCCCAGGTGTTCATCAATGCCGGTGGGGTATTGCTGGGGTTTGTGTTGATGGCGCTGCTGGTGGTGGGGCTGGATCGCTGGGGCGGGCGACGGAGTATGGCTCAAGGCCGGTAGTGCCGCCGATGCCGCCCGGCCCGCGCCCACCCTCAATCAAGCTTGCTCGCCACAGGGGTAAGTGTTCGCTATTCCTCTGTGTGGCGAGAGCAAGCCATGCAATCAAGACCGTTAGCGGGAGCGCGCTGGCGACGATCAGGTTTCGTCGCTGTCTCCCAGCCGCCAGTAGCCGACGGCTTTGATCTGTTGTTCGTCCAGGCCATGCTCATCGAGCAGTACCCGGCGAATCTGCCGCGAGGCTTTGCTTTCCGTGGCGACCCAAGCATACAGATTGCCCTTGGGCAGTTGCAGTTGTTTGACCATGGCCAGCAGGTTGTCCTTGCCAGCTTCACGCAGCACCCAGATGACATTGACCTGGGCTGAGCTTTTCAGGGCTTGCTGCTCGGCAGCATTTTCTACCTCGACCACTACCAGCGCGCATCGGTTGGCGGCCAAGCCTTCCAGGCGCCGGGCGATGGCGGGCAGGGCGGTTTCGTCACCGATCAGCACGTAGCTGTCGAAGATGTCCGGGACCACCATCGAGCCTCGCGGCCCTCCGATGTGCAGGCACTGGCCGGGTTTGGCCTGCGCCGCCCATGTCGCGGCAGGGCCGTCGCCGTGCAGGACGAAGTCGATGTCCAGTTCCAGGGTGTCCAGGTCATAACGGCGGGGCGTGTAGTCGCGCATCGCAGGCATCGGCCCGTTGTCCTTGCCGGCGCCCAGCACCAGAGTTTCCAGCGCGGCTTGCTCCGCGGCGGTTTGCGGGAAAAACAGTTTGACGTGGTCGTCGGTTCCCTGGCTGACAAAGCCCGCCAGTTCCGGCCCGCCGAGGGTGATGCGGCGCATGCGCGGGGTCAGGTCGACCACCCGCAGCACATGCAGGCGGCGACGTTTGAGTTCGTGGCTGACGCGGTGAATGGTGCTGGCAATCAGTTCGCTCATTCGGCGTGCTCCTGAGGGCCGTCAACGATGGCCTTGGCAGTATTGTTGAGCAGGTCACGTACCCGCAGGATTTCTGCCGGGCTCCAGCGCCCGTGATGCATCTGCAGGGCATGGCGCAGGTTGTGCACCGCTTCGTGGATCTCGGCGGGGCGGTCGTGGCCGCGCAATGAGCGCTTGCTCACCTCGATGCGCATGCGCACGCCGTCCAGGGCAACGGCCTGTTCGCTCAATGACAGGCGCCCGGCCTCGGTGATGGCGTAGCGTTTTTTTCCGCCAGCGGCATCGCCCAGGATCATTTCGCTTTCTTCAAGGAAGGTCAGGGTCGGGTAGATCACCCCGGGGCTGGGGCTGTACGCACCGTCGAACATGCCCTCGATCTGGCGGATCAGGTCGTAGCCGTGGCACGGCTGTTCGGCGATCAGCGCCAACAGCAACAATTTCAGATCGCCAGGAGCGAAGACCCTAGGGCCGCGTCCGCCCCGTTCACGGCCGGGACCAGGGCGTTTTTCGAAGCCGTCGCGGCCTTCAAGGTGTTCACGGTGGACATGATGGTCGCTCATTTTTCTTTCTCTCGTCGTATTTAGATATAACTTAAGATATATCTTTATAGAAAATCAAGAGAACAGGACCAACGGTGCGTGGCGAGCGCACCCTTGCGCGCTGAAGTCAAATGAGGGCCATAGGCCGAAGTGTCGTCCGTGTCAGTGGCGGTGATTGCATTTCCAGGTCATCCAATGATCAAGAATGGAATGGCCAGACCAGGCAAGGGCGTGGGTGAACAAAAGTTCAAGTACAGGCGTAATGCTGTTCAGTTCAGCGAGCGTCGACCTTTGTAGGAGCAGCCGGTCTCATCGCCTTAACTGAACAGCATTGCAACGACAGGCGGGTTTTCCGGGGGGGTCGGAAAGATCGAAGAGTAAAGAGTGCAAAATACATGACTACCGCCCTCGAACCGGTTTCGATTCGAGGCGGTGTTTTTGTCTGCTCAGGGCTTGGCACTGGCCATCGTTGGCTGACACTGTGTATTGCTTCCCGGTTGCAGGTAAGGGTTGAGAATGGGTGCCATCCCCTTGAGCACCTGCACCGGCAGTGCCGAGGTGAACTTGAAGTCCTGGGCCGATGCACCCGGGACGTAGGCGGTCAGGGTGCCGAAGTGGTGGTCGCCGATGTAGAACACAAAGGTCGCCGTGCGGTTGATCGCCTTGGAGCTGAGAATCCGCCCGCCAGAGCCGACGGCTTCGATGCGGTTGTCGCCGGTGCCGGTCTTGCCGCCCATGGCCAGCGGTGTGCCGTCAGCCAGCTTGAAACTGCCCGCCACGCGTCTTGCCGTACCGGCGTCGACCACTTGCGAGAGCGCATCGCGCAGGGCGGTCGCGACTTCCGAGGGCATGACTCGCTTGCCCTTGTCAGGGTCGTTGATCAATCTGGTTTCATAGGGTGTGTCGACGGCGAAATGCAGGGTGTCGATACGCAAGGTTGGCATGCGTACGCCATCGTTGAGAATGGTCCCGACCAACTCAGCCAGAGCGGCGGGACGGTCGCCGGAACTGCCAATGGCCGTGGCCAGTGACGGCACCAGGTGATCGAAGGGGTAACCCACTTGTTGCCAGCGCTGGTGGATGTCCAGGAACGCTTCGATCTCCAGCATGGTGCGGATACGGCTGTCGCGAGCGCTTTTGTGCCGGCTCTTGAACAGCCAGCTGTAAACCTCCTGGCGCTCGAATTGGCTGGCTTTGACGATCTGGCTGAACTTGGCGTCGGGGTTGTCGATCAGGTAGCCAATCAGCCACAGGTCCAGTGGGTGAACCTTGGCGATGAAGCCTTGGTCGGGCAAGTCATAGGAGCCGGGGCCATAGCTGTTGTAGAGCCGTTCCAGGCGTTCGTCGGTGAGACTTTCCTTGGTCTTGGCGGTTTTCAGGTGGGAGCGCACGAAGCTGTTGAAACTCTCCTGAGTGGCTTCGGGCAGCAGGTAGCGGTGCACGGCGGCCAAGCGAATCGGGGTCGGGTGCATGCTGTCCAGGAAGGTATCAAGGCGAGCCTGGGTATCCTTTTTCTGGTACTTCTTCCAGAACTTGAGCAGGAACGAAGTGCCCTCGCGGTCGGCGAACTGGGCCAGGTATTCCTGGCGCCGCGGGTTCACGTCATCCTTGAGCAACTGGCCGCTGTTGTCAGGCCCCGAATAGGTGGTGTAACGCACCAGGTCGCGCATCAGCCGGATAAAGGGCAGGTTGATCGACTCGCGAAGCGCATCGCGCAGGGTCGGCAGGCGGCCGTTGTCCTCTTTGCGGAAGTTGTGGAAGGTGTGCAATCCGCCCCCTGTGAAAAAGGCTTCGCCGGGGCTGGCCGAGTATTTGCGGTCCAGCGCGGCGCTGAGCATTAGCGGCAGGCTGCGGTCGGTGTTCTGGATCAGGTAGTCGACGGCCCAACGGCTCAGCCGGTCCTGCTCGGCGACTTCGACCGTTTTCAGTTCGGCCGGGGTCTTGGTTGCGTAACGGTCATGCAGCTCGGCCATGATTTGCAGGTAAGTGGTCAGCACGCGCAGCTTGGCGGTGGACCCCAGTTCCAGTTTGCTGCCTTCGTTGATGTCGAAGGGCTGGTCGGTGCTATCGGTCTGCACCCGCACCCGCGATCCGTCGGGGGTCAGTTCCAGCAAGGTAAAGCTGTAGCGCACTTGTGCGGTGCTGGTGGGGGTGAGCAGGCGTTCGCCGAACAGGCCGATTTCGGCGGCAAAGGTCGGGTCGGCGAGGCGCTTGAGGTAGGCGCTTGCCTGGGTTTGCAGATCGCCCTGCAAGGTGCTGGTGGCGGACAGATCGAGACGGTCCAGGTCATACAGCGGGCGGTTGAGTATCGAGGCCAGGCGACTGCGCGCAACGCTGATGCCTTTGTTGGTTTCAATCGGCTGGATGGTCGGTTGTTGCAACCAGTCACGGTAGCTCACCTTGCTGGCGAGCGCCGCGGTGGTCAGCGCGCTGTCGATCACGCCGTTCTGGGCCAGCAGGCGGATATGGCTATCGGTGAGGTCTGCCAATTCTTCTCGCCCCTTGGTCAGGTAGTACGATGGCCGGCGCTGGGCGATCATCAACGACAACACCTGACGCAGGGCCAGACCGCGTTGCGCCAGGCCTGCCGAGTCAGCGGCATCGCTGGCCAGGGCCTGGTTGACTTGATTGAAGTCGGCGCCGTACCAGACCCGCAATCCTTCGGCCATGCCATGCACTTCGCCATGGCCAGGCACGGCCGACAATGGCACGCTGTTGAGGTAGTCGCGCACGATGTTCTGCCGGGCTACCAGGGTCTGCGGGCCACCTTGATAGGCGCGCACGCTGGCGGAAATCATCTGGCGGATTTTTTCGCCGCCCGACACGGTCAGGCCGTCAGGCGAGTGGCGGTATTTTTCCAGCTGGGTGGCCAGGGTACTGCCGCCGGCTGTCTGGCCGGGCAAGTGAAGCATTTTGGCAACCTGCGACCAGGCGGCCTTGGCAAAGCGCGGCCAGTCTACGGCGGGGTTGGCCTTGGGCTGTTTAGGGTCCAGCAGTTCACGGTTTTCGATGAACAGCAGGCTATGGGTCACCAGCGGCGGGATCGTCGCGAAGCTCGAGTACAACTGTTGCGGGTACTTGAATTGATAGAGCGGGGCAGCGGTGCAATCGGTGATCGACAAGCCGGCCTGGATTTTCTCGGCATAGGGCACGAAAAAGCCGTTGAGGCTGTACTTGAGCAACTGGGGTGAAAAGCGGGTTTGCGCGGTTATCACGTAGTCACGCTTGAGCAGGCGGGGCAAAAACTCGCCCAGGGCGCTGTAGCCCAGGCGTTTGTCGAAAGGGCCGGCACCGGGGTAGAGAATCGAGTTGCTGGGGCCTGGCTGCATCGAATAACTCAACGAGGCTGCAAACCGGCTGAACTCGCGAGCCTGGAACCTGGAGGTGCGGACCTCCTTTTCGATGGCAAAGCCGAGCACGATCAGAATGATCACCAGCAATAGCCAGAATGACCCCCAGGCATAATGGCGGCGGGGTGATTTTTTCGGCGGTAAAGGCGCTTCGTCCACGCTGTCAGTTGGCACCACAGTTTTACTCGAATCGGTTTGCCACAAAGCGCCCATAGTCGACTGATCCATTCACGCAGATTTATCGGACTTGCCTGAAGCTTAGACGCTGGTTGGCGCGGGTGAAAAATTTGTGAAGGGATAAAGTGTGATGGCAGGTATTGGCCTCTGCGTGGTCAGCGAGCTTACTCGCGCTGGACGGCGCAGCCGTCCCGATACAGCCATTGAAGCGTGCCAGGTAATCCGCATTCAGCTGCATTGCGGTGGTTGCGCCACCGAGCGGGAGCAAGCTCCCTCGCCACGGGGGTAAGTGCTGCCTGAAAGTAGTGAGCCTGAGCCACAGGGATAGTCCTAGCCTGAAAGTACTGAGATAGAGCCATCAATCTGGTAAATACGGCCTAGGTAGGGGCATGACGTTGCACCATGGCTGTGCAATACTCGGCGCCGCTTTGCTGGCGAGTTAATGCCAGTTTCCAGGTAATGCACCTCCGTAAATGCCGCTTTCGCCGAGATTTCTTTCTGAATATTGGTTTTTATTGAGTGAAAACACCTGTTGATGGCTCTTTATACTGCACGTCCCGCTGATCTTGCAGGATTTGTCCTACAAGAAGGCTCTGCTCACGAAGTGGATCCGGTATCACGGCGCACAGGCTTACCGGTCTGTACGTCGACGCTCGGTGGTCATATCCAATAACAAGACGAGGATGTCCCCCTATGCCTGTTGGCAATCACCAGCCCCACGGCGAGACCGCTCAAGGCGGCCCGCTCAAACGCGAACTCGGCGAACGGCATATTCGCTTGATGGCGCTCGGCGCCTGTATCGGTGTCGGCCTGTTCCTCGGTTCGGCCAAGGCCATTGAGATGGCGGGCCCGGCAATCATGCTGTCTTACATCATCGGCGGTCTGGCGATCCTGGTGATCATGCGCGCCCTGGGCGAGATGGCGGTGCACAACCCGGTGGCGGGTTCGTTCAGTCGTTACGCCCAAGACTACCTTGGCCCGTTGGCGGGCTTTCTCACCGGCTGGAACTACTGGTTCCTGTGGCTGGTGACCTGCGTCGCGGAAATTACCGCGGTGGCGGTGTACATGGGCATCTGGTTCCCCGATGTGCCGCGCTGGATCTGGGCGTTGGCGGCGTTGGTGAGCATGGGTTCGATCAACCTGATCGCCGTGAAGGCGTTCGGTGAGTTCGAGTTCTGGTTCGCCCTGATCAAGATTGTCACCATTATCGCCATGGTGCTTGGCGGTATCGGCATCATCGCCTTCGGCTTCGGCAACGACGGCGTCGCGCTGGGGATTTCCAACCTGTGGGCCCACGGTGGCTTCATGCCTAATGGTGTGCAGGGCGTGCTGATGTCCCTGCAAATGGTGATGTTCGCCTACCTGGGTGTGGAGATGATCGGCCTGACCGCCGGTGAAGCGAAGAACCCGCAGAAGACCATCCCGAATGCGATCGGCTCGGTGTTCTGGCGCATTCTGCTGTTCTACGTTGGCGCGCTGTTCGTGATCCTGTCGATCTACCCATGGAACGAAATCGGCACCCAGGGCAGCCCGTTCGTGATGACCTTTGAACGCCTGGGCATCAAGACCGCTGCCGGCATCATCAACTTCGTGGTGATCACGGCCGCACTGTCGTCCTGCAATGGCGGTATCTTCAGCACCGGGCGCATGCTCTACAGCCTGGCGCAAAATGGCCAGGCCCCGGCCGGTTTCGCCAAGACCTCGAGCAACGGCGTACCTCGTCGTGCCTTGCTGCTGTCGATCGGCGCACTGCTGCTGGGTGTGCTGCTGAACTACCTGGTGCCGGAAAAAGTCTTTGTCTGGGTCACTGCCATCGCGACCTTCGGTGCGATCTGGACCTGGGTCATGATCCTGCTGGCACAACTCAAGTTCCGCCAGGGCCTGAGCCCGTCCGAGCGTGCCGCCCTCAAGTACCGCATGTGGCTGTACCCGGTAAGTTCCTACCTGGCGCTGGCGTTCCTGGTGCTGGTAGTCGGCCTGATGGCGTACTTCCCGGACACCCGCATCGCGCTGTACGTAGGGCCTGCGTTCCTGGTGCTGCTGACCGTGCTGTTCTATGCGTTCAAGCTGCAACCCACGAACCTGTCGCAAGGTGCAGTGCGCTCGGCTTCCTGAGTCGCTGACACGCTGTCCTGACCTGTTTCGCCCAAACGCCCGGTGCACTGCATCGGGCGTTTTTGTTTGCAACGAAGGGATGTCCGCCGGTCTGTTTGCCGCCGGGAAAGTAGACAAGCCGGGAAGCAGTGCCAAGCTGGATGAACTATCCGGTGCCGGCAGGCAGGTTGGAAACCAACGTCATGCTCAGAACGCCTGCGTTTCGCGGCTTTTCCAGGTTCGCTTCCATTGGCCTGCTCAATACGCTGATTCACTGGACGGTTTTTTTCGTCCTGTACGGGCTGCTGGGGCTGCGCCAGGCACCCAGTAATCTGGCGGCTTTTTGCCTGGCGGTGACGTTCTCTTTTTACGCCAATGCCCGATACACCTTTCAGCGCCGGGCAACCCTCCCGCGTTATCTACTGTTTGTGACCTTCATGGGGGCGCTGAGCTTTGGCGTGGGCTACGGCGCGGACCACTGGCGGTTGCCCGGGCTGCTGACCCTGATGGTGTTTTCGGCCATCAGCCTGGTCTGCGGTTTTCTCTTTTCCAGGTTCCTGGTCTTTCGGGAGCCCGAGGCATGAAAATCTCGTTGATCGTCCCGGTGTTCAACGAGGAGCAGGCGATCAACCTGTTCTATCAGGCCGTTCGTCAGCAATTGGTACTGGCCGATGGCGTGGTCGAGATCGTGTTTATCAACGACGGCAGTTCGGACCGCACCGCGGAGCATGCCAAAGCGCTCGCGCTGGCGGACGAGCATGTGTTGCTGATCAACTTCTCGCGTAACTTCGGCAAGGAACCGGCGCTGTTTGCCGGGTTGGAATACGCCACTGGTGATGCGGTGATTCCAATGGATGTGGACCTGCAGGACCCCATCAGTGTGATCCCCTTGTTGATAGCCGAATGGAAGAAGGGGGCGGATGTGGTGCTCGCCAAACGTCACGGGCGCGCCGCCGACAGTTATCTGAGACGCCACAGTGCGGCGTTGTTCTATCATCTGCTGAACCGGATTGCGTACACCCGGATTGAAGAGAACGTCGGCGATTTTCGCCTGATGGACCGCAAGGTGGTGAACGTGATCCGTACGCTGCCGGAGCACCGATTGTTCATGAAGGGAATCTTGTCGTGGGCGGGGTTCAACACGGTGGTGGTCGAGTATGAACGGGCCGGGCGTGTGGCGGGGACCACCAAGTTCAACTTCTGGAAGTTGTGGAACCTGGCACTGGAAGGCATTACCTCGTTCAGTACCGTCCCGTTGCAGTTGTGGACCTACGTGGGCAGTGCGGTTTCCCTGTTCGCCCTGGTCTATGCGCTGTACATGGTTCTGGACAAGATTTTCTTTGGCAACAGCGTGCCCGGCTACCCGTCGCTGATGACCGCTATTCTGTTTCTGGGCGGTGTTCAGCTGATTGGCATTGGCATATTGGGTGAGTACATCGGCCGGATTTATATCGAATCCAAGCATCGTCCGCGTTATGTGATCAAGGACATTGTCGGCCGCCCGGGCAACGTGAGCCCTGCGGAGCGTCAGTGAGGTCCGGGCCAGGACAGGAGCGCGAATGAACGTGGCCAACATTGCGAACAAGGAACTGCCCTGGCGTGATGTGTTGGCGTTCTTTGTGTTGGCTGCGTTTATGTACATCTTGCCGTTGATCCTGGCGGACTATTACTACATCGACGACAACTGGCGATCATTGTCCGCCGGTACGGCCTGGGCAGAACAGGGCCGCTGGGTGGCCGAGTTGTTCTACCGCGGCCTGACGTTTTCCTCGGGTGCTCCCCATGTCTTCCCGTTGCCCCTGCTGATAGCCGTCATTGCCATTGCCCTGGCCATGACTCGCCTGACATTTCACTACTACCCCCGGCCCACGTTGTCGTGCTGCCTGGTGGTACTGCCGCTCTGGTACAACCCGTTTTTTCTACAGAACCTGTCCTATCAATACGATGGTCCGACCATGGCGTTGAGCCTGGTGGCCATGGTCTACGCCATTACCGTTAGTGCGAAATCGGTGCTGTGGCGGGTGTTGGTTCCTGGCGTCCTGGTCACCCTTGGCATGGGGTTTTATCAGCTCAGCATCAACGTGTTCCTGGGGCTGTGCTGCATAGAACTGGTCAGGGCGGCCAGTGAAGGCCGCTCATGGCAGGACATTCGTGGGTTGTGCCTGATGAAGGGCGCACAGTTGATCTGTGGGGTGTTTTTTTACTCTGTGACGACGCATCAGTCGATCATTGCCGAGCGCTTGCCGATGCAGTCCCTGAGCGCCAACGGACTCGTTCAGGTGGGCGTGAATATCAACACCGTGGCGGACAAGGTTGTGCTGTTGTTCGAGGGTGGCAATCGCGGGTGGCTGTGGGCGGTGCTGCTGTGTGCGGCGCTCGGCGCGGTGCAGGTCACGGTTGCGTTGTGCAAGCGACCAGACCGCCTGTGGCGCAAGGGATGTCTGGGCCTGCTGTGCCTGCTGACACTGCCGCTGCTGCTATTGCTGGTGTGTGGTGCAACGCTGTTGTTCAGGGACTTCAATGAAGGCGCCAGGACCCTGTTGGGCTTTGGTGTCTTGTGGGTGTTTGTCTACTACTTGAGCCGGCGCGGGCTGGAGGCTGTCGACTCACGGCTGGGGTTGTTGCTGGCCATTCCCTTGCTCAGCATGTTGGTACTGTCCTTTGCCTACGGGCGAGTACTGACGGTGCAGAAGGAGTTCGCCACCAGTGCGCTGTTTTCACTGGGCCATGACATCGCTTCCAACCGCCCGTTGCGCGAGGCCAAGCGCATCTACATGGCGATCAATTATTCCGACCGTTGGCTGGCGAAGGCGAGCGGATCATTCAAGGTCATGCCGGTGCTGGGGTACATCCTGAATGTCGACTTCTACATGTTGGCCGAGAACCTGCCCAGGGTCGGCATCAACAATGTGTTTCCCGAGAAGGAGCGACTCAACGCGACCCTCGTGGGATACCAAGGGTTCGCGCCGGTGGTCGACAGCCAGTTTTACAATATGTATCTGGTGGGCGATTACGGCTTCATTGTCATGAAGGAACCGCCACGTCCGTAAACGCGTCCATCAGCACCACGATGCAGTCCCAGGCCTGATAACGATTGATCTGCGGTACCAGCCGGCGGAAGTGCTCCGACTGGCAATGGGCATCCAGGGCGGCCTGATTCGGCCATTGTTCGATGAAGATGAAATGCCCAGGGTCTTTCTGATCGACGAACAGATCGTAGGCGATGCAATCCGCTTCCTGACGGGTTTTCTCCACCAGTTCGGCGTACCACGGGCGGACGGTTTCGAGGTGTTCGGGTTTGATGAAGTCCTGGGCAATCACTTTGAGCATGGGTTCTTCCTTGATGCTGGGCCCGTCCTCTGGGAGGACGGGCGTTGGGTGAGGTTTCAGGCCGCCACGTCATTGGCCTCGAAGCTGTCGGCCCGTGCCATTTGCCACATCCGCGAATAGAACTCGCCGTTCACTTCGCCAGTGAGCAACTCACCGGGTTTGAGGAACACGTGCAGCTGGGAAAACAGTTTGATCTCGGTGGCGGACATACGTCGCACCAGGTGCTTGGCTGACAATTGCGAGGGGTGTTCGAGCCCGGCGGCGGCGAGCATTTCGGCCAGTGCCTTGAGGGTGCTGCGGTGGAAGTTGAAGACCCGCTCGGCCTTGTCCGGTACCACCAGGGCGCGCTGGCGCAGGGTGTCCTGGGTGGCGACACCGGTTGGGCATTTGTTGGTGTGGCAGCTTTGCGACTGAATGCAGCCGATGGCGAACATGAAGCCACGGGCTGAGTTGGCCCAGTCGGCGCCGATGGCCAGGACGCTGGCAATGTCGAAGGCGCTGACGATCTTGCCGCTGGCACCGAGCTTGATCTTGTCCCGCAGGTTCAGGCCCACCAGGGTGTTGTGCACGAACAGCAGGCCTTCGCGCATCGGCACGCCGATGTGGTCGGTGAACTCCACCGGTGCGGCGCCCGTGCCGCCCTCCTTGCCGTCGACCACGATGAAGTCCGGCAGGATGCCGGTTTCCAGCATGGCCTTGGCGATGCCCATGAACTCCCACGGGTGGCCCAGGCAGAACTTGAAGCCCACCGGTTTGCCGCCGGAGAGTTCACGCAGTTGCTGGATGAAGTGCATCATTTCGATCGGCGTAGAAAACGCGCTGTGGCGCGACGGTGATACGCAGTCCTGACCCATGGGGACGCCACGGGTGTCGGAGATTTCCCGGGTGACCTTGTGCTTGGGCAGGATGCCGCCGTGGCCGGGCTTGGCGCCTTGGCTCATCTTGATTTCGATCATCCGCACTTGCGGGTCCTGTGCCTGGGCGGCGAAGCGCTCCGGGTCGAAACGTCCGTCGGCGGTGCGGCAGCCGAAATAGCCGCTGCCCAATTCCCAGGTCAGGTCGCCGCCGTGTTCGCGGTGATAGGGGCTAATGCTGCCTTCACCGGTGTCATGGGCGAAGTTGCCGAGTTTGGCGCCCTGGTTCAATGCCCGAATGGCGTTGGCGCTCAGCGAGCCGAAACTCATCGCCGAGATGTTGAACAGCGACGCCGAGTACGGCTGGCGGCACTGCGGGCCGCCGACGGTCACCCGGAAACCGCTAGGGTCGCTCAGGGGCGCGGGGCGCATGGAGTGGCCAATGAACTCGAAACCGGACTGGTACACATCGACCAGCGTGCCGAAAGGTTTGTCGGCACTTTCATTTTTGGCGCGCGAGTAGACCAGTGAACGCTGGGCCCGGGAGAAGGGCAGGGCGTCGCTGTCGGATTCGAGCAAGTACTGGCGGATTTCCGGGCGAATGCCTTCCACCAGGTAGCGGATATTGCCCAGGATCGGGTAGTTGCGGCGCACCGCGTGGGGGCTTTGCAACAGGTCGAAGATACCCAGCAGGCTCAGCAGGCCGGTGACGATGGAGATCGGCCACACCCAGTCGTGTTCAAGAAACGGCAGGCTGGCGAGGGTGAAGATCACGCAGAGGGCAAAGAAGGCGTAGCGGCTCAGGAGTGACAGGCTCATACGGGTTCCTTGGGTTCGGAATCATCAGGTTTCGTCAGGCATTTTGTGCCTGGAGAAAGATCGAAAACAGCTCGGACTGGGATTTGATCCCCAGCTTGCTGTAGATGTGTTTCTTATGGACTTTCACGGTTTCAGCGGAGATTTCCAGCTTACGGGCGATTTCCTTGCTGGAGCAACCGCTGAGCATCCAGCGGCCGACATCCAGTTCCCGGGCCGTCAGTTGTGCGCCCTTGATCTGTTTGAGCGAGTCTTCGAGACGGATGCGCCAGTCACCCTGGCGGGCCGTTGGATCAGGGACCGATGCCGCTGCGGATTCGTAGGGCAGGCGCTGGCGCAGCAGGCTCAGGACCCATGGCTGGATCAGCGACAGCAGGGCAATCTGCTCGCTGCCAAAGCGCTGTTTGCTGCCCAGGGAAAGGCACAGCGTGCGGTCTCCCTCCAGCTGGCAATTGAACTGGATTTCATCGGCCACCACATTCAAGCGGAAGTAGCGCTGGTAGTACTCGGTCAGTTCGAAGTGCTCCGGCGCTACTTCGGCCAAGCGATAGAGGCCGGTGCGCGATTGCTCGCGGCAGGCGATGTAGAACGGGTCCAGCAGGAACAACCCCATGAGGTAGTCCTGAAACAGCGGGTCGGGGCGGCCGTCCTCGCTTGGGCATTCGGCGAAGACCCGGGGGCGTTGGTCGCCGTCGTACAACAGCACCACCCAGCTGTCGAAGCTCACGTACTGATCCAGCAAGCGCAGCAGTTGAGTCCAGAAGTTGGGCTTGTCCAGAGCGTCGATCAGTTGCCCGATCGAGCGGTGCCAGGCGATGTCTTCCAGCGATTGATTCATTGAGCGTTCCCTATCGGGTTACCCCGGCCAGGCGACATACTGGCTCACCCGGACTGTCCGGGCAATCTCGCTGCCGGCAGACGGGGCGTGACGCAGACGCGGCGCGCATGTGATCCTTGGCGTTTTTCTCTAGGGCCATCGTTGATCCATGACGCTTTCATCTTCTGCTTCGCCTCGCATTATCCGCATCGCCGCTGCCCTGCTGATCGGCCCCGACGGCCGAACCCTACTGGTGCGCAAGCGCGGTACCCAGGCCTTTATGCAGCCGGGCGGCAAGATTGAAGCCCATGAGTTGCCCGTGAATGCCCTGGCCCGTGAACTGGAGGAAGAGTTGGGGTTGGTGATCAATCCGGCGCACGCCAGGTTCCTGGGACAGTTTTCAGCCCCCGCGGCCAACGAGCCGGGATTCATCGTACAAGCCGACATCTTCCAGCTGGCTGTCGACGTGCCGGTGTCCCCGGCCGCGGAGATCGAAGAGGTGATCTGGATCGATCCTGCCGGCGACGGCGAAGTGGTCCTGGCGCCATTGACAAGGGACCTGATCCTGCCGTTTTATCGCAGTTCTCTGCAGGCTTCGGCCTGATCGCTCACGGACAAGGATTGCGCCATGATTGCCACCCACGACCTGTTGATTTTCGCTGCGGCTTCCCTGCTGCTGGTGCTGACGCCCGGGCCGAACATGATCTACCTGATCTCCCGTTCGATCTGTCAGGGGCGCAAGGCCGGCGTGACGTCGTTGCTGGGGGTGGTGGCGGGATTTTTCGTGCACTTGTTCGCGGCGGCGGCAGGTTTGACCGCAGTGTTCCTGGCGGTGCCGATGGCCTACGAAGCGCTCAAGTGGGCAGGTGCGCTGTACTTGCTGTGGATGGCCTGGCAGGCGGTCAAGCCGGGAGCACGTTCGCCGTTCGAAGCCCGGCAACTGCCACCGGACTCGTCGCGCAAACTGATGCTCATGGGCTTTTTGACCAGCGCGCTGAACCCGAAAATCGCAGTGTTCTATCTCTCGGTCTTCCCGCAGTTCATCAACCCTGAAAACGGCTCGATCTTCTTCCAGAGCATCGCCCTGGGCCTGACCCAGATCAGCGTGAGCTTTACCGTGAACCTGTTGATCGCCCTGTTCGCGGCGGGCATCGCCTCCTGGTTCGTCAACAACCCGACCTGGCTGGCGGTGCAGCGTTACTTCATGGGCTTCGTGCTGGCGGGCCTGGCGGTACGGCTGTTGTCCGAGCCGCGGCGGATGGTCTGAAGCTGCAAGCTTTAAGCTTGCGGCTGCTTCTAACGTACCGCACTCACCCCATCCAGGGTCGAGAACGAGGTGTCTTTGGCCGTCAGCAAGAAGTCGCGCATGTACGGCGCGTCGAGCATGTCGGCGCGGATGCCGGCGTACAGCGTGGCAAACAGACCTTTCTCACCCAGCCGCTTGGCCTTCACATAGCCACGTGAGCTGTATTCATGCAGTGCCCAATGGGGCATGCCGCAGACGCCACGGCCGCTGGCCACCAGTTGCATCATCATCACGGTCAGTTCCGAGGTGCGCACTTGCGCCGGCTCGATGTCGGCTGGCTCCAGGAAGCGGGTGAAGATGTCCAGCCGGTCACGCTCTACCGGATAGGTGATCAGGGTTTCAGTGAGCAG
This sequence comes from Pseudomonas sp. Irchel s3a18, assembly GCF_900187535.1. Lineage (NCBI taxonomy): Bacteria > Pseudomonadati > Pseudomonadota > Gammaproteobacteria > Pseudomonadales > Pseudomonadaceae > Pseudomonas > Pseudomonas sp. Irchel s3a18. The sequence continues at coordinate 438,979 of NZ_FYDV01000002.1, read as the reverse complement.
GTCTTCGGGCACGATGTAGGGCTTGTTCGCCAGCCGATGCTGGTTGGCCACCGCGAGCATCGCTTCGTAGGTGAACAGAGGTACGTAGGTGATCCCGGTCAGCTCCAGCGGGTCGGACGTCACCACCAGGTCCAGGTCGCCACGGGCCAGGGCAGGCAGCGGGGCGAAGGAAAAACCGGAGGCCAGGTCCAGTTCGACTTCCGGCCAGGCATCGCGGAACTGGTCGATGGTCGGCATCAGCCACTGGAAGCAACTGTGGCATTCGATCGCCATGTGCAGCCGTCCGGCGGTGCCGCCCGCCAGGCGCGCGATGTCGCGCTCGGCGCCACGCAGCAGCGGCAGGGTGGCGTCGGCCAGTTGCAGCAGGCGCAGGCCGGCGCTGGTGAAGCGCACCGGCTTGGTTTTGCGCACGAACAACGGCATGCCCATGCGCTCTTCCAGCTCCTTGAACTGGTGGGACAGGGCTGACTGGGTCAGGTGCAGGCGTTCGGCGGCTTCGACCAGGCTATCGGCTTCGCGCAAGGCGTGCAGGGTCTTCAGGTGACGGATTTCGAGCACCGTGGCCTCCATGAGTAAATTTTGTGATCAACACGAAAAGGTTGAGTTTGTCTCATGATGGGTCGGCTGTCGACAATAGCGCCATCATTTACTCAGGAGTTACTCGCCATGGCCTTGGCCCACACCCTCGGTTTTCCTCGCATTGGCGCCGACCGCGAACTGAAAAAAGCCCTCGAAGCCTATTGGAAGGGTGATCTCGACCAGGCCGCGCTGCAAGCCGTTGGCCGTGAACTGCGAGCCAGGCACTGGCAATTGCAGAAGGACGCCGGCATTGACCTGCTGCCGGTTGGCGACTTCGCCTGGTACGACCAGGTGCTGACCCATTCCCTGAGCTTCGGTGTGATCCCCGAGCGTTTTGACCGTACCAAGGATGAGCGCGGCCTGCCGACCCTCGACACGCTGTTCGCCATGGCCCGTGGCGCCAGTAGCGCGTGCTGCGGTGAACACGGCAAAGCGCAGTACGCCCAGGAATTGACCAAGTGGTTCGACACCAACTACCACTACCTGGTCCCGGAATTCAGCGCTGACCAGCAGTTCAAGTTGAGCTGGGAACAGTTGTTCGATGAAGTCGAAGAAGCCAAGGCCCTGGGGCACGACGTCAAACCGGTGATCATCGGCCCGCTGACCTACCTGTGGCTGGGCAAGGCCAAAGGCAATGACTTCGACAAACTCGACCTGCTGGAACGCTTGCTGCCCATTTATGGCGAAATCCTTGGTCGCCTCGCTGCCCAGGGCGTGGAGTGGGTGCAGATCGATGAACCGATCCTGACCCTGGACCTGCCGCAAACCTGGAAAAATGCCTTCGAACGCGCTTACCACATCCTGCAGTATTCACCGCTGAAAAAACTGCTGGCGACCTACTTCAGCGGCCTGCAAGACAACCTCGGTCTGGCCGTCGGCCTGCCGGTGCAGGGCCTGCACATCGACGCGGTGCGCGCGCCGGATCAGCTCGGCCAGGTGCTGGACCGCCTGCCGATCTACAAGATTCTCTCGGTGGGCCTGGTCAACGGTCGTAACGTCTGGCGCTGCGAACTGGAGCCCGTGCTTGCACAACTGCAATTTGCCCAGGAACGCTTTGGCGACAACCTGTGGGTCAGCAGTTCCTGTTCGCTGCTGCACAGCCCGGTGGACCTTGAGCGTGAAGATAAACTCGATCCCGAGCTGAAAAGCTGGCTGGCGTTTGCCGTGCAAAAGTGTGGCGAAATCGCTGTGCTGCGCGATGCCCTGAACGATCCGCAAGCGCCCAAGGTACAAGCGGCTCTGGCTGAAAGTCGTGCGATTGCAGCTAGCCGCGCCGAGTCGCCACGCATTCACAAGGCTCAGGTGCAAGCACGCATCAGCGCCATCGGTGCGGCGGATAGCCAACGTCAGTCGCCGTTCGCCAAACGCATCGAACAGCAGCGTGCGCGACTGAAGTTACCGGCGTTCCCGACCACCACCATCGGCTCGTTCCCGCAGACCGCTTCGATTCGTCTGGCGCGTCAGGCCTTCAAGCAAGGCAAGCTGTCGGTCAACGATTACACCGACGCCATGCATCACGAAATTCGCCACGCCGTGCAGATTCAAGAACGTTTAGGGCTGGATGTGCTGGTGCACGGTGAAGCCGAGCGCAACGACATGGTCGAGTACTTCGCCGAGCAGCTGGATGGTTATGCCTTCACCCGTTTCGGCTGGGTCCAGAGCTACGGTTCACGCTGCGTCAAACCGGCGATCATCTACGGCGACCTCAGTCGTGCGAACGCCATGACGGTGGACTGGATCACTTACGCCCAGAGCCTGACTGGCAAGGTCATGAAGGGCATGCTCACCGGCCCCGTGACCATGCTGATGTGGTCGTTCCCCCGCGAAGACATCTCGCGCAAAGTCCAGGCGCAACAACTGGCCCTGGCGCTGCGTGACGAAGTGGTCGACCTGGAAGCCGCCGGCATCAAGATCGTGCAGATCGACGAGGCCGCATTCCGTGAAGGTTTGCCGCTGCGCCGGTCGCAATGGCAGGAGTATCTGGATTGGGCGGTGGAAGCCTTCCGCTTGAGTGCCAGCGGTGTGCGCGACGAAACCCAGATCCACACCCACATGTGTTACAGCGAGTTCAACGATGTGATCAAGGCTATCGCTGCCATGGACGCGGACGTGATCACCATCGAGACCTCGCGCTCGGACATGGAGCTGCTGGAGGCCTTCAAGGCCTTCGACTACCCGAACGACATCGGCCCGGGTGTCTACGACATCCACTCGCCGCGGGTACCGGACACCTCTGAGATCGTCGCGTTGATGCGCAAGGCCGTTGAGCGTGTCCCGGCCGAGCGGCTGTGGGTCAACCCCGATTGCGGCCTGAAAACCCGCGCCTGGCCGGAGACCGAGGCGGCACTGGTGAACATGGTGGCGGCGGCCCGTCAGTTGCGCAGCCAGTTGGCTTGACGTCCTGCGGTGCCTTGTCAGGCGCCATCGCGAGCCGGAGCGCTGCCCACGCGTTACCTGCTCGCGAAAAACAAGCGCGCGGTCATTGAAAATGACCGTTCGGCGGCCTTCATCAAATTGTCACGCAACTGTGGCAGCGCGCTTGAACAAACATCATCAGACTCGCGCTCTACTGGAGTTCTGCGTTTCGGTGTTTTTCATGCGGGTGTTCATACTGCTGGTCGGACTGTGGTTCGGCCTGCCTTCCTTTGCGGCGTCGCGCTGCGACGTCAATGTAGCGACCCAGCGGGTCGATCTGCCACAGGTGAGCCTGGCGTACCAGAGCATCGGTCGCGCGTCCGATCCGGCGTTGCTGCTGGTGATGGGCTTGGGCGGGCAACTGATCCACTGGCCGGACGAGGTGGTGCAGGCGCTCTGTGAGCAGGGTTTTCGGGTGATTCGCTACGACAATCGCGATGTCGGCTTGTCGACCTGGCGCCAACCGCCCGCCGACGCCAACCTGGCCTTCGAAGCGCTGCGCTACAAGCTGGGTTTGCCGGTATCGGCACCGTACACCCTCACCGACATGGCGGAGGACGGCCTTGGCCTGATGGATGCCCTGCAGGTGGAGCAATTCCATGTCCTGGGCGCGAGCATGGGCGGGATGATTGCCCAGCATATGGCGGCGATGGCGCCGCAGCGGGTGGAAAGCCTGACGCTGATCATGAGCAGCTCCGGGGCCGAAGGGTTGCCGGCACCGAACGCGGCGCTGGTGCAATTGCTCTCGCGCCGCAGTGCACCGAACCGTGAAGTGGCCCTGGAGCAGCAGGCTGATCTGCTGGCCGCGCTCGGCAGTCCGAACATCGCCGATGATCGCCAGGCGTTGTTGCAACAGGCCGCGCAATCCTATGACCGGGCGTTCAATCCCGAAGGCGTGAAGCGCCAGATCATGGCCATCCTCGCCGAGCCGAGCCGGGTTGCGCTGCTCAATCAGTTGCGGGTGCCCACCCTGGTGGTGCACGGCACGGCCGACCCGTTGCTGCCGGTGATGCACGGCATTCACCTGGCGGCCCATATCCAGGGCAGCCAACTGAAGCTGATCCCGGGGCTGGCCCATCGTTTCCAGGAGGCGTTCAAGGCGCCGTTGCTGGCGGCGGTGTTGCCGTATCTGCAGCAACACCGGGAAGACATCTCGCACTGGGCGCAGATTGATCCATTACCGGGTGTGAATATGCTTTAAGACAACGCCACCCGAAGGAGCGAGCGCGCTCGCGATGGACGTTAACGATAACGCGAGCTATCTGGATAAACGCGCGTGGTCCTCACGCTTTTCGTCGGAACGCCGCCCGGAGCAAGCTCGCTCCGACAGTGTCAGGCATGCACCCGCACCCAGACGCTGACCAGGACGGTGGCGGCCATCAACCAGGCCACGGCGGCCACGGCCAGCGAAGCCTCTAGGCGCATTTTGTCCACCATCACATACAGGGTCGCCAGGTACACGAAGTACGGAATGATCGACCACATGCCAAACACGATGGTGGTCTTGAGGTCCTCCAGCGAGCGGCCTTTGCCGACGATGTAGTGGGCGATCAGGGCGAAGGTCGGGAACAGCGGCACCAGGCCTGCGATGTAGTAGTTCCTGGTCTTGGCCAGTGCGGCGAGAATAACCACCACCGCGGCGCCCAGCGCAGCTTTTAACAGTAGATCCACACGTATTCTCGATTCGGGGTTAGTGACTCAGGCCGTATTTCTTGACCTTGTCGAATAGGGTGGTCTTGGCCATTCCCAGCTCCAGGCTGGCCTGGGTCAGGTTGCCGCCACTGCGCTGCAAGGCGTCGTTGAGCAGGTTGCGTTCGAAGGCTTCCACCGCTTCGGAGAAGGCCAGGCCCTGGGCGGCGCCGCTGCCGGATTTCTTGAAGGCCGGCAAGCCGAGGGCAAAGCGTTCGGCGACGTTGCGCAGTTCGCGCACGTTGCCCGGCCAGTCGTGGCTCATCAGGTTGGACAGGGTCTGGTTGTCCAGTTCCGGCGGGCTGCGGTCAAAGCGCAGGGACGACTGCTGCAGGAAATGCTCGAACAATTGCAGGATGTCTTCGCGACGTTCGCGCAGCGGCGGCAGTTCCAGGGTCACCACGTTCAAGCGGTAATACAGGTCGCTGCGAAACTGACCGGCGCGGCCCAGTTCGTCGAGGTCGGACTTGGTGGCGGCAATCACCCGGCAGTCGACGGCCACGCTCTGGTTCGAACCCAGTCGTTCCAGGGTGCGCTCCTGCAACACCCGCAGCAGCTTGATCTGCAGCGCCAGTGGCATGCTTTCCACTTCGTCGAGGAACAGCGTGCCGCCATCGGCGTGCTCGATCTTGCCGATCCGTCGTTTTCCGGCACCGGTAAAGGCATTGGCTTCGTGGCCGAATATTTCGCTTTCGAACAGGTTTTCCGGCAGGCCACCGCAGTTCAGCGCGACAAACTGCCGGGACTGCCGGCGACTGAAATCGTGCAGGCAGCGGGCAACCAGTTCCTTGCCGGTGCCGGTTTCGCCTTCGATCAGCACGTTGGCCGAGGTGTCGGCGACGTTGGCAATCAGCTCACGCAGGTGTTGCATGGCGGGCGAGCGACCGATGATTCGCCCCTCCAGCGAGTCGCGTTCGGCCAGTTGCCGGCGCAACGACGTCACTTCACGGGCCAGGCTGCGCTGCTCCAGGGCGCGGCGCGCAACGTCCACCAGGCGTTCCGGGGAGAAGGGTTTCTCCATGAAGTCGTAGGCGCCTTTCTGCATGGCGTCGACGGCCATCGAAATGTCTCCATGGCCGGTGATCAGCACCACCGGCAGGCTGCGGTCACGGGCCTTGAGTCGGCCCAGCAGCTCCAGGCCATCAATGCCCGGCAGGCGAATGTCGCTGATGACGATACCGGCGAAGTTGTCGCCGACCTGTTCCAGGGCTTCTTCGGCGCTGCCGACGCCTTGGCAGGGAATGTCTTCCAGGGCCAGGGCCTGCTGGCAACCGAGCAGGACATGGGGATCGTCTTCGACGATCAGCACACTAAGATTGTTGTTCATATTCGCTCGGCGGGAAGGGGGCTTACCCACGGTAAACTGAGGACAAAAGCGGTACCACCGCTGGCCGGGTGCTCGACACCCAGGCTGCCGCCCGTGGCGGCCGCCAGGCTTGCCGACAAGGTCAGGCCCAGCCCCAGGCCTTGTTCGCCGGGTTTGGTGGTAAAGAAGGGTTCGAACAGATGTTTGCGGGTCTCGGCGTCGATGCCGTGACCGTTGTCGCGTACGCACAGGCGATACTTGCCGTCGACGATGTCGCCTTCGAGCCACAGCTCGGGCGCGGGCTGGGCGTGCATGGCGTCCAGGGCGTTGCCGATCAGGTTGACCAGGATCTGTTCCAGGCGGGTCTGGTCAATCTGCACCTGCTCGTCACTGAACGCACGGTGCACTTGCAACGGCGCATTTTCCAGGCGCGGGCCAAGCACTTGCAGGGCGGCATCGATCGCTTTGCCGAGGCTGGCCTGGCCCTTGTCTTCACCACGGCGGGCGAAGGAGCGCAGGCTGGCGGTGATCCGGCCCATGCGGTCGATCAATTCGTTGATGGTTTTCAGGTTGGCACTGGCGGTGTCCAGTTGCCCGCGCTCAAGGAACCGCACGGTGTTGCCGGACAAGGTGCGCAGGGCTGCCAGCGGCTGGTTCAATTCATGGGCAATGCTGGTGGACATCTGGCCGATGGCGGCGAGCTTGCCGGCCTGTACCAGTTCATCCTGCGCGTGGCGCAGGGTTTCTTCGGCCTGGCGCCGTTCACGGATCTGACTCTTGAGCCGATCGTTACTGGCCCGCAGGTCGGTGGTGCGTTCGGTAATCCGACGCTCCAGTTGATTGTTGGCTTCTTCCAGCGCCTCGCGAGCCGCCAGACGGGTCGCGACCACCTTGCGTCGCTCATTCCAGGCAATCAGCAGGAAGGCACACAAGGCGAACGCCACGGCCACCAGAATCCCCTGGTTAATGGCCTCGCGTCGCAGGTCTTGCAGCGGCGTGAGCAGGGTGAAATTCCACGGCGTGTCGCTCAGCGGCCGGGTCTGGGACAGGTAGCTGATGGCTTCTTCATCGGAGGCCACTTCGGCGTTGGCCGGGAAGGTCAACTTCTCCACGCCTTCGGCCAGTCGTTCGCGGGCCAGCGGTTCCAGTTCGTTCAGCGGGAACCAGTAGTACTGCAGGCTGCGGGCCAGGCGCTCCTTGGTGTCCTCGCTGAGCGGACGCACCGCCTTGAGTCGCCGCGCCGGGTCGCTGGAGAGAATGATGATGCTGTTCTCGTCGCTGACAAAGGCTTCCAGGCGGGCGCGCTGCCAGCGTTCTTCCAAGGCTTCCAGGCGTACCTTTACCACGGCGACGCCGATGATCTTGCCCTGTTCTTCCAGGCCATGGGCCAGGTAGTAGCCGGGTTCGCCGTTGGTGCTGCCGATGCCATAGAAGCGTCCGGGCTGACCCCGCACGGCATTCTGGAAGTAGGCACGGAAGGACAGGTCTTCCCCCAGGTAGCTGTCGAAATCGCGCCAGTTGCTGGTGGCCAGCACTCGGCCGGTGGTGTCCATCACGTAGATCGCCCGACTGCGGCTGCGCCGGTTCAGGCCTTCGAGGTAAGTGTTGACCGTTTGCCGGAGCTCTGGCGTCGGGTCGGCCAGCAGTTGGGAAACGCTCGATTCGAGCTCCAGCAGGCTGGGCAGGTAGGTGTACTTGCTGATTTCGCTTTCCACGGCACGGGCGTGCAGTTCCAGCTGGCGTTGGCCGTTTTCGCTGAGGCTGCGAACACCGTAATGCTCGCTGACCCAAAAGCCGAGGTAGCCTAATGCGGCCATCAACAGGATGACCAGCGGCGGCAGAAACAGATGGCGAATCAGACGGGGTTTCACGGCGAGTGATGGCGGTGCGGCGCGATAATGGCTAGGGTCGCATTTCATCACAGATGCCTTGGGTCAACCAGTGTGGCAGCGGGCTTGCCTGTTGGTTGGGTCGAACGCAGAACTTGTGGCGAGGGAGCTTGCTCCCGCTCGGCTGCGAAGCAGTCGTAAAACCGGTCAATGCGGTGTGTCAGTCAACATGCATTTGCAGGTTTTGGGGTCGCTACACGACCCAGCGGGAGCAAGCTCCCTCGCCACAAGGGCAAGCCTGCCCTCCTAATTGAGGGCAGTGCCGGTTTTAGTGTTGCAGGATCTTGTTGAGGAAGTGCTGTGTACGTTCGGCGCGGGCGTTGATGTCGCCGAAGAACTCCTCTTTCTTGCAGTCTTCGATGATCTTGCCGGCGTCCATGAAGATCACCCGGTCCGCCACTTTACGGGCGAAGCCCATTTCGTGGGTCACGCACATCATGGTCATGCCTTCGTGGGCCAGTTGCACCATGACGTCGAGCACTTCGTTAACCATTTCCGGGTCGAGGGCCGAAGTCGGTTCGTCGAACAGCATGACAATCGGATCCATCGCCAGTGCACGGGCAATCGCCACACGCTGTTGCTGACCACCCGAGAGCTGGCCCGGGTGTTTGTGGGCGTGAGCCGACAGACCGACGCGCTCAAGCAGTTGCAGGCCTTTCTTGGTGGCTTCTTCCTTGCTGCGGCCCAACACCTTGATCTGCGCGATGGTCAGGTTTTCGGTGATGGTCAGGTGCGGGAACAGTTCGAAGTGCTGGAACACCATGCCCACGCGCGAACGCAGTTTCGGCAGGTTGGTCTTCGGGTCGGCGATGGAAGTACCGTCGACCACGATGTCGCCTTTCTGGAACGGTTCCAGGGCGTTGACGCACTTGATCAGGGTCGATTTGCCGGAGCCGGACGGCCCGCAGACCACGATCACTTCACCTTTTTTGACCTCGGTGCTGCAATCAGTCAGCACCTGGAAGTCCCCATACCACTTGTTGATGTTCTTGATAGAGATCATACGGCGAACCTTTTTTGCAGACGCTTGACCAGCTGCGAGGCGGCAAAGCTGATGATGAAGTACACGAGACCTGCGAAGATCAGGAACTCATTGGAGCGGCCAATGATGTCGCCACTGGCGCGCGAAGCATTGAGGAAGTCCACCAGGCCGACCGCGTAGACCAGCGAGGTGTCCTGAAACAGGATGATGCTCTGTTGCAGCAGCAGCGGGGTCATCTTGCGGAACGCTTGCGGCAGGATGATCAAGCGCATCATCTGGCCGTAGCTCATGCCCAGTGCCTGGGCAGCGCCCATCTGGCCCTTGGGAATCGACTGCACGCCAGCACGGACGATTTCGCAGAAGTACGCCGCTTCGAACATCATGAACGCCACGATGCACGAGGCGAACGCGCCGATCGGTGTGTCTTCGCCAGTGATCCAGCGCAGTACGAATGGTACCGCCAGGTAGAACCAGGTGATCACCAGCAGCAGCGGGATCGAGCGGAAGTAGTTGACGTAGGCACCGGCAATGTTCGACAGCAGTTTGCTGTGGGACAGACGCATCAACGCCAGGATAGTACCAAGGATGATCCCGCCGACGACGCCCAACGCCATCAGTTGCAGGGTCATGACCATGCCGTTCCACAAACCCGGCAGGGACGGGATGATGCCCGAGAAGTCGAATTCCATCATTTACCCCCTACGGAAATCAGGCCCGGTACGGCGACTTTCTTCTCGACCAAACGCATCAGCAGCATCAGGCTCATGTTCAGGGTGAAGTAGATCAGCGTTGCCAGGGTGAAGGCTTCGAACAGGTTGGCGGAGAACTCGGCGGTCTGCTTGGTCTGCGCGAGCAGTTCCATCAGGCCGATCAGCGAGGCTACGGAGGTGTTCTTGAATACGTTCAGGAATTCCGAGGTAAGCGGCGGAATGATGATCCGGTAGGCCTGGGGCAGCAGCACGTTCCAGTAGATCTGTGGCAGCTTGAAGCCCATGGCGCGGGCCGCGGATTCCTGGCCGCGAGGTAGCGCCTGGATACCGGTACGCACCTGTTCGCAAACGCGGGCCGTGGTGAACAGGCCCAGGCACACAACGACGCTGAGGAAGGCCGAGGTGGTCGGGTTCAGGTCCTGCTTGTACCACTCCTGCAGGTCCGCCGGCAGCAGGTCGGGTACCAGGAAGTACCAGATGAACAGCTGAACCAGCAGCGGCACGTTACGGAAGAGTTCGACGTAGCAGGTGGCGATGCCCGATACGATGCGGTTCGGCACGGTACGCATGACGCCCAGGATCGAGCCCAGTGTCAGGGCAATGATCCAGGCCGCGATGGCGATGCCGATGGTCCAGGCCAGACCGGACACGTACCAGTCGAGATACGTCTCGCTGCCCACGCCGGTGGACTTGAAGAACACGCCCCAGTCCCAGTTGTAATTCATTAGGGTCTCCCCTCGGATTCGATCAATGTACAAATACCCGCTTGGGGGAAGCTCCGTTCCCGCCCGACCCAGGTGGCCTGTGTGGTCAGTTCTGTTAGCTCAACTTCGGCGCCAGAGGTCCATATCCTGCATTGCTGTTCCTCGCCATAGCGGGCTATGACTCGTCACAGCGCCTTGGCTATGAACTTCTGGCATCCGAATTTGAGCCAACGAACTAACCGTACAGGCCACTCCGATCAGGCACACACGCTCGGCTCGACAGCCACCGGTTCGAGTGTTTCCAAAAAATGCCAGCAGGGAGTGACAACCTCCTGAGAGGGCCGCGGCCCCCTCAGGAGATAAGGTTAGTCAGAAATCAGGACTTCTTGTCGTCAGCCGCTTTATCGGTCGGTTTGGCGATCAGGGCCTTGAGCTCGTCGCTCATCGGGAAGTTCAGGTTCAGGCCTTTTGGCGGGATCGGTTGCATGAACCATTTTTCGTAGATCTTGTTGATCTCGCCCGATGCGTAGGTGGCCTTGATGGCGTCATCCACAGCCTTTTTGAACGGCTCGTCGCCTTTGCGCACCATGCAGCCGTAGATTTCGTAGGACTGTGGAGTGCCGGTCACGGCCCAGTCGCTTGCCTTCTTGGCCTTGGCCGCTTCACCCGCCAGCAGGGCGTCGTCCATCATGAAGGCCACTGCGCGGCCGGTTTCCAGCATCTGGAACGACTCGCCATGGTCTTTGGCGGAGATGACGTTCATGCCCATCTGCTTGTCGGCGTTCATCGCCTTGAGGATGCGCTCGGACGTGGTGCCGGCGGTGGTCACGACGTTCTTGCCGGCCAGGTCAGGGAAATCCTTGTACTTGGAGTCTGCCTTGGACAGCAGGCGAGTACCGATTTCGAAGATGCCCACGGAGAAGTCAACTTGTTGCTGACGTTCCACGTTGTTGGTGGTGGAGCCGCACTCGAGGTCCACGGTGCCGTTCTGCACCAGCGGGATACGGGTTTGCGAAGTCACCAGGTTGTATTTGACCTGGAGGTTCGGCATGTCCAGGTCTTTTTTCAGCGCTTCAACGACTTTCAGCTGAATATCGTGGGAGTAGCCGACCGGTTTGCCGGAAGCGTCTGCAATGTAGGAAAACGGAATGGAAGCGTCGCGATGGCCCAGGGTGATGGTGCCGGACTCTTTGATCTTCTTCAGGGTGCCGGTGAGTTCGGCGGCGAAAACTGGCGTGCTGATCAGAGCGGCAGCAATGGCTGCGCCCAGGATATGGGGAACGATGCGCATCAAATTTTCCTCGACATTGTTATTTTATGGAGCCAGTTCTTCGGCTCTCTTGTGCAGCGGAATGCCTGGAGGGCTCCTGAAGTGTTGGCACCTCAGGCATTCGTCCAAGAGTGTAGAGCATGAGTCGTGCCAGGCTAGGGCTTTCAAGTTAACTTGTTGATTTATAAGGATATTAAATATTTGTGGCGACGATGTTCGAGGAGGAAGGTCCGGTTAACCGAATCGACCGCAGAGTCGCGTTCGGAAAACCGAATGCATTTCCGTCGGTATTGCCCACTTTGCCCGGGAGCGATCAGGGGGCATCAGAATGTACAAAGCCCCTGGACCTATCGGTGCCAGGGGCTTTTGATCCATCGAATCGGCAATCAGGCCGCTTCGATCTTCCGACGGTTCATTTCAACCGTGTCCAGGTATTGCTGAACCTTCGCTTGCTCGTCCTGGGTGGTGAACAAGCCCAGTTTGCTGCGGCGCCACAGGATATCGTGAGCGGTGGTAGCCCATTCTTCGCTGCACAGGTAATCGACTTCGCGGCTATAGAGACCGCCGCCCAGGTGTTCACCCAGGTCGTTCAGGTTCTGCACGCCTTCGAGCATGCGCCAGGTGCGGCTGCCGTAGGTGGTGGCCCAGCGTCGGGAGATTTCCGTTGGTACCCAGTCGAATTTGTCGCGAATCAACGCACTCAAGGCCTGGGGGGTGGTCATGTCTTCACCGCCTGGTAGGGTCGCACTGGCGGTCCAGCTTGGCTTGATGTCCTTGAAGTAAGGGGCCAGTTGCGCCATGGCCGATTCGGCCAACTTGCGGTAAGTGGTCAGCTTGCCGCCGAACACTGACAGCAGTGGGGCTTCTTCGCCGCTGCCGGACAGCGCCAGGGTGTAGTCCCGGGTCACGGCCGACGGGTTGTCGGACTCGTCGTTACACAGTGGGCGAACACCGGAATAGGTGTGCAGGATGTCCTCGCGGCTGATCTGTTTCTTGAAGTGCGCATTGACGACCTTGATCAGGTAGTCGGTCTCGCCCTCGGTGATTGCGACTTTGGCCGGGTCGCCCGTGTATTCACGGTCCGTAGTACCAATCAGGGTGAAGTGATTGAGGTACGGGATCGTGAACACGATGCGCTGATCTTCGTTTTGCAGGATATGCGCGTGTTCGCCTTCGTACAGTTTTGGCACGATCAGATGGCTGCCCTGGATCAGGCGGATGCCGTAAGGCGATTCCATCTTCAGGTCGTCGCGAATGAATTTGGCGACCCATGGGCCGGCAGCGTTCACCAGCGCCTTTGCGCAGATCGAGAACAGGCTGCCGTCGGCACGCTCCAGATGCAGGTGCCACAGGCCTTTACTACGACGGGCGCTGACGCAACGGGTCTGGGTGTGGACGTGGGCACCTTTTTCTCGGGCAGCCATGGCGTTGAGTACTACGAGGCGGGCGTCGTCGACCCAGCAGTCGGAGTACTCGAAGCCCTTGGTGATTTCGCTTTTCAGTGCGCTGTCGGCGCCGAATTTCAGGCTTCTGGAGCCGGCGAGTTTCTCGCGCTTGCCCAGGTGGTCATACAGGAACAGGCCGGCACGGATCATCCACGCCGGACGCAGGTGCGGGCGGTGAGGTAGCACGAAGCGCATCTGCTTGACGATGTGCGGTGCCTTGGCCAGCAGCACTTCCCGTTCTGCCAGGGCCTCGCGCACCAGGCGGAATTCGTAGTGTTCGAGGTAGCGCAGGCCGCCGTGGATCAGCTTGCTGCTGGCGGACGAGGTATGGCTGGCCAGATCGTCCTTTTCGCAAAGGAACACCGAGAGACCGCGGCCGGCGGCATCCGCTGCAATCCCGACACCATTGATCCCACCACCGATAACGGCAATGTCATAGATCTCGGCAAGTGGGGGCGTCAGGGTGGAAGTGCGCATTGGCTGGCCTCGGACTCTTTTGATTATCTGTATTTGAATTCGAACATTAATGTTCATTTGCGAAAATGTTAGCTCATAAAGGCGGGCACGGCCAGTCGGCTTCGATTGAAAAAACTCATCGAAGGGCCGCTAAAGGAAAATTTTCGAACATTAATGTGAGGTGCAGCTCTTTTGTGGCGAGGGAGCTTGCTCTCGCTGGGCCGGTCCGCGTTCGGGCACGGCAGCCCCAGAACCATTCAATCGAACTCATTCAGATGCACCCGACCCGCCGCCGGGTGTGCGACGGCTTCGCCGCCGAGCGGGAGCAAGCTCCCTCGCCACAGGGGAGCTTTACCGTCGGGTGGGATTAAACGACTTCCAGGCGAATCTTGTGGTGGTTCAGCAGTTGCGCCAAGGCAGGTACCGGCTGCTGGTCAGTTACCAGGCAGTCGATCAGGCTGATGGGGCCCAGGCGAATCATGGCATTGCGCCCGAACTTGCTGGAGTCGGCCGCCAGGATCACTTGCCGGGCGTTGGCGATGATCGCCTGGGAGACCCGCACTTCCTGGTAGTCGAAGTCCAGCAGGCTGCCGTCCTCGTCGATGCCGCTGATGCCCACCAGAGCATAATCGACCTTGAACTGGTTGATGAAGTCGACACTGGCCTGACCGACAACGCCGCCATCGCGGCGTACGTTGCCGCCGGTGAGCAGCACATCGAAGTCGTCCTTGGCGCTGAGCATCGAGGCGACATGCAGGTTATTGGTGATGATCTTCAGGTGGCTGTGGTTGAGCAGCGCCCGAGCGATGGATTCGGTGGTGGTGCCGATATTGATGAACAGCGAGGCGTGGTCGGGGATTTGCCGGGCAATGGCTTCGCCGATGCGCTGTTTTTCGTCGCGCATCTGGTCGGCGCGCATGGCATACGCGGTGTTTTCCACGCTTGAGTCATAGGCTGCTCCGCCATGGTAGCGACGCAACAGGTTGTCTTCGGCCAGTTGATTGATGTCGCGGCGGATGGTCTGCGGTGTCACAACGAACAGTTGGGCCATTTCCTCAATGCTGACGTAGCCGCGTTCGCGGACCAGTTCGAGGATTTGCTGCTGACGGGGAGGCAGATTCATGGGGCTTCCTTTGGGCTGCCGTGCAAAATTTGCCCATGATGACGCAGGAATCTGCTCCCTACCAGTTTCCAAACAACGTGAAAGCTACTTCGTGCTGGACGCCTTTGGCGTTACGCAAGCAATCCTGCGTTACAAACAGGCTCGGACTGCTCATTTACAACCTCGTAAAGTCGTGTGCGACCGCAGCCGGTCCTCGCCTGTTTTTGCCTTGTCTTTCCTTCGCTCGCTACGCTTTCACGCTGCTTGGACATACCGATACGAGTGCTCAGTCTGGCTTACTCAGCACCTTCGTGCGGCTCCCAGTCGCGGGTGCGGCTGACGGCTTTTTTCCAGCCGGCGTAGAGTTTTTCCTTTGTTGCTTCGTCCAGTTGCGGGTCGAACTCTCGTTCGATCACTGCCTTGCCACGCAGTTCTTCCAGGCTGCCCCAGAAGCCACAGGCCAGGCCGGCCAGGTAGGCGGCGCCGAGCGCGGTGGTTTCACGCATTTGCGGGCGCTCGACCTGGGTGCCGAGAATGTCGGCCTGGAACTGCATCAGGAAGTTGTTGGCGACCGCGCCGCCGTCCACTCGCAGGGCCTTGAGGCGTTCGCCGGAGTCCTGTTGCATGGCGTCGAGTACGTCGCGGGTCTGGAAGGCAATCGACTCCAGGGCGGCACGAATGATGTGGTCCACCCGTACGCCGCGGGTCAGGCCGAATAAAGCACCGCGGGCATAGGGGTCCCAGTATGGAGCGCCCAGGCCGGTAAAGGCGGGCACCAGGTACACGCCGTTGCTGTCCTTGACCTTGTTGGCGAAGTACTCGGTGTCGTGGGCGTCGTTGATGATCTTCAGTTCGTCGCGCAACCACTGCACGGTGGAGCCGCCATTGAATACCGCACCTTCCAGCGCGTAAGCGACTTCACCCCGGGGGCCGCAGGCGATGGTGGTGAGCATGCCGTGGCTGGATTTCACCGCTTTGGTGCCGGTGTTCATCAGCAGGAAGCAGCCGGTGCCGTAGGTGTTTTTCGCCTGGCCTGGTTCCACGCACATCTGGCCGAACAGGGCAGCCTGCTGGTCACCGGCGATACCGCCGATGGCGATGCCGCTCTTGGTGTGCCCATAGATTTCCGACGAAGACTTCACCTCTGGCAGCATCTCGCGCGGGATGTCCAGCACCTCCAGCATCTTCGCGTCCCACTCCAGGGTGTGGATGTTGAAGAGCATGGTGCGCGAGGCGTTGGTGTAGTCGGTGACGTGGGTCTTGCCGCCAGTGAATTTCCAGATCAGCCAGCTGTCGACGGTGCCGAACAGCAACTCGCCCTTGCGCGCCCGCTCGCGGCTGCCCTCGACGTTGTCCAGGATCCACTTGAGCTTGGTGCCGGAGAAGTACGGGTCGGTGACCAGGCCCGTGGTGTCGCTGATGTATTGCTCGTGACCGTCGCGCTTGAGTTGCTCGCAGATCTCGGTGCTGCGGCGGCACTGCCAGACGATCGCGTTATAGATCGGGCGGCCGGTGGTCTTGTCCCAGACCACGGTGGTTTCACGCTGGTTGGTGATGCCGATGGCGGCCACCTGGTCATGGTGCAGGCCGGCTTGTGCCAGGGCCTCGACCATCACCGCGCTTTGGGTGGCGAAGATTTCCATCGGGTCGTGCTCGACCCAGCCGGCTTGGGGGTAGTGCTGGGCGAATTCGCGTTGTGCGGTGCAGACCACGTTGGCGTCACGGTCGAAGATGATCGCGCGCGAGCTGGTCGTACCCTGATCGAGGGCAATGATGTAGTTCTTATTCTGTGTGTCGGTCATGTCGATTGCCTTGGACGAAATAAGGGAGTGGATGGGGGGCGCGTGGTCAAGGATGGGCAGGAACGCGCGCCGCCGCTTTCAGGAAACTCGTGGTTTGCCGTCAATGGCTGGTTCTGCATCCTTTGTAGCAGGTTCGGCGCCAGGCAGATGACGGGCAATGAGCCCGCGATAGGCCGCGGCACCGAGGCAGGCACCGACAATCGGTGCAAAGACAGGAATCAGGAAGTAAGGAATATCGCGGCCGCCAGTGAAGGAAATTTCACCCCAGCCAGCGAAAAAAGTCATCAGTTTCGGACCGAAGTCACGTGCCGGGTTCATCGCGAAGCCGGTCAGCGGGCCCATCGAACTGCCGATCACCGCGATCAGCAGGCCAATCAGCAGCGGTGCCAGCGGGCCTTTCGGCAGGCCATTGTTGTCGTCGGTCAGGGACATGATCACGCCCATCAGGATCGCAGTGATGATGACCTCGACGAGGAACGCCTGACCTGTCGACAGGGCAGGGTTGGGGAAGGTGGAGAACACGGATGCCAGTTCAAGGCTGGCCTGGCTGCCACGGACCATTTGATGGCTTTGTTCGAAATCGAAGAACAGGTTGCTGTAAAGCGTGTAAACCAACAAGGCGGCGCAGAAGGCGCCAGCGACCTGAGAGAGGATGTAGAACGGCAGTTTGCGTTTTTCAAAGTCGGTGAAAATGCTCAGGGCAATACTGACGGCCGGGTTCAGGTGCGCGCCGGAAACACCCGCGGTCAGGTAGATCGCCATGCTCACGCCAACCCCCCAGATAATGCTGATTTCCCACAGGCCAAAGCTGGCACCGGCGACTTTGAGCGCGGCAACGCAACCGGTACCAAAGAAGATCAGTAAGGCAGTGCCCAGGAACTCGGCCATGCATTGGCTCGAGAGCGAAGGTTGCTGTAAAGCAGTTGTCATTGAAAACCTCGGTTTTTGTTGTTGTCTGGCGCTGTTTCCGAAAGGACTGAGCGCGATTTTCACCGAGGCAGGATCCCCATCCTGGTCTCGGCTTGCTGCCGGGTGTTGCTAGGAATCTTCGCATATATTCAGATTCGAAAAAATATAGACAAGAAACGCTGCTGTCAAAGGTCGAAAGTGAACTGTCAGTCACTTTTAAACTGACGGCTTGATGAATGACTGCGGGTTCGAGGTGTGGAACAGTCCTGGTCTGGCTCTCCAGGTTGGCGCCTGCGGAGGGATAAAACGCTGGCCATGAAGCCTTTTGCTGTCTGATGTCCTAGAATCCGGCGCAACATTTTTGTTGTTTTGCCACGCTTGGAGCTGCCATGACCCCCGCATTGGATCTGCTGAAAAAAGTTCGAGCCGAACATCGCGTGCACAGTTATGAACATGATCCGAAGGCCGCCTCGTATGGGCTGGAGGCTGCGGAAAAGCTGGGGCTGGACCCCGCGCAAGTGTTCAAGACGTTGCTGGCGGCGAGTGAAAAGGGCGAGTTGCTGGTCGCTGTGGTGCCAGTCGTCGGAAGCCTGGACCTCAAGGCGCTGGCCCAGGCCGCGGGGGTGAAGAAAGTCGAGATGGCTGACCCTGCCGCCGCGCAACGGGCGACCGGCTATTTGTTGGGTGGCATCAGCCCGCTGGGACAAAAGAAGCGCCTGCGCACCTTCATCGATAACAGTGCCCAACCTTTTGCAAGTGTTTATGTCAGTGCCGGGCGGCGGGGCCTGGAGGTCGAGTTGGCGGCGTCGGTGCTGGCCGAGCACACCCAAGCCAAGTTTGCCGATATCGGTCGCGGCTGACGGTTGCGCTGTATGGTGAAAATTGGCCGGCTCTGTCTCTGCCCGGCTGGCGACGGTTACTGCATGCTCGCGTCCGACTTATCACAAGGAGGTCCGCGCCATGCAGTTAGCGTTTCATCAGGTCGATGCGTTCAGCGAGCGCCCGTTCAGTGGCAATCCGGCGATGGTCTATCGGCTCGATACCTGGCTCAGTGATGAGCTGATGCAACAAATCGCCGCCGAACACAACCTCGCCGAAACGGCGTTTGTGGTGCGCGAAGCCGAGGGTTGGCGTATCCGCTGGTTCACGCCTGCTACCGAAGTACCTTTGTGTGGGCATGCGACGCTGGCCAGTGCCTATGTATTGTTCGAGGTCTTTCACGAGCCGGCCGAGCGCCTGGACTTCATCAGCCAGTCCGGCCCCTTGAGCGTGACTCGGGAAGGCGAGCGGCTGTGGCTGGACTTTCCTGCCATCGATGCGCGTGAGGTGCAGGACTATCAGCAAGTGGCGCGGGCGCTGGGGGTGCAACCGGTCGAGGTGCTGGGTTCAAACGAATTGTTGGTGGTGCTGGAGTCAGAGCAGGCAGTCATCGATTGCCAGCCTGACATGGCTGCGCTGGCAAAGCTGCCTTGGTTGGGGGTGATCGTGACGGCCCGTGGAGCACAGCATGATTTCGTGTCGAGGTATTTTGCCCCGGCCATCGGTATCAACGAGGACCCGGTCACTGGATCGACCCATTGCCTGTTGATCCCCTATTGGGCGCAGCGTCTGGACAAAACCAGGCTGACGGCGTTTCAGCGTTCGGCGCGGGGAGGGGAGTTGTTCTGCCGCCTGGAAGGCAGTCGGGTGAAAATCGGCGGTCATGCGACGCTGGTGGCCAGCGGGACCTTGATGTTGGATTGATGATCTGCTCCCGCGTGGGAATGCAGTTCGTGACGCTCCGAGTCACTGGACGCGGAGCATCCCTTGAGGCATTCCCACGCAGAGCGTGGGAACGATCAAGCGAACTCTGTTCAGCTGGCAGTGCTGTACCGCCGAACCCCTGACTCGATCTGCGCAATCTGCGCGGCCATGCTGCCGGGCGCCTGGAACAGCACCAGGTGTTCAGCCGCCACACGAATGCCGACTTCGGCTCCGACCAGATGGTCGGCGTGGCTTGGAAAGATCGACTCCAGTTGGCTGCCCGTCGGCAGTTGCAGGCGATACAGGGTCGAGGCGCCGAGGAACGACTTACCCACGATCCGCGCTCTCAACGGGCTGTCGGGGGCATAGACAATGTCGTCGGGACGCAGTAACACGTCCACGGCACCGCCGATTGGCCAGGTGTAAGCACGATTACCGCGCAGTTCGCCGAGCTCGGTTTGCACCGATTCGGGGGTCTGCAACTGGCCGCGAATGAAGTAGCCCTGGCCGATAAAACTGGCAACGAAAGGTGTCAGTGGTTCGTGGTACAGGTTGTAGGGCGTGTCCCACTGTTCCAGTCGACCTTCCTTGAACACCCCGACCTGGTCGCTGACCGCGAAGGCTTCTTCCTGGTCGTGCGTCACCAGAATCGCACTGGTGCCCCGGCTCTTGAGGATATCCCGGACTTCGTGGCTCAACTTGCGTCGCAATTCGCCATCGAGGTTGGAAAACGGTTCGTCCAGCAACAAGAGTTGTGGCTCTGGCGCCAGGGCCCGGGCCAGTGCGACCCGTTGCTGCTGGCCGCCAGACAGTTCGTGGGGGAAGCGCTTGCCCAGGTGCTTGAGATTGACCAACTCCAGCATCTCGGCGGTGACCCGTTCTTTGTCCGGGTGCTTGCGAATGCCGAAGGCAATGTTGTCGGCCACGCTCAGGTGAGGAAACAGGGCATAGTCCTGGAACACCATGCCGATCCGGCGTTTCTCCGGGGCGAGGGTAAAACCGGCGCTGGAGATGGTTTCACCCGCCAGCTGGATTTCCCCTTCGTGAATCGGCTCGAAGCCTGCAATCGCGCGCAGGGTTGTGGTTTTGCCGCAACCGGATGAACCGAGCAGGCAGCCAATGTCACCGGCATTGAGGTGCAGGTTGAGGTTCTGAACGACCCGCTGGTCTTGATAGCCGCAGGCCAGGTTGCGCAGGTTCAGCAGTAATGGATGGCTCATGCGTGATGGTACGCAGGCTCGACGAGAAACTCGAGCAAGGCCTTTTGTGCGTGAAGACGATTTTCTGCCTGGTCCCAGGCGACCGAGCGCGGGTCGTCCAGCAGGTCGAGGCTGATTTCTTCGCCACGGTGGGCGGGCAGGCAGTGCATGAACAGGACATCCTCTGCGGCGAGATCGAGCAGGGTGCGATTGACCTGAAACGGCGCGAACAATGTGAGGCGCTTGGCGGTTTCTTCTTCCTGGCCCATGGAGGTCCAGACGTCGGTGCTGACCAGATGGGCGCCCAGCACGGCAACCTTCGGATCGCGGACGATGGTCACGCGGTCACCTGCTCTTGCCACGAATTCCGGGTTGGGCTCGTAGCCCTCGGGGCAGGCGATGCGCAACTGGAAGTCGAACTGGATGGCGGCTTCTATATAGCTGTTGCACATGTTGTTGCCGTCGCCGATCCAGGCGACGGTCTTGCCCTGGATCGAGCCGCGATGCTCAAGGAAGGTTTGCATGTCGGCCAGCAGCTGGCACGGGTGCAGGTCATCGGACAAGCCGTTGATTACCGGTACGCGCGAGTTGGCGGCAAATTCGGTCAGGGTGCTGTGGGCGAAGGTGCGGATCATCACCGCATCGAGCATGCGCGACATGACGATGGCGCAGTCGCCGATCGGCTCGCCGCGCCCCAGTTGGGTGTCGCGCGGCGAAAGGAAAATCGCCTGGCCACCCAGCTGGATCATGCCTGCTTCGAACGACAGGCGGGTGCGGGTCGAGGACTTCTCGAAAATCATGCCCAGGACGCGGTTTTTCAACGGCTCGAACAGTACGCCGCGGTTACGCAGGTCTTTGAGCTCAATGCCTCGACGGATCACGCTGACCAGCTCTTCGGGCGTGCAATCCATCAGGGAGAGAAAGTGCCTTGCGCTCATCATTGACTACCTTTTTGCAACGGACCGCAGATACTCAAAGCCTTGTTTCATTGGAAAACGGGCGAGACCTGCGGCGTAAGCCGCACGGGGCGACGAAATAGGGGAAGGCGCGATATTGACATTAAATGTCGCGTCTTACCAATAGGCTACAGTTTTTAGGGGATTTCAGAGGGGCTACGGGACGATCGCGGTAGCGCTTTTGAAGCCTGTTTCCTGACAGCAGCCAGTCCTTTGTACACTGCCCTCGCGCGCCTTGGCAATCGAGCGAGACGTTCAAGGTGTCGCCCTGGTCGGTTTCTGACTGATAGGGCCCGGTGCCCGGGGCCGCTATCGGCAGGCCTGATGGCTGGCGATTCACAAGACGAACGTCGCTGGCGCGGCGGCCGGTCACGGCCCATAGTTTTGTTCCCGCAACCGTGCGTTGGTTGCCCCGAATAAAACAGAGACTGGCCATGACCAAGACTCTCAATTACCGTGCGTGCCACCTGTGTGAAGCCATTTGCGGCTTGACCATCGAAACCACGGCAACCGACGATGCCGGCCTGCAGATCACCTCAATCAAGGGCGACGCGCAAGACAGCTTCAGTCGCGGCCATATCTGCCCCAAGGCGGTGGCCTTGCAGGATATCCAGAACGATCCCGATCGCCTGCGCCACCCCATGCAGCGCGTGGGCAGCGAGTGGCAAGCGATTGCCTGGGAAGACGCGTTTGCCCTGGTGGCTGAACGCCTTGCAGCGATTCAGGAGCGCCATGGCCAGAACGCTGTCGCGGTGTACCAGGGCAACCCCAGCGTGCACAACTATGGGTTGATGACCCACAGCAACTATTTCCTCGGCCTGCTGAAAACCCGCAACCGCTACTCCGCGACTTCGGTCGACCAATTGCCCCATCACCTGACCAGTCACTTGATGTATGGCCACGGGCTGCTGTTGCCGATTCCCGACATCGATCACACCGACTTCATGCTGATCCTGGGCGGCAACCCGCTGGCCTCCAATGGCAGCATCATGACCGTGCCGGATGTGGAAAAGCGCTTGAAGGCGATTCAGGCACGGGGCGGCAAAGTGGTGGTGGTCGACCCGAGGCGCAGCGAGACAGCTGCGATTGCCGACCAGCATCTGTTTGTCCGCCCGGGAGGCGATGCGGCGCTGTTGTTCGGCTTGCTCAATACCCTGTTCAGCGAAGGCCTGACGCGCGACAGTCATTTACCGGTCGATGGGCTGGAGGAGGTTCGCCAGGCGGTCAGCGGCTTCAGTGCTGAAGCGATGAGCCCGCTGTGCGCGGTACCGGCCGGGCAGATTCGGCAACTGGCCCGGGATTTCGCCGCCGCCAGGACTGCGGTTTGTTATGGTCGCATGGGCATTTCCACCCAGGCGTTCGGTACCTTGTGCCATTGGCTGGTGCAGCTGATCAACCTGGTCACCGGTAACCTGGATCGGGTCGGAGGCGCACTGTGCACCGAGCCGGCTGTCGATCTGGTGGCGTCGACCTCGGGTGGGCATTTCAATCAGTGGCAAAGCCGGGTGTCCGGGCGTCCGGAGTACGGCGGTGAGTTGCCGGTGTCGGCGCTGGCCGAAGAGATGCTCACCGAAGGGGAGGGGCAGGTGCGTGCGCTGGTGACCGTGGCCGGTAACCCGGTGCTGTCGACCCCCAATGGTCGACAACTGGAACAGGCGCTGGACGGGCTGGAGTTCATGGTCAGCATCGACCTGTACATCAACGAGACCACGCGCTATGCCGATCTGATCCTGCCGTCGACCTCGGCGCTGGAAAACGATCACTACGATACGACGTTCAATATGTTCGCCGTGCGCAATGTCAGCCGCTTCAACCGGGCCATCCTGCCCAAGCCCGAGGGCGCGCTGCACGACTGGGAGATTTTCGTCGGACTGGCCAAGGCGTTTGCGGTCCGGACCGGCAAAGAACTCAAACCCACGATGCCACCGGCGCAGATGATCGATTTTGGTTTGCGCGCCGGCCGCTATGGCGATGCCTCGCCGTACAAGCTGTCGGTGGCGAGCCTGTTCGATCACCCCCACGGCATCGACCTGGGGCCGCTCAAGGCCAACCTTGGGCCGCGCCTGAAAACCGCCAATCAGCGCGTGCAGGCCGCGCCGCCAGCGATCCTGGCGGACCTGGCGCGATTTGCCGCGCAACAGCTACCGGTCGCTGATGAGTTGTTGTTGATCGGTCGTCGCCATGTGCGCAGCAACAATTCGTGGATGCACAATTATCACCGCCTGGTGAAGGGTAAGCCGCGTCATCAGTTGCTGATGCATCCAGAGGATCTTGCCAGCCGTGGGCTCAACGACGGTCAGCGGGTGCGGGTCAGCTCGCGGGTCGGGGCGATCGAGGTCGAGGTGCTGGGCAGTGTCGAGATGATGAAGGGCGTGGTCAGTCTGCCCCATGGCTGGGGGCATGCGCGGCCTGGTGTGCAGATGACCATCGCCATGGGGCAACCAGGCTCCAGTGCCAATGACCTGACCGATGAGCAGCAACTGGATGAGTTGTCCGGCAATGCGGCGCTCAATGGGGTGCCGGTGACGGTGGCAGCCGCGTAGGCATGTCTGTCGGGGAGGCCGAGCATCGCGCCCGGCTTTCCGTTACAATGCGCCACCGTGCCGACAACTGAGTCGGAAAGTTCAGCCGAGGTGCTTCATGGATATCATCGAAACTATTAAAGAGCAGATTGCCAACAACACCATTCTGCTTTACATGAAAGGCTCGCCGAATGCGCCACAGTGTGGCTTTTCCGCGAAAGCCGCTCAGGCGGTCATGGGCTGTGGTGAGAAGTTCGCTTACGTGGACATCCTGCAGAACCCGGAAATTCGTGCCAACCTGCCAAAATACGCCAACTGGCCAACCTTCCCGCAACTGTGGGTAGGTGGCGAACTGGTCGGCGGTAGCGACATCATGATCGAAATGGCTGCAGACGGTTCGTTGCAGGCACTGATCAAGGACGCTTCGGCCAAAGCCGCTGCGGCCAAGACAGAAGCTTGATCCACCAGTAGGGGCCGCGGCCCCTGCAGGTAATAAAAAGCCCCGCCTCTCGTAAGAGGGCGGGGCTTTTTAGTGTGGCGGGTTTAACGAGTGATAACTTACTCGTCGCCCATCTGCGATTGCAGATAGTTCTCCATGCCCACTTTGTCGATCAGGCCCAGTTGGGTTTCGAGCCAGTCGATATGTTCTTCTTCGGATTCAAGAATGTCTTCGAGCAGTTCACGGCTGCCGAAGTCGCCGACGGTTTCGCAATGGGCAATCGCGACCTTGAGGTCGGCATGGCCGGTACGCTCGATACGCAGGTCGCACTCCAGCATTTCCTTGGTGTGCTCGCCGATCTGCAGCTTGCCCAGGTCCTGGACGTTGGGTAGGCCTTCGAGGAACAGGATGCGCTTGATCAGCTTGTCCGCGTGTTTCATCTCGTCGATGGATTCGTGGTACTCGTGCTTGCCAAGCTTGTTCAGGCCCCAATCTTCATACATGCGCGCATGCAGGAAGTACTGATTGATTGCGACCAGCTCATTGGCAAGAATCTTGTTGAGGTGCTGGATGACTGTGACGTCGCCTTTCATGATGGGGTCCTGCCCTTTAATTACCGTATATAAGGCAGAGTTTGAGCTGGCAAGTACTTAGTGTCAAACCTAAGTTATTGAATAATATATGAAAATTAATCGGAATAAGAATGTTTGTGTTCCGCATCCGAACGCTAAGCGATTGAATTATGGGCATAAAAAAACCGGACGCTGGGTCCGGTTCTTTGGAATGCTCTATTTCACGCTGCAGAAAACTCTACAGGGTAGGGGATGGCTGCCTGGCTCAACTGCAGGTCGGCGAGGGTTTCGCGGACTACTTGCTTGGCAAGGCAGGCACATTTGCCGCATTGACTGGCAACGCCGGTGGCTTCGCGCACTTCACGGTAGCTGCAGCAACCTTCGTAGATTGCATCGCGGATTTTACCGTCGGTGACGCCAGTGCAGAGGCAGACATACATAAGGTGAGAACCGTCGCTGGTTAGGGCTCAATTGCGATGGATCTTAATGTTAACGAGAATGATTGTCAAAGTGCTTTCCCGACGCTGTGTGGCGGATCCACGTTCGGCTGACGAACGGTACAAAGCGTGCCCTGAGTTTGTCTGCAACCCCCCTGCCGAGTTTTTGGGCTCATTGGAAAAACCGTTGAGGACAGGTCAAAAACGCAGTGTATGATGGCCGGTCCTCGCGAAGGGCAGTCGATTCATCAACCTGTCGTTTAATCCCGACAGACTGGCTCGATACCGTTCATCACGCCACCACACCAGGAAATTTTCAATGAGCGTACTCGTAGGCAAACAAGCCCCTGACTTCACCGTTCCGGCCGTACTCGGCAATGGCGAAATCGTCGACAGCTTCAACCTGTCGTCGGCCATCAAAGGCAAATACGGCCTGGTGTTCTTCTACCCGCTGGACTTCACCTTCGTCTGCCCGTCCGAGCTGATCGCTCTGGACAACCGCATGGCTGACTTCAAGGCGCGTAACGTTGAAGTGATCGCTGTTTCGATCGACTCGCACTTCACTCACAACGCCTGGCGCAACACCTCGGTCAACGCCGGCGGCATCGGTCAGGTCAAGTACATCATGGCTGCTGACATGAAGCACGACATCGCCAAGGCCTACGACGTTGAGTCCGAAGGTGGCGTGGCGTTCCGTGGCGCGTTCCTGATCGACGACAAAGGCGTTGTCCGCTCGCAGATCGTCAACGACCTGCCGCTGGGCCGTAACATGGAAGAGCTGATCCGTCTGGTCGACGCCCTGCAATTCCACGAAGAGCACGGTGAAGTTTGCCCGGCCAACTGGAAAAAAGGCGACAAAGGCATGACCGCTTCGCCAGAAGGCGTTGCTGCTTACCTGACCGAGCACGCTGCGGCACTGTAAGCCAAGCGTCAGGTATAAAAAAACCGGCCTCAGTGGCCGGTTTTTCATGGGCGCAAGAAACCTGCGACTCGATCAGTCGTTGAAGTCTTCCCAGCCGCCCATTTGTTTCCAGCGGTTGACGATGCCGCAGAACAGATCAGCGGTCTTCTCGGTGTCGTAGCGAGCCGAGTGGGCCTCGCGTCCGTCGAAGTCGATGTCGGCTGCTTGGCATGCCTTGGCCAGTACGGTCTGGCCGTAAGCCAAACCGGCCAGTGTGGCGGTGTCGAAGCTGGAGAACGGGTGAAACGGGTTACGCTTCATATCCAGGCGCGCGACCGCAGCGTTGAGGAAGCCCAGGTCAAAGCTGCTGTTGTGGCCGACCAGGATGGCCCGTTTGCAGCCGTTGGCCTTCAACGCCTTGCGCACACCGCGGAAGATATCGGTCAGCGCGCTCTCCTCACTCACCGCCATGCGCAGTGGGTGATCGAGCTTGATCCCGGTGAACTCCAGTGCAGCAGCTTCAATGTTGGCGCCTTCGAACGGCTCGACACGGAAGAAATAGGTGTGATCAGGGTACACAAACCCCTTTTCGTCCATGCTGATGGTTGTCGCGGCGATTTCCAGCAAGGCGTCAGTGGCACAGTTGAAACCACCGGTTTCAACGTCGACGACGACGGGCAGGTATCCACGGAACCGGGCTGCCATCGGGTGGCGCGAACCGCCGCCCTGGCCTTCCTGTTCGTCGTCGTAATGGTCTTCACTCACGCGTGTTCCTCCAGCAGGCGCCAGCGCAGTTTTTCACCGGCGCGCAGCGGGATGACAGTCAGCTCGCCGAACGGCAGGCTGGTTGGGGCGGTCCATTCTTCGCGGACCAGGGTGATGCGGTCGGTGTTCGCCGGCAGGCCATAGAAGCGCGGGCCGTTGAGGCTGGCGAAGGCTTCGAGCTTGTCCAGCGCGTTGCGCTGTTCAAAGGCTTCGGCATACATCTCGATCGCGGCATAGGCGGTGTAGCACCCGGCACAGCCACAGGCGGCTTCTTTGGCATGCTGGGCGTGGGGCGCCGAGTCAGTACCCAGGAAGAACTTATCGCTGCCGCTGGTGGCGGCATCCAGCAGGGCGACCTGGTGGGTGTTGCGCTTGAGAATCGGCAGGCAATAGAAGTGCGGGCGAATCCCGCCGACCAGCATGTGGTTGCGGTTGTACAGCAGGTGATGGGCGGTGATGGTCGCGCCCACGTTGGCCGAAGCCTCGTTGACGAACTGCACGGCATCGCTGGTGGTGATGTGTTCGAACACCACCTTGAGCGTTGGAAAACGCTCCACGACACGACGCATGTGCTCGTCGATGAAGATCTTTTCGCGGTCGAAGACATCGACGTCGCCACGGGTGATTTCACCGTGGACCAGCAAGGGCATCCCGACTTCGGCCATGGCCTCGATCGCAGGGAAGATCTTGTCGATGCTGGTCACGCCAGAATCCGAGTTGGTGGTCGCACCGGCCGGATACAGCTTGGCGGCGTGAACGAAACCGCAGGCCTTGGCCGTGCGAATTTCGTCGGCGGTCGTGCGGTCGGTCAGGTAGAGCACCATCAGCGGCTCGAAGCGGCTGCCGGCCGGGCGCGCAGCGAGAATGCGCTGGCGATAGGCGTCGGCTTCAGCGGCGTTTCGCACCGGTGGTACCAGGTTAGGCATGATGATGGCGCGACCAAAGGTGCGCGCGACATCCGCCACTGTATTGGGCAACACAGCACCATCGCGAAGATGAATATGCCAGTCGTCGGGACGTAGCAGGGTCAGGTGGTCGGACATTGGGGATTCCAGGCGGGTAAAACTCATGGGAATGCTACCGGAAAAGACTCTTGCAGGCACCCGCTATCAAGTTTTGTCGCACGCTTCCGATATTACAAAGGCATGCCGTAAACATATATATCGGTCTTTTTGTTGCAGAAGTCAGTGGAGCCTCCCGTGCGCCAGCGTTATCTAGCCTTGCTCAGTGTGTTTGCCAGCCTTCCCGCCATGGCGCTCACTTTCCAGACACGCCTGGAGAGCATTGAGTGGAAGGTCGAGGGTGACCAGTTCGAATGCCGCCTGACGCAGCCGGTTACCGATTTCGGCTCGGGTGAGTTCGTGCGGCGAGCGGGCGAGCAGGCGACGTTTCGCTTGAAGGCCAATAACCCGATGCTGGCCGGTGGCTCGGCGACCTTGCTGGCCGCCGCAGCGCCGTGGCAGCCCGGGCGGGGTGATATCAACCTGGGCTCGGTCAGGCTGGGCAGCGGCGACGTGTTGTTCAACAGTTCGCAGCTTCAGGCCGGGCGCCTCATCGGCGGCTTGATGGACGGGCGCAGTCCACTGGTTCGGCATTACGCGCGTGATGGCCGGGTGTCGGAAGTACGCCTGCTGCCGGTCAGGTTCAGCAAGGCCTATGCCGATTACCAGGGCTGTGTCGCCAAGTTGCTGCCCATGAATTATGACCAGGTGAAGCAGGCCCAGGTCGGTTTTCCGGGCGGCGGTATCGAACTGGACGCACAGGCCAAGGCCAGGTTGCAGGTGATGCTGGCGTTCATGAAGGCTGATCCGACGGTCAATCACATCGAGGTCGACGGGCATTCCGATAACAGCGGCAACCGTCTGACCAACCGTGACCTGTCCCGGCGCAGGGCGCTGGCGGTGATGGATTACCTCAAGGCCAATGGTATTGCCGAGTCGCAGATTACCCTGCGTTTCCACGGTGAACGGTACCCCCTGGCGCCCAATACCAATACGGCCAATCGGGCGAAAAACCGTCGGGTCAATGTGCAACTTGAGCGGGTCGAGCCCGCGCAGGATCCTGCCCCGCAAGTCAGCTCCAGCGGCAGCACGGGCACGGCATCCTGAACGGCTGAAATCGTCGCCCACTCGACATAATCTGTCGCTTCGTCGTCATAAGCTGTCGCGCCTCTGTAAATTATCCTCTCGCAGCGTTAGACTTATCGGCTTTCCGTAGAACCCCGTGGAGTGATGGCATGGCGGACGTAAACAAGGTCGTTCTGGCGTATTCCGGCGGCCTGGACACTTCGGTGATCCTCAAGTGGCTGCAGGATACTTATAACTGTGAAGTGGTGACCTTCACCGCCGACCTGGGTCAGGGCGAAGAGGTCGAACCGGCCCGCGCCAAGGCACAGGCCATGGGCGTAAAAGAAATCTACATCGACGATCTGCGCGAAGAATTCGTGCGGGATTTCGTGTTCCCGATGTTCCGCGCCAACACCGTTTACGAAGGCGAGTACCTGCTGGGTACTTCCATCGCTCGTCCGTTGATCGCCAAGCGCTTGATCGAAATCGCCAACGAAACCGGCGCTGACGCCATTTCTCACGGCGCCACGGGCAAGGGCAACGATCAGGTACGTTTCGAACTGGGCGCGTATGCACTCAAGCCAGGCGTGAAAGTCATCGCTCCATGGCGCGAGTGGGACCTGCTGTCCCGCGAGAAGCTGATGGACTATGCTGAGAAGCACGCGATCCCGATCGAGCGCCACGGCAAGAAAAAATCCCCGTACTCGATGGATGCCAACCTGCTGCACATCTCCTATGAAGGCGGCGTGCTGGAAGACACCTGGACCGAGCATGAAGAAGACATGTGGCGTTGGACCGTCTCCCCGGAGAAAGCACCGGACAAGCCGCAGTACCTGGAACTGACTTACCGTAACGGTGACATCGTTGCACTGGACGGCGTCGAGATGAGCCCGGCTACCGTGCTGGCTACCCTCAACCGCATCGGTGGCGAACACGGTATCGGCCGTCTCGATATCGTCGAGAACCGCTATGTCGGCATGAAGTCCCGTGGCTGCTACGAGACACCTGGCGGCACCATCATGCTGCGTGCTCACCGCGCTATCGAATCGATCACCCTGGACCGCGAAGTGGCTCACCTCAAAGACGAGTTGATGCCCAAGTACGCCAGCCTGATCTACACCGGCTACTGGTGGAGCCCTGAGCGCCTGATGCTGCAACAGATGATCGACGCTTCCCAGATGCACGTGAATGGCGTCGTTCGCCTGAAACTGTACAAGGGCAATGTGATCGTTACCGGCCGTAAGTCTGACGAGTCGTTGTTCGACGCCAACATCGCGACCTTCGAAGAAGATGGCGGCGCGTACAACCAGGCTGATGCAGCCGGCTTCATCAAGCTCAATGCGCTGCGTATGCGCATCGCGGCGAACAAAGGCCGCAAGCTGTTCTGATGCTGCCTTGCTAGTCACGAACTGTGGCCCCGCGTGGTGCGGGGCCACAATTCGAGTGAAGAATTTTGTGTGTGTCGGTCGTGCGTCGAGTCCCTGTCACTGAAGTTGACGCTCAGTGGTCTGAAATTCCCCTGTCTTCCTTCTCTCTTGCGTTGATCTGTAGCGATTTTTCCTGATTCGGGTAGTCGGGTGGATTTGAGTTCTGATCAATGACTGTCACTGATAGTGTGCTCAAGTTGTAAACTATGTAAAAGTTGTTTGTGGGGTCGGATTTTATATCAGGGGCCTTGAGTGAGACTTCGTTGACTATGTGCGCGGATTCATGGCAGCTAAGAAATATGATGGCTTTGTGTTGAGGGTGTTTGCTTTTATTGACTTCGGAAACCAGGTGTCTGAATTCTTTTTTCTTGTGAATCCAGCGGGCATCCATGATGCGAATGTTCTGTATCGATTTCGGTAAAGAGATTTGATGTTGAACACTCAGATTGTCACGGGCAGCGATATCCGGAGGGTCTTGCATGCTTTGAAGCAGATAGTCAGACCTGGCTTTCAGTAATGCACGACGGCGCCGTTTTTTTGAGCGTTCTGCGTGCTCTTTCCTTGTTGGCGGTTGCAGGCTTTGTTCGTCTGTCTTGGCAAGGTGGTCGTCTCTGTTCATTTCTGATCGTGCAGTATCGTCAATGACCTTTAAAAATTGCTTGCTCTTTTGGAAGTCTGAGGGTGCGTACAGTGATTTGTAGTTAAAGTTTAAAGTATAGAAGAATAGGAAGAGCAGGTAGAAGGGGAAGCTGATCAGGAACCAGATGTAAATCTCCCGGTCTTCCCCGTCGAGGAAAGGGAGTGATACGGCTGCGGATGTTTCGGAGATAGTCGCGAATATCGCGATGATGGTCATCGGGTTTGTTATTTTTATTTGATGTTCTGTCATGTTGGATTCTCGCAAATACTGTGTTGTAGGATTACTCATGTGTGGAGCTTGTTAAGTTAGGGGGTGTTTTTTAGAAGGGTGTGTGTGTTTGGTGGTGAGTTGTAATGGTTGTTTTATGATAGATGAGTGCTGAAGAAGGTACAGCAGTGTTTTCAGTATGGCGGGTTTTGTGTTGTGTGCTGAGCAGGGAATTCCAAAGAAAACTGGCTTGTGGGTCATCAAGTAAACTTTAAGAGACATAGTTTTTTGTGGGTTTTTGTAGGAAGCGTCCTTGATGTTTGTAGGGAATGTCTCTCGGCGTGGATGGTTGGGCAGGTCACCATCCCAAGGTTGAAACGACTAGGCTATTGTGAGGGTTCTAAACATTCGAACAGCGAAAATTGGACTTGCCCATGAATAAAGTGCTGATCGTGGATGATCACCCCGTCATTCGTCTTGCTGTACGTATGCTAATGGAGCGTCATGGCTACGAAGTCATTGCTGAAACGGATAATGGCGTAGACGCGTTGCAACTTGCTCGTGAACATCTTCCGGATATTGTAATACTGGATATAGGCATCCCGAAACTTGATGGCCTGGAAGTCATTGCGCGATTGTCTTCGACTCCCTCGTCTGCGAAAGTGCTGGTCCTGACGTCTCAGGCTCCGGGACATTTTTCGATGCGCTGCATGCAGGCCGGGTCTGCCGGGTATGTCTGCAAGCAGCAGGATCTCACCGAATTGTTGAGCGCTATCAAGGCCGTGCTGTCGGGGTACAGCTACTTCCCGAATCAAGCGTTGCACACTGTCCGTTCAAGTTTGGGGAATGCCAGTGAGGCCGATATGGTGGATCGGCTTTCCGGGCGGGAGATGATGGTGTTGCAGCAGCTGGCGCGAGGCAAGACCAACAAGGAAATTGCCGATGGGATGTTTTTGAGCAATAAAACCGTCAGCACTTACAAAACCCGCCTGCTGCTCAAGCTGAACGCGCGCTCGCTGGTCGATTTGATCGAGCTGGCACAGCGTAACGGCCTGGTTTGAGAACGTGGGGCTCGAGTGGCTTTGGCAAGCGCTCGGGAGCCAGGGAGGTTGTTGAACGGCTTCAGTCCTCCGGGGAGGAACCCAGAGAAAACTGTTCAGGTGATGGGTGAGGGCAGTGAGTGATAGCTAAATGAAAAGCCTCCCGTCAAGGAGGCTTTCAGGTGTTAAAGATCAAAGTCGTAGTCGGCCAGTTGTTTTTGCAGGCGGCGCTCCTCCAGGAGGTTATCGATGGTGCGACGCTTGCTCAGATTGGTCTTTGCCACCTCTGCCACGGGCTCAACATCATCGGCTTCAACAGGGGTGAAGTCGTCTTCTACGTCCAGTTGTTCTTTGCCAGTGCTCATAAGATTAACTCCAGGCTAAGACTGCCATTGGCGCTTCTTATATCGACAATCTCCTGGCGGGTAAAAAAGATTTTTTCAATCGATAAATCAATAAAAGCAATAGCGCCTCAATCGTCGGAGGTTTTGTGCTTGTATTCACACAGGTCTTCGATCCGGCAACGGCCGCAGCGAGGCTTGCGGGCCAGGCATACGTAGCGCCCATGCAGGATGAGCCAGTGATGGGAGTCGAGCAGATACTCCTTGGGAACAAACTTCATCAGTTTGGCTTCCACTTCCAGCACATTTTTCCCGGGCGCCAGGCCTGTCCGGTTACTGACCCGGAAAATATGGGTGTCTACCGCCATGGTCAGTTGTCGAAAGGCGGTGTTGAGCACCACGTTTGCGGTCTTCCTGCCCACACCGGGCAATGCCTCCAGTTCTTCGCGGGTTTGCGGGACTTCGCCGCCATGGCGCTCCACCAGCAACCTGCACGTCTCGATGACATTCTTCGCCTTGCTGTTGTACAGGCCGATCGTCTTGATGTAGTGCGACAGGCCCTCAACACCGAGTGCATGGATTGCCGCAGGGGTATTGGCGACCGGAAACAGCCTGGCCGTGGCCTTGTTCACGCCGACGTCCGTGGACTGGGCGGAGAGGATCACCGCAATCAGCAGTTCGAAGGGGGAGGCATAGGCCAGCTCGGTTTTCGGTTCCGGATTGTCTTCGTGAAGCCGGCGGAAAATTTCCAGGCGTTTTGCGGCATTCATGGGCAGAGCAGTTCCTTGAAGACGTTCAGTGTGAAGTTGAGGGGCCAGGCCAGGCCCGTTTGGCTGCCAGGAGCAGTCCCAACAGAATAAACCCGCCAGGTGTGATGATGGCCAGTCGCAGGCCGCCACCTTCGATCAAAACCCAGCCTGGTCCATTCGAGTCCGTGATCCCGACCAACCATGGCAGGTGACTGGCGAATGAGCCGTGGCCCAAGCCTTCGCGCAAGGCACCCAGAATAACCATCGCGGCGGTGAACAGGGCAAACAGCCGCAATCGATCAGGCATGAGGGACCGGGTGAAAAATCCGCTGTGCTCCAGCACCACGCATTGCAGGGCCAGCAACCCGACATAAATACCCAACTGCTGGTGCAGTTCAAACGCCCAGCCTTGCAGGGCCAACGCAGCAAGGCTGGTCAACGCCGCCGCGAGCAGCGTACCGGTGATCAACTGCAGGGACGGCAGGATCCGGGGGCGCAGCAGGCTCATCTTCATGCCATAGACACTGATGACCAGCAGGGACAGCAGTGCCAGGCTCAGGGCGCTGACCAGTGTGTCGCTGGCACCGATCAACGGGGTGAGCATCAACGAGCTCTGTAATGCCCTGGCGTTGTTCATTGTCCGCTCCCGATCAGTTGGGGCTGATGTTCGTCGAAGTAACGTAGTGCATCGTGCACGGCACCGATCACCGCTCGGGAGGTGATGGTGGCACCGGCCAGTTGATCGAACCTGCCCTGATCCTTTTTCAACGCCCAGCCACTGTCGGTCGGGTCCTGACGGGACTTTCCGATAAAGCCCCGTAGCCACGGATTGGGCTGAGTGGCGATTGCGCCTCCCAGCCCTGGTGTTTCCGCTTGCTTGATGGCTTTTACGCCCAACAGTTTGCCGCGAGGATCGATGACGATCAGCAGGTCGATCGCCGCTTCATGGCCCATTGACCGGCTCAACAGCATGATTGCACTGGTTTTGCCCTCGAGGGTCGCCAGGTACCCGCCCAGCAACGTGCTGTTACTCAGGGCAACGTCTTTCAGCGCCAAGGGGTGGTCCAATGGCTGATTGTCGTAACTGCCTGTGGGCAGCATGTCGAGCAGGCGCTGGTTTTCGATCAGGCGCAGTTGGCTGGAAACATGGGGGGTGAGGGCCTGGTGCACAAGGAGCGTTGCACCGGCTCCCAGTCCGGCCACGAGCATCAGGATCAGTACGCTGAGGTATCTGTTCATGGCGTACGAGGCTCTGGTTGTCCAGCGAAGAGACGCTCCAGGGCCGGCACGCACAGGTTCATCAGCAGCACGGCAAAGGCTACGCCGTCGGGATACCCGCCCCAGGTGCGGATCAGGTAGGTCAGCACACCGACGCCGACCCCAAACAACAGCCGCGCCTTGGGGGCCCTTGCCCCCGACACCGGTTCGGTGACGATAAAGAATGCGCCGAGCATGCTCGCGCCGGTCAGCAGGTGGAACAGTGGAGAGCCATGGGAGTCCGAGCCCGAGCCGTTCCAGCACAGCAGGCTGATGATGAAAAGACTGCCCAGCATCCCGACCGGGGCGTGCCAAGTGAACACCCGCTGTTGCAACAGAAACGCGCCACCGGCAAGAAAGGCCAGGTTCACCCATTCGATGCCGGTGCCACCGACATGCCCAAACGCCGGATTGCCAGCGAAGAGCTCGTCCATGGTCAGGCTCTTGTTGATGCGCAGGCTGTCCAGCGCGGTGGCCTGCGCCCAGGCATCAGGAAGGGAGGAATCGCTGAAAGCGAAGCCGAAAATGCGTTGCAGGCCTTCAAGCAGGCCCATCCCTTGGGATGCTGGCCATTGGGTCATTTGTTGCGGGAAACACACCAGCACCAAGGCAAAACCGAGCATCGCCGGGTTGAACGGGTTTTTACCGACGCCGCCATACAGGTGCTTGCCGAAGATCATCGCGAAGGCCGCTGCGCTCACTGTCAGCCACCATGGGCAATACGGCGGTAATGCCAAGGCCAGCAGGGTGGCGCTGACCAAGGCGCTGCCATCGCTCAAGGATGGCTTGAGCGGGTACTTGCGCAGACGGAGCACGGCGGCTTCCACCGCCAGCGCGCTGCCACAGGCCAGCAGCAAGTTGATCAGAACTCCCCAGCCAAACCACCAGAACAACACCAGCACGCCGGGCACGGTGGCCAGCAACACCCGCTTCATCGCCTGTTGCAGGCGATCGTCGACCGGTTCAAGGGGCGACATAGTCGTTCACCCGACGTTCTGCTTCGCACAGCCTGGCGCGAGCCTGGGTCAGCAACGCTGTCGGCGTATCGACGCTGCGCTCGAGTTTAGCGAGGTCGGCGCGGGCGTAGGCCAGTTCGGTTTTCAGATGGCGCAGCTGCGGGTCGATCGGCCGTTTCTCAACGCGTACCAGATCCGGAGCCGGTTTTTCGCTGGCGTTTTCCGCCGCGTGCAGTGCCTGTTCAGCCTGGTTCAGCGCCTCACCGAGCGCGGCCAGTTGCTCGGCCGGGGCGTCGCCGGCCTGGGCTTTTTTAAGTTCGGCACGGCGCATGGCCAGCTGGATTTTCGCCCGTTTGAGCTCGGCGTCGTTGGCGGGCGGTGCGACCTTTGCGGGCACCGGCGTTGCGCTGGCCTCCAGGACCGCCAAGGCCTGCTCGGCGGCTTCGAACTGCTGCTGGAGAACGATTAACTGCGACTGTTGCTCGAAGGTCGGTGGGTGACCAAAGGCTTTCAGTGATTTGTGCAGTTGCGCCCGGCTCATCGCCACATCGATCTTGGCTTTTTTCAGCGCGGCATCGGCGGCTGCGGCTTTTTGCGCCTGCACCCGGGCGATGGCGTCTTGCACCGGGTTGTTGCCGGTCGTGCCGGGTTGCGCGGCTTTTTGCGCGCGAGCGGCGCGTTCAGCGAGCTTCTGTTCTTCTTCGTGGCGCAGGCGCGCGTTGCGCTGCTCGAAGCGTTGCCGGGCATGGTCGCGCTTGACGCTTCGGGCGTCTCGTTGTTCCGGGGTGAAGGCCAGACCGCCGACAATGGGCACCACCTGTGGCGAGGGCAAGGGATGCATCTCGATGCAATCCACCGGGCAGGGTGCTACGCATAAATCACAGCCCGTGCATTCGTCGATGAGCACCGTGTGCATCAGCTTGGCCGCGCCGACAATCGCGTCGATCGGGCACGCCTGAATGCACTTGGTGCAACCGATGCACTCGGCTTCACGGATAAACGCAACCTGTGCCGGTGCCGTGCCACGAGTGGTGTCGAGCTCCAGCTCAGGGACGTTCAACAGTCTGGCCAGTGCGGCAAGGGTTTCGCGGCCACCTGGCGGGCACTTGTTGATGGCTTCACCGTTGGCAATGCCCTCGGCGTAGGGCTTGCACCCTGGGTGACCGCACTTGCCGCATTGAGTCTGTGGCAGAAGGGCGTCGATGCGTTGAATCAGACTCATAGTTTGATCAGTCCGCTGAAACCGAGAAATGCCACGGCGATCAATCCGGCGCTGATCAGGTCGATCGGCAAGCCGCGAAAGGGTAGGGGCACATCGTTATTGAGAGTGCGTTGGCGCAAATCGCTGAACAGGCTCAGTACCAGCCAGAACCCCAGCCCGGCACCGAGGCTCAACGCGGCGTGACCGGCAAAACCATTGTCATTCTGCAAACCGAACAGGCTCAGCCCCAGCACGCCCGCGTTACCCAGCAACAACGGCCACAGGCCTTCGAACGGTAGCTGAGGCAGCACGCGCGCCAGCACCTTGAGCAGCGGCGTGATGAGCAACACGCTCAGTGGCAAAAACACCATCAGGTGCAGGGACGCAAGCCCAAGCGGCTCGAGCAGCCAGTGATACACCCCATAGCCCAACACGCCATTGAGCAGCATCAAGCCTGTGGTCGCAATGCCCAGGGCATGCACTTGATGTCGTTCGGCCGCAGGATCGCGCGTCGACTGCAACAGTGGATCGACGCCCAGCGGCCAGTACAACAGGAAGTTGTTGATCAGGGCGGTGCTGATAAGCGTAAGTAGAATGTCGGTCATGGGTGAGCCGGGTTGAGCGAGGGCCTGTGCTTAAAGATTAGGCAGTATCCGGCGGCGCAGATATGAAAATCCCACCGTCGCGCGTCAGCGTGACGGTGGGATCGGTCCAGCCAGGCGAATTACTTGATGCGCTGGCCCGGCTTGGCGCCGCTGTCCGGGCTCAACAGGTAGATCTCTTCGCCGCCAGGGCCGGCAGCCATGACCATGCCTTCGGAAATACCGAAGCGCATTTTGCGTGGCTTGAGGTTGGCGATCATCATCGTCAGGCGACCTTCCAGCTTGGCCGGGTCCGGGTAGGCACTCTTGATACCGGAGAACACGTTGCGTTGCTCGTCACCGATATCCAGGGTCAGGCGCAACAGCTTGTCGGCACCGTCCACGGCTTCAGCCTTGAGGATCAGGGCCACGCGCAGGTCGACGGCCGCAAAGGTGTCGAACTCGATTTCCGGCGACAGCGGGTCCTTGGCCAGTTCGCCGTTACCTTGTGGGGCAACAGCGCCGGTGTCGGTCTGGCTGGCGGCCAGGTCTTCTTTCGACGCGTCGGTCATGGCCTGGACCTTGACCGGATCGATGCGGGTCATCAGCGGCTTGAACTCGTTCAACTGATGGTTGCCGAGCAGGGTGGTGTGATCGTTCCAGGTCAACGGGGCGACGTTGAGGAATGCCTCGGCGTCGGCGGCCAGCAACGGCAGGACCGGCTTGAGGAAAATCACCAGCTGGCGGAACAGGTTGACGCCCGTGGCGCAGATCGCCTGGACTTCGTCTTGCTTGCCTTCCTGCTTGTTCAGCGACCACGGTGCCTTGTCGGCGATCCAGGCGTTGGCGCGGTCGGCCAAGCCCATGATTTCCCGCATGGCACGGGCAAAGTCGCGGGCTTCATAGGCGTCGCAGATGCTTGGCGCAGCGGCCAGAAACGCGTCGGTCAGCTCCGGTGCGGCATTTTCAGCCACCAGTACGCCGGCGTTGCCCTTGTGGATGAAGCCTGCGCAACGGCTGGCGATGTTGACGACCTTGCCCACCAGGTCGGAGTTGACCTTCTGCACGAAGTCTTCGAGGTTCAGGTCCAGGTCGTCGACGCCACGGCCCAGCTTGGACGCGTAGTAGTAGCGCAGGTATTCCGGAGACAGGTGGTCCAGGTAGGTACGGGCCTTGATGAAGGTGCCGCGGGACTTGGACATTTTCTGGCCGTTGACGGTCAGGTAGCCGTGAACGTTGATGCCGGTCGGCTTGCGGTAACCCGCGCCCTCGAGCATGGCCGGCCAGAACAGGGCGTGGAAGTTAACGATGTCCTTGCCGATGAAATGGTACAGCTCGGCGGTGGAGTCCTTGGCCCAGTAGGCGTCGAAGTCCAAATCCTGCCGGCGCGCGCAGAGGTTCTTGAAGCTCGCCATGTAGCCGATCGGTGCGTCCAGCCAGACGTAGAAGTATTTGCCGGGCTCGTCCGGGATTTCGAAACCGAAATACGGCGCATCGCGCGAGATGTCCCATTGTTGCAGGCCGACATCCAGCCATTCGGCGATCTTGTTCGCGACCGCGTCCTGCAGGGTACCGCTGCGGGTCCATGTCTGCAGCATGGCCTGGAAGTCTGGCAGCTTGAAGAAGAAGTGCTGGGAATCCTTGAGCACCGGGGTGGCGCCAGAGATCGCCGACTTTGGATCCTTCAGGTCAGTCGGTGCGTAGGTCGCGCCGCATTTTTCGCAGTTGTCGCCGTACTGGTCTTCAGTGCCACATTTCGGGCAGGTGCCCTTGATGAAGCGGTCGGCCAGGAACATTTTCTTTTCCGGGTCGAAATACTGGGTGATCGAACGCGTGGCAATGTGCCCGGCGTCGCGCAACTTCAGGTAGATCTGGCTCGACAGCTCACGGTTTTCTTCGGCGTGAGTGGAGTGGAAGTTGTCGAAGTCCACCAGGAACTCGGCAAAGTCGGCGCTGTGTTCAGCCTGGACGTTGGCGATCAGTTGTTCCGGGGTGATGCCTTCTTTTTCGGCGCGCAACATGATGGCCGAACCATGGGCGTCGTCGGCGCAGACGTAAGTGCATTGATTGCCGCGATGCTTCTGGAAGCGCACCCACATATCGGTCTGGATGTACTCAAGCATATGGCCAAGGTGGATTGAACCATTGGCATAGGGCAGGGCGCTGGTGACGAGGATCTTGCGTGGCTCGGACATGGGGCTCGGCTACTTGATGAAACGGAGGTCGGCCACTATAAAGCGCCGGCGAAGTTTTTTCACCCTCAAGGCCTGTTTCCGGACGTATCGATTGCCAAAACCTGTGGCGAGGGAGCGTGCTCCCGTTCGGCTGCGCAGCAGTCGTAATCAGACGGATGTGATCTATCTGTCGAACCGGGTAGCCGGAATTGGGGCGGCTTTGCCACCCAGCGGGAGCAAGTTCCCTCGGCACAGGATTTCCTGGGCAACAAATAATCTACAGGCATGCCGCCTCGGTCGCGGAACAGGTACGATACCCGTCATCTTTTCCAAGTCTTGTTATCGGAGTTACCCATGAGCGCCGTCAATCGCGCAGCGGTGGAAGCCGTCCTTCGCCAGTACACCGACCCATACCTGAACCAGGATCCGATCAGCGCCGGTTGCCTGCGTGGTATCGATATCCAGGGCGATCGTGTCAGCGTCCAGCTGGAGCAGGGTTATGCCGCGGGTCTGTTCAACAGCGGCTGGGCGCAGATGCTGCAGATGGCAATCGAAAGCCTGGACGGCGTGGCCTCGGCCCGCGTCGAGATCACCACCCGGATCGCGGCACACAAGGCGCAGGCGCAGATCCCCGGGCTTGCCAACGTCAAGAACGTGGTCGCCGTGGCATCCGGCAAGGGCGGCGTGGGCAAATCCACCACCGCCGCCAACCTCGCGCTGGCCCTGGCCCGTGAAGGCGCCAGGGTCGGGATTCTTGACGCGGATATCTACGGTCCGAGCCAGGGCATCATGTTTGGTATCCCTGAAGGTACCCGGCCCAAGGTCAAGGACCAGAAGTGGTTCGTGCCCATCGAGTCCCATGGCGTCGAAGTGATGTCCATGGCGTTCCTGACCGATGACAACACCCCGATGGTCTGGCGCGGCCCGATGGTGTCCGGCGCCTTGCTGCAATTGGTGACGCAGACCGCCTGGGGCGACCTCGACTACCTGGTGATCGACATGCCGCCAGGCACCGGTGACATCCAGTTGACCCTGGCACAAAAGGTCCCGGTGGCCGGTGCGGTCATCGTCACCACGCCGCAGGACCTGGCATTGCTGGATGCACGCAAA
Organism: Pseudomonas sp. Irchel s3a18; assembly: GCF_900187535.1. Lineage (NCBI taxonomy): Bacteria > Pseudomonadati > Pseudomonadota > Gammaproteobacteria > Pseudomonadales > Pseudomonadaceae > Pseudomonas > Pseudomonas sp. Irchel s3a18. The sequence continues at coordinate 398,438 of NZ_FYDV01000002.1, read as the reverse complement.
GGCGTGGAAATGTTCCGCAAGGTCAACATCCCGGTGCTGGGCGTGGTGGAAAACATGGCTGTGCACATCTGCTCCAACTGCGGTCACGCCGAGCACCTGTTCGGCGAAGGCGGTGGCGAGAAGCTGGCCAGCCAGTATGGCGTCGAGTTGCTGGCCTCGTTGCCGTTGTCGATGGTTATCCGCGAGCAGGCCGATGGCGGCAAGCCAACGGTGATCGCAGAACCCGACAGCCAGATCGCCATGGTCTACCAGGAACTGGCCCGCCACGTGGGCGCGCGGATTGTCCTGCAGGAGGCTTTGTCGCCAGCCATGCCGAGTATCAGCATCAGCGACGATTGATGCAGCAACACGAGGGGAGTGTTTTTGTGGCGAGGGAGCAAGCTCCCTCGCCACAGAAGCGGCGTGAGCTTTAAATGCGCAACCCGCCATCCATTTCCAGAATCCGGCCGGTGTAGTAGTCGTTCTCGAAAATGTAGGCCGCCGAATGGGCGATTTCTTCCGGCTTGCCCATGCGCTTGAGCGGGATACCGGCGGTCATTTTGTCCAGGGCTTCAGGCTTCATGCCCAGGGTCATTTCGGTTTCGATGAACCCCGGTGCGATGCCGGCCACGCGGATGCCGTAGCGTGCCAGTTCCTTGGCCCAGGTCACGGTGGCCGCAGCGACACCGGCCTTGGCGGCGGAGTAGTTGGTCTGGCCGACGTTACCGGCGCGCGAGATCGAGGAGATGTTGATGATCGCGCCGGACGATTTCAGTTCGATCATCTTCGCCGCCACTTCACGGGTGCACAGGAACACGCCGGTCAGGTTGACGTCGATGACGGCTTGCCATTGGGCCAGGCTCATTTTGCTCATCTCGCCGTCCTTGACCTTGATCAGCAGGCCGTCGCGCAGGATCCCGGCGTTGTTGATCAGGCCGTGGATCGCGCCGAAGTCTTCGGCCACCTGGGCGACCATGTGGGTCACCTGTTCTTCATTGGCGACGTTGCACAGGTAGGCGCGAGCCTCGACGCCGGCGGCTTTGCACGCGGCAACGGCCTGGTCGAGCTTCTCCTGGTTCAGGTCGACCAGTGCCAGCTTCGCGCCCTTGGCGGCGAAATACTCGGCCATCGAGCGGCCTAAACCCTGGCAGCCGCCAGTGATAATGATTACTTTGTCAGTGAGTTGCATTCGCATGCCTTAATTGCAGGTCTGAGTGGATTCCTTTTAGAGAGCCTCTCGATCTGCGCCTGACGTGGCCTGGCTGCACATGAGAACTGCCCCGAAGGCATTGCTGGAACTTTCTCCAGAAGCCTGTCCGTTTTTTCGACTAGTTCTATATAAGGAGTCATAAATTGAGCGTTGAAGCTGCCAAGCATGCACGAGAATTGCTGCTCAAGGAATACCGCGGGGTGCTCTCGACACTCTCCAAGGCGATGCCCGGTTTTCCGTTTGGCTCCGTGGTTCCATACTGCCTGAACGAGCAGGGCCGCCCACTGATATTGATCAGTCGAATCGCCCAGCACACCCACAACCTGCAAAAAGACCCTAAATGTTCACTGCTGGTGGGTGAGCGCGAGGCCGAAGACGTACAGGCCGTGGGGCGACTGACCTATCTGGCCGAGGCGCGGATGATCGAGGACGCCGCCGCGATCGAAGCGGCCGCCGAGCGCTACTACCGCTATTTCCCGGAATCGAGGAACTATCACAAGGCCCATGATTTCGACTTCTGGGTGCTGGAGCCTGTTCGTCATCGCTACATCGGCGGTTTTGGCGCCATTCACTGGGTCAACGAACTGACCCTGGCCAACCCGTTTGCCGGCAAGGCAGAGGCGAGCATGATCGAGCACATGAACGCCGACCACGCCAAGGCCATTGCCCATTACGTCGAGCTGGCCGGTCTGCCGAAGACATCTCCGGCCGAAATGGTCGGTATCGACCCCGAAGGCATGCACCTGCGGATTGGCCAAGGGGTGTACTGGTTGCCGTTCCCGACGCTTTGCAATACGCCGACACAAGTGCGTGAAGCCCTGGTTTTACTGGCTCGCGCCGAGCACTGGCCAACAAATGAGACGAGCGAGGCTTGAAATCACGAAATGGCGACGTCATCTAAGGCTTACTTGCAAGGCATTCTTGCGTTGAGGAACCTTTTGATGCGCCCTTTTCTATTGCTCTTTCTGCTGTTTCCGGTGCTGGAGCTGTTCGTATTCGTAAAAGTCAGTGCGGCCATCGGGTTTTTCCCGGCGCTGCTGCTGATCATCCTCGGCTCGATGTTCGGGGTGTTTGTACTGCGTATCGCCGGCCTGGCAACCGCGTTGCGTGCCCGTGAAAGCCTGAGCCGTGGCGAACTGCCCGCCCAGACGATGCTCGAAGGCCTGATGCTGGCCCTGGGTGGCGGCCTGTTGATCATCCCAGGCTTCATCAGCAGTGTGCTGGGCCTGGTCATGATGCTGCCGCTCACCCGGCGCCTGCTGGCCAACAAGATGCGCCAGCGCGCCGAGGAGCAAGCCATTCGCCAGCGCGCCTTTGCCGATGACCTGCAACCGCGTGGTGGCCCGGTTCCGCGGCAACCGTTGGGGCGTGAACCTGACGTGATCGAGGGTGAATTCGAGCACCGTGATTCCAAGTAAACCCATCCACCACACGGCACCTTCGGGTGCCGTGTTCGTTTTGCCGGGCCGTGCAGTAAAAAATTTCGCTGTGCTGCCCTTGTAATGAGCTTGCGCGCCCTTATGTAACGGTCACCGCAAGGTTTCTGGCGATGATCGCCAGACAGACTTCCGCGTCTCGCTCGACGAGCCGCAACCGGCCACGCCGGAAATTAACCCGCCGGGACTACACCGGCCGCTGAAACCACAATTAGGAGAGATCGACAATGAAGCTTCGTCCTCTGCATGACCGCGTCGTCATCCGTCGCAGCGAAGAAGAAAAGAAAACCGCTGGCGGTATCGTTCTGCCAGGTTCGGCTGCTGAAAAAGCCAACAGCGGCGAGATCCTCGCTGTCGGTACCGGCCGCGTGCTGGACAACGGTGAAGTGCGTGCGCTGGCCGTGAAAGTGGGTGACAAGGTTGTGTTTGGCCCGTACTCGGGCAGCAACACCGTCAAAGTCGACGGCGAAGACCTGTTGGTAATGGCTGAGAACGAGATTCTCGCTGTTATCGAAGGCTGATACCCCGCTCATTTTCCCGCGACTACTCAAGTATTTAAGGAATATCGATCATGGCTGCTAAAGAAGTTAAATTCGGCGATTCCGCCCGTAAGAAAATGCTCGCCGGTGTCAACGTCCTGGCTGACGCAGTAAAAGCGACCCTGGGCCCTAAAGGCCGTAACGTGATCATCGAGAAGAGCTTCGGCGCTCCGACCATCACCAAGGACGGCGTTTCGGTTGCCAAGGAAATCGAGCTGAAAGATCGCTTCGAAAACATGGGCGCGCAACTGGTCAAAGACGTTGCCTCCCGTGCCAACGATGACGCAGGCGACGGCACCACCACCGCTACCGTTCTGGCTCAATCGATCGTCAACGAAGGCCTGAAAGCCGTCGCTGCCGGCATGAACCCGATGGACCTCAAGCGCGGCATCGACAAAGCGACCATCGCTATCGTCAAAGAGCTCAAGGCCCTGTCCAAGCCATGCGCTGACACCAAGGCAATCGCTCAGGTCGGCACCATCTCGGCCAACTCCGACAACTCCATCGGCGACATCATTGCCGAAGCCATGGAAAAAGTCGGTAAAGAAGGCGTGATCACCGTTGAAGAAGGCTCGGGCCTGGAAAACGAACTGTCGGTTGTTGAAGGCATGCAGTTCGACCGTGGCTACCTGTCCCCGTACTTCGTCAACAAGCCAGAGACCATGACTGCCGAGCTGGATGGTCCGCTGATCCTGCTGGTCGACAAAAAGATCTCGAACATCCGCGAAATGCTGCCAGTGCTGGAAGCCGTTGCCAAAGCCGGCCGCCCACTGCTGATCGTGGCTGAAGACGTTGAAGGCGAAGCCCTGGCGACTCTGGTTGTGAACAACATGCGTGGCATCGTCAAAGTCGCAGCCGTCAAGGCTCCAGGCTTCGGCGACCGTCGCAAGGCCATGCTGCAGGACATCGCCGTTCTGACCGGCGGTACCGTTATCTCCGAAGAAATCGGCCTGAGCCTGGAAAGCACCACCCTGGAGCACCTGGGTAGCGCCAAGCGCGTGACCCTGTCCAAGGAAAACACCATCATCGTTGACGGTGCTGGCGTACAAGGCGACATCGAAGCGCGCATCACCCAGATCCGTGCCCAGGTTGCCGAAACCTCCTCGGACTACGACCGTGAAAAACTGCAAGAGCGTCTGGCCAAGCTGTCTGGCGGCGTTGCAGTGATCAAGGTTGGCGCTGGCTCCGAAGTTGAAATGAAAGAGAAGAAAGCCCGCGTTGAAGACGCTCTGCACGCTACCCGTGCAGCTGTTGAAGAAGGCGTGGTACCTGGCGGTGGCGTGGCACTGGTTCGCGCTCTGCAGGCCATCAGCGAGCTGAAAGGCGACAACGATGACCAGAACGTGGGCATCCAGTTGCTGCGTCGCGCTGTTGAAGCGCCACTGCGTCAGATCGTTGCCAACTCCGGTGACGAGCCAAGTGTAGTCGTCGACAAGGTCAAGCAAGGCGCGGGTAACTTCGGTTACAACGCAGCGACCGGCGAATACGGCGACATGATCGAAATGGGTATCCTGGACCCGGCCAAAGTGACTCGTTCGGCTCTGCAAGCGGCTTCGTCGATTGCCAGCCTGATGATCACCACCGAAGCCATGATCGCCGAGATCAAGGAAGACGCTCCAGCTGGCGGCATGCCAGACATGGGCGGTATGGGCGGCATGGGCGGCATGATGTAAGCCAGCCTTACCCTGTACGAAAAAACCCCGCTGGCGTTAAGCTAGCGGGGTTTTTTATTGCCTTCATTCTGGTCTGTCAGGAGAGCGATGGCGTCAGCTCAGGCGCTGACAGATTCTGCCTTGGTCGCTCGCTCAGTTTTGGTCGCCGGCCGATACAGCACGTAGTAGTAAGACCCCAGGCAAATCAGCCAGCAAAACACCGCTGTCCATACGTTGTGCGAAAAGAAGTGCGCACCCTGCATCATCCGGCTGATGGAAAACACCGTGCCCAGACCGAATGCAAGGATGAAGGCTGCGCGGGCCAGTTTCGGCCGCCGGTCACGTAATACGAAGAACAAAGCAAACAAGGCAAAACCCGTGGCCGCATGCCCCCCCGGCCAGCAACGCCCAGGCTTGTCAGTGACGGGACGGGGGCTGAGCAGTTCGCTGTAGGTTTCCTTGCCGCCGAACTCTTTCAGGCTCCATGGGCATTGCACGGCAGTCACCGCTTTGACGGGCGTGACGAACGCGGTTGCCAGCCCCAATGACAGCACCAGGCAGCCCAGCTCACGTTTGAACGGCTTGAGCCGTGTCAGCATGAATGAGCCGATGAAGCCAAGGATGGCAAGCACCGAAAATCCGATAACCACCTGCTTGGCCCGGTCGTGCAGGATATTTTCCAGAAAGTAGCTGTGGCGACCGATGAAGCCTCCGGCCGTTGGATCGTAGAACAGCTGGGCCAAGCTCATGTCCAGCGACGTCAGTTCCAGCAATACCAACGTGACAGCCGTCACGGCGGGAATGCCCAGGCAGATCCAGAAGTTCAGGGGGCGTGAGGCCGGGTGTGAAACAGTGGATGGCATGAGGGAGTCCTGAACGAGGAAGAGAGGGCCAGCGACGGTTCGTGTACTCAAATGGCCGCACTCTGCGCCTGACGCCGTAAGCTGTACGTGAACTCCGGGTGAAAATTTCGTGATGCCTTTCGTGGACGGGTTTGACGGGATTTGGCCCGTCAGACAGCGCTGGCCCTGAGCCAGACTTGGCCTTAAGCTGCGCGAGCCAAGACGGCCGTAACTGTGTACGGAGCAGATGCCCATGCGAATTCTATTGGTTGAAGACAACCGCGATATCCTCGCCAACCTGGCGGATTACCTGGGGCTCAAAGGCTACACCGTGGATTGCGCGCAGGATGGCCTGTCAGGGTTGCACCTGGCGGCCACCGAGCATTACGACCTGATCGTGCTCGATATCATGTTGCCCGGTATCGACGGTTACACGCTTTGCAAACGCCTGCGCGAAGACGCGCGGCGTGATACGCCAGTGATCATGCTGACCGCCCGTGACCAGTTGGATGACCGCTTGCAGGGCTTCAAGTCCGGTGCCGACGATTACCTGATCAAACCCTTTGCGCTGTCGGAACTGGCCGCACGCGTCGAGGCGGTCATGCGTCGTACCCAGGGGGGCGGTCGGCGAGCGTTGCAGGTCGGCGATTTGAGCTATGACCTCGACACCCTGGAAGTGACTCGTGAAGGGCGCCTGCTCAAGCTCAACCCGGTAGGCCTCAAGTTGTTGGCCGTGTTGATGCAGAAGAGTCCGCATGTGCTGCGTCGTGAAATTCTCGAAGAGGCTCTGTGGGGCGATGATTGCCCGGACAGTGACAGCTTGCGCAGCCATGTTCACCAATTGCGCCAGGTGATCGACAAGCCGTTCAACAAGCCGTTGCTGCATACCGTGCATGGCGTTGGTTATCGCTTGGCCGAGGGGCGTGATGGAGTTTAAGCAGAGCCTTGCACAACGGATCATCATCGCCTTTGCGTTGATGAGCGCGTTGGTAGCAGGGGCATTCGCCATGGGCATCGTGGCGACCGTGCACGTGGTTGAAGAGAAGCTGATCTCTGCCGGGCTGGGGGGCGATTTGCAGCGGATGCTGCTGATGGACAACATGTCTGAATGGAGCCACCGGCCAGAGCCTGACCAGCTGTTCTATTTCAGTGGCGGCCCCGGTGACTTCGACTTGCCCAAGGACCTGCGTCATCTGGACTCCGGGTTTCACGAGGTGTTTCGCGAGCAACTGTCGTACCACGCGATGGTCGAGATCGTCGACGGCAGGCGTTACGTGCTGTTGCAGGATCAGAGCGATTTTGAAGAGCGTGAACGGGTGCTGTTTGCCGTGGTGCTGGTGGGGTTTGTGCTGAGCCTCGCATTAGCGGTATTCCTGGGCTGGGTCCTGGCTCGTAAGGTGATGGCGCCGGTGGTCCGGTTGGCACGTCAGGTGCGCCACCGTGACCAGTTGCTCGGTCTGGCCCCCCCTTTGGCTCCAGACTATGCCGCCGATGAAGTGGGTGAACTGGCGGTTGCCTTCGACGCCACCCTGGGCCGCTTGCGCCAGGCTTTGAACCGCGAGCGGCTGTTTACCAGCGACGTCAGTCATGAGTTGCGCACACCCTTGATGGTGCTGGCCAGCTCTTGTGAGTTGCTGCTGGAAAACCCGGGCATCGACCAGCGCGGCCGGGCCCAGGTCGAGCGCATTGCGCGGGCCTGTGTCGAAATGCGCGAGCTGGTGCAGACCTTCCTGATGCTGGCTCGCTCCCAGCGTGACGAAACCAGCGTGGCGCCGCAGATGACCCTGGGGCAGGTGGCGCAGGACCTGATCAGCCTGTGGCGCGCACCGATCGAGGCCAAGGGACTGGAACTGGTTTACAACGCCGGGAACCCGATGGATACGCGTTACAACGCAACATTGCTGCACGCCGTCATGGGCAACCTATTGCGCAATGCATTGCACTACACCGACGGCGGCTTTATCCGGCTGACGCTTCTGCCCAGCGGCTTTCTGGTCGAGGACAGTGGCGTGGGGATCCCCGAGGAGAAGCGCGAGGCCATGTTCGAACCCTTCGTGCGAGGCTCTGAAAATCGCGGTGAGGGCTTGGGGCTTGGCCTGTCGCTGGTACAGCGGATTTGTGAAAACCAGGGGTGGAGCGTCAGCCTCAGCACCATGGAGCCTAGCGGTTGTCGCTTCCATGTCGAATTGTTCCACGAGGGAGGAGAGGCGTAGGTCTGCGGGCTTTCTTGGGACGTTTCCTACGTAGCGGGTTAGGTATGCCCACCCCGAATCTGTAAAATTCTGTAATGGTTTTTGGCTTTTTTCAACGAAATTTTCACAATTGGATGACCTGGAACTCACATTGCGCTCCCTAAGGTAGCTGTCATCAGCTCAGGAGACATTGATAATGGATGACCCGGTCAAACTTGAATTTTCCGAAAAGTACGATGACGAACATGCCAAGCGCTATCTGCTCAAGCATAAGGACGGTCTCGGCCGCCAACTGTCACACAAGCGTGACTTGCAACTGGCACGTACCGCGCTCAAACGCGTAGGTGAGCCGGGTCTGGTGCTGGACCTGCCCTGCGGTGCCGGGCGTTTCTGGCCCATGCTGGCGGAAAAATCCAACCGTGTGATCATCGGGGCAGACAACTCCGCGTCAATGGTGAAGATCGCAACCCAGGCGCAACCTGCCGACGTGGTCAAGCGGGTACGCCCTTTGCAGACCTCTGCATTCGATATCGCGTTGCCTGACAACTCCGTGGACAGCATCTTCTGCATGCGTTTGCTGCACCACATCGGTGAGGCCGAGCATCGACTGGCCATCTTGAAGGAGTTCCAGCGTGTCACCCGCGACAGCGTCATCCTTTCCTTGTGGGTCGACGGCAATTTCAAGGCCTGGAAACGCAAGCGTTTGGAGAAAAATCGTGCGCAACAGGGCTACCAAAACCGCTTTGTATTACCAGCCGCTACGGTAGAAGCAGAGTTTGAGCAGGCGGGTTTCCGCGTTCAGGAATATTTGGACTTCATTCCGCTCTACGCCATGTGGCGCGTATATATTTTGCGAAAGAGGTAACAGCATGGCAGTTGAACAGGTATCGGAAACGCAACACGCGCCCGACGATCGCTTCGAGTATTTCTGGAGCCAGCGTGGCGAATGGGTGGAAGAGCCCAATGTACGTCGTGGCGGAGAAAGTGGCGTACAGCGTATCCATACACCTAGTGGCCAACTGCTGTATGCCAAGCGCCAGACCGGGCATATTTATCGAAGCTGGTTGCACCCGTTCGGCCGTCCGACCGTGTTGCGCGAGCTTGATGCCCTGACCGGCCTGCATGCGTTGAAAGTCCGGGTGCCGGAAATCGTGTTCTGTGGTGCCCAGCCCGATCCAGTACACCAGTGGCGCGCGTTGCTGGTCACCAAGTCTCTGGACGGCTTTACCGAGATTGAAGACTGGTATGCCAGTGGTGGCCGCGAGCGTCATGGCGAGGCCTTGCATGACAGCATGCTCAAGGATCTGGCTGAAAACCTGGCGCGGATGCACAAGGGCCGCTGGCAGCACAGTTGCCTGTACATCAAGCATATCTTTGTGCGGGTCACCGGCGAGGGCGCAGCGGCCAAGGCCGAAGTGGCATTGCTGGACCTGGAGAAGTGCCGCCAGCGGCTGTTGAGCAAGCAGGCGGCAGCGCACGACATGGAGCAATTACGTCGCCATTCGTCGTGGAAGCCGGCAGACTGGGACAAGCTCGTCTATTTTTATAAGACGGCGTTTGGCAGCGCTATCAAAGGTTTATAGCGATGAAACTCGAAGTTGCACGAGGTTTGTTTCTAATAGGAGCCTTGGCAGTTGCTTCATTGGCGGTGGCCGCATGGGAGCAGCCCCGCACGCAAGTCCTCAGTACCGCGCACGGCGACGAGCATTGTTTATTGCCACGGGTTGAGAAATCATCGGTGGCGGCACAGCCTGATCATGATTTGTTGTTGTTCATGTTCAGTATGAGCCAGGGAATGAGACCGCAGAGCTGAAGACATTGAAGCGCAACGAAAAGGCCTCGCACATGCGGGGCCTTTTGTTTTTCAGGCGCAGGCGCGCCTGCGAAAATGGTGTCTCAGGCACGCCGCCTGGCCGTCCTTACGGTTGATCGGATTTGGCCAACACGGTGTAGACACACGGCAACACGAACAGGGTGAACAGCGTCCCGATGGACATCCCGGTGGCGATGACGGTGCCGATATCGAAGCGGCTCACGGCCCCTGCGCCTGTGGCGAGGATCAGCGGCACCATGCCAAACACCATGGCGGCCGTGGTCATCAATACCGGGCGCAAGCGAATGGCGGCGGCTTCTTCCACGGCTTCACGGGCGCTCAGGCCTTTGTCCTTGCGCAGTTGATTGGCAAACTCGACGATCAGGATCCCGTGCTTGCTGATCAGGCCGATCAAGGTCACCAGCCCGACCTGGGTATAGATGTTCATGCTCGACCACCCCAGAAACAGCGGAATCAACGCGCCGCAGATCGACAGCGGTACGGTCACCAGGATCACCAGTGGATCACGGAAACTTTCAAACTGCGCGGCCAGCACCAGGAAGATGATCGCCAGTGCCAGGGCGAAGGTCACCCACAACGCTTGGCCTTCCTGAATGTACTGCCGTGAGGCCCCCGCGTAATCAAAGGCAAAGCCGGGTGGTGCTTCTTCCTCGGCGATCTGGCGCACGGAATCGATCGCTTCGCCCATGCTGACCGTCGGGAAGCCTGAGAGTATCGCCGAGTTCAATTGCTGGAACTGGTTGAGCTGGCGCGGTCGGGCACGGTCGTTGACGGTGATCAAGGTCGACAAGGGCAGCAGTTGCCCTTGGGTGTTTTTCACGTAGTAGTGGCTCAACCAGTCGGGGTTGTCCCGGTAGGCCCGCTCGACCTGGGCGATCACCTTGTAACTGCGGCCTTCGAGGGTGAAGCGGTTGATCTCGGCCTCCGCCAGCAACGTTGCCAGCGTGGTGCCCAGGTCGAGCATCGATACGCCCATCTGCGCGGCCTTGGCGCGGTCGATATCCACCACCACTTCCGGTTTGTCAAAGGCCAGGTCGATGTCGACGAACGCGAACTTGCCAGACTCCAGCGCACGCTTTTTCACCCGGTCGACTACGGCTAGCAGCGCCTCATAGTCATTGGCAGTGTTGATCACGAACTGGAAGGGCAGGCCTTCGCCGGTACCGGGCAGTGAGGGCAGGTTGAAGCCGAAAATCTGCAGCCCGGAGATCGCCGCCAGCCTGGCCTGGACCTCGGGTAGGATTTCCATCTGGGTGCGGCTGCGTTCGTTCCAGGGCTTGAGCAGGAAGCCGCCGATACCCGACTGGACGCCGTTGAAGCCGTTGATCTGGAACGAGGAGTAGTACTCGGGAAATTCCTTGAAGATCGTGATGAACTGATCCGTATAGGAATTCAGGTAATCCAGGTTGGTCGGTTGCGGCGCATTGGCCATCATGAAAATGATGCCCTGGTCCTCATCCGGTGCCAGTTCCGACTTGGTGAACATCAGCAGCACTGGAATCAGGCATAACACGATCGCCGCAAACACCAGCACCACCGGCCGGGTGTTCAGCGTGCCGTGCAGCAGGCGCTGGTAACGCTGCTTGAGGCCTTCGAAAATCAGGTCCAGGCGATGGGCGAGCCCCGTCGGGTTTTCATCGTGGCGCAGGAGCATGGCGCACATCATCGGCGACAGGGTCAGGGCCACGACCCCCGAAATCACCACGGCACCGGCCAGAGTCAGGGCGAACTCCTTGAACAACGCCCCCGTCAGCCCCGTCAGGAAGCCGATAGGCGCGTAAACCGCGGCCAGGGTGATGGTCATCGAGACCACGGGCATGGCAATCTCCTGCGCGCCCTCAAGCGCCGCGTCCAGCGGCGTTTTACCTTCTTCGATGTGGCGGTGAATGTTCTCCACCACCACGATGGCGTCGTCCACCACCAACCCGATGGCCAGCACCATGGCCAGCAGGGTCAGCAGGTTGATCGAGTAGCCCATCAGTTGCATGAAAAACATCACGCCGATCATCGACAGCGGGATCGTGATCACCGGAATGACTACCGAACGCAGTGCGCCCAGGAACAGGAACACCACGACAATCACAATCAGCACCGCTTCGAACAGGGTCTTCACCACCTCGTCGATCGAGGCCTGGATGAACTCCGTGGCGTCATAGGCGATGTCGGCCTTGAGGTTGGGCGGCAGCTGGGATTCCAGCTCCGGCATGAGCTTTCGCACTTCCTTGATCACGTCCAGCGGGTTGGCGCCGGGGGTGGGCCTGATCCCTATGTACACCGAGGGGGTGCCGCCGAATGAGCTGATGGTGTCGTAGTTTTCCGCCCCCATTTCCACGCGAGCGACATCGCTGAGCAGTACTCGGCTGTCGCCATCGACTTTTAGCGGAATCGCGGCAAAGGCTTCGGCGGATTTCAGTTCGGTGTTGGCGTTGACGCTGGTGACGACATACTCGCCTTTTACTTCACCGGCGGCGGAAAGGAAGTTGTACTGGCGTACGGCAGTTGTCACGTCGGCGGCGCTCAAGCCGAAACCTGCGAGCTTTACCGGGTCCAGCCACAGGCGCATGGCAAACACCTGATTGCCGAGGATTTCGGCTTCGGCCATGCCGGGCAGGGTGGCGAGCTTGGGCTGGATCACCCGCGACAGGTAGTCGGTGATCTGCGGATTCTTCAAGTCCTCGCTGAAGAAACTGATGTACATCAGCACCGAGGCGTCAGCCGCCTCTTTGCTCAGAACCGGGTCTTCGGCGTCTTGCGGCAGCTGGTTCTTGACCTCGTTGGCCTTGGCCAGCAACTCGGTGAACAGGCGGTCGGTGTTGGCGCCGATGCGGGCGTAGATCGAGATCACCGAGAAGTTCTGGCGGCTGACCGAGGTCATGTAGTCGATGCCTTCGGCACTCGCCAGGCTTTGTTGCAAGGGCTGGGTGATGTAGCCCTGAATCGTTTCGGCGTTGGCCCCGGGGTAAGCCGTGGTGACGGTGATCAGGGCGTTTTCCATCTGTGGATACTGGCGCAGCTGCAGCTTGCTCCAGGCCTGGAAGCCCAGCAGCACGATCAGCAGGCTGACCACGGTCGCGAGCACCGGGCGGCGGATGAACGGGTCGGTAAAAGCCATGGTGATTCCCTGATCAGTCAGCGTGCGGCTGGCTGTTCTGTTCGGCCGGCAGGTTCTTGTCGGGGCTGATGACGATGTGAGCGCCGTTGTCGAGCTTGATCTGGCCGGCACTGATCACTTGCTCGCCGTTGCTCACGCCTTTGTTGATCAACACCAGACCGTCGCGGCGCTCACCGGTTTCGATGAACCGACGCTCGGCGACCAGCACCGGCTGACCCTGGTCGTCTTTTTCGAGGTTGCCTTGCGCGTCTTTTTTCTGCGCCGCCACATAGAGTGAGTTGCCGTACAGGGTGTAGGTGATCACGCTTTCAGGGACGACGATCTTTGGCTGAGGGTCGGGCAGCAGCACCTGCAGGCTGGCAAACATGCCGGGCAGCAGTTTGCCGTCGGGGTTGGCCAGCGTGGCGCGCACCAGCACGTTGCGGGTAGTGTTTTCGACCTTGGGATTGATGGCGCTGATGGTGCCGGGGAAGTTGAGGGTCGGGTAGGCCGAGACGCTTACCTGCACCGGCTGGCCGAGGGCGATTTTCGGCACCGCCTGTTCCGGAACGTAGAAGTCGACATACAGGCTGCTGAGGTCCTGCAGGGTGGCAATCACGGTGCCGCTGGCCAGGAAGTCGCCGACGTCGGCCTGGCGAATCCCGATGGTGCCGCTGAAGGGGGCAACGATGTGTTTCTTTTCCAGGGAGGCCTTGAGTTGATTGACCGTCGCCTTGCTCTTGGCCAGTTGTGCGGTGAGTCGGTCGAACTCGCCCTTGGAAATGGCCTCGCTGCCCACCAGTTGGCTGCCCCGGCCATAGTCCAGTTGCGCCAGGCCAAGGTCGGCCCGGGCGGTTTCCAGCAGGGCGCTTTCAACGGCGCTGTCGAGCTGGAGGATCGGCTGGCCCGCCTTGACCTTCTGCCCAGACTGGAACTGCACCTCGGTGACGGTGCCAGCGACCTCCAGGCTCAGGTCGACCCCTTGCAACGCCTTGAGGGTGCCGACGCTGGGCAGGCGCACTTGCCAGGGGCGTTCGGTGGCGGTGGCCACGGCAACACTTACCGGTGGTTTCGGCGCAGCGAAGGTCTGCATCACCTGGTAAATGGAAAAGGCCTTGTAGCCTCCCAGCGCCAGGACGATCAGCAGTACACCCCCCAACATGATCAGCATGCGGCGACGCAGCATATTCCACTTCCTTGGAAAAAATCAGGTGAGACAGGCCGCACATTACTCCGAGAGTGCTGGCGTTTCCAATGGATGTTTTGGGGGCTGTCGCAGCAACGGCCTTGAACTCACGAACACCTGCCTGTGGCGAGCGAGCTTGCTCGCGCTGGGCTGCGCAGCAGCCCCTAAAAAAGTGGACGAGGGCTTGCTGAAAGACCGCGGTCGCCTGAATGGGGGCACTGCGCGCCCCAGCGCGAGCAAGCTCGCTCGCCACGGGGCAGCATGACGATCAGACCAGGTGCAGATGGTTATCCCAGAGTCCTGCGGGGAGTTCGAGGGGTTTGGCCACCAACGTTGCCTGGCGACAATCGTAGTAGCGGCAACGGCCTTGACCCGAGGTCACGACAAAACCATCGGCCACCGCGCCAACCCCGGCGCAATCGGGGAGCGGCGCATCGAGTTTTACTTCACCGCTGTCCAGGTCCCAGATGAAAAACCGGTTACCCCGTGGAGCGGTCAACGCCACCAGTCGCAGGTCACTGTGCACCGCGACGCTGGCGGTGTAATGCCCCATGGCTTGCAACTGCTGCTCATCGACCGGGAACGGGACAAAGGGCTGGCCGGGCCGCTTGATCGCCAGCAGTTCGGACGATTCGTGGGCGGCCCCCATGAATTGCTGGCCGGTGACGATGGTGCCGTCGCTGGCAATGCCCATGTGCCGCACGCTGTTCATCTGCTGGGCCAGGGTTTCCTTGCTCAGCAGGCTGCCATCGCGCTGCATCAACACCAGGCTCGGCTCCATGGCATCGAGGTTCATCTCCACCCGGCTTTCGGCCTCGGTGCGGATGCCGCCGTTGGCCACCACCAGGGTTTCACCATCAGGCATCCACGACACCTGATGGGGGCCGATGCCGTGGGTGGAGATTTCACCGTGGTGCACCAGTCGTTCGTTCTCGAAACGGTACACCCCGAGCAGGCCGCGGCCCGGGTCGGTGGTGTCATTTTCCGTGGCGTACAGCCACTCACCGCCTTTGTGAATGACCGCATGGCCATAGAAGTGCCGGTTCGCTTGCGAGGCCAGGGTCTGCAGCAGCGTGCCGTCGCGCAGGTCGAGCAGGTAGCTCTCGGTACCCGGTCGCCGGGCAACGAACAGCGCAATCGGCAGCTCGGGGTGATTGATGATGTCGTGGCAGCGCTGGCCGACCTCGGTGGCGAACACGCGCGTGCCGTCCAGTCGATAGCCGACGGCGTAGTGCTTGCCGTCGCTGTCGTCGCGGGCCGAAAGCAGCAAAGGACCGGTGTCCTTTTGCTTGAACAGCTTCCAGCCGCCCAGTGTCACGGCACCCAGCAACAAACTGCCGAAAGTCAGAGCCTGGCGTCGCAGCATGGAGCTAACCCTCATCAGTCACCGTCGTTGGCGTTGAAGCCCAGTTGAATGCCCAGCGCCTTGGCCAGTTCGCCCTCGTGCAGGCGATGCACGACGTTGAGGCTGTCGTAGAGGTCGTTGAGTTGCTGGCGGCCGGCATCGTCGTTGAGCATTTCGGTCAGTGAACGCTGGCTGCTGTCGAACAGCTTGATCGAGGCGGCATAGGCAGCATCGATCTTGTCGGCCAGTGGCTTCTGCTCGGCGGGCAACAGGCCGCGCAGGCCTTTGTTGTCGACGCCAACCCAGACGGTCCGGGCGGCCGCGAGGCTGGCTTCCAGGCTTTGCAGCGAGGATTGGCTGCGCCAGGCGTCCGCCTGGAAGGGTTGCGGGATACCCTTGCTCTGACGTCCCATCGGCGTACCGAGTTTTTTCTTCAAAGTGTCCAGTGCCGTCACTTGCGCGCGTAGCAAATCGGCGATGGCCTCATGGGAGTCGGCGTAGCGCTGGTTCGGGAACTTGGTCATCTGCGCGAGCATGCCGTCGGTGCTGTTCCAGCTCGCCAGGATTTCTTCGGCCAATTGCTTCTGGCGCTCGCCGATGGCAGTCAGTAGCGGGCAATAACGGGCTTTTTGCGCCGCATCGGCGACGTTGCTCTTCTCGTCGAACAGAATGTACTCATAAGCCGAGAGACCCTGGACGACCACGCTGGACTTGGCCAGGGCCGCGGCATCGATTTGCGGCTGCGCGGTCAGCAATTGTTCGACCTGGCGGCCGACCAGGTTTTTCTTGTCCGGCCAGAACTGGATCTGCCAGGAGCGGTTGCCCTCGGCCAGTGGGCCTACGAGCAGGGGCTGCAGTTCGGCCCAGGCTTTTTGCGCATGCAGGAAGTCGGCACGGGCGGTCGCCAGATCCGACTTGCCTTCGCAGTAAGCCAGCGCACTAACGGCCAGTTGACGGTCGGCGTCGACCCAGCGGCTGTAGGTCGGCAGGATCACTTGCTTGGCAATGGCGGCCGAGGTGACGGCTTGTGGGTCCTGGGGCGAACAGGCGCCGAGGGCGAGGGCGGCAAGGCTGGTGAACAACAGCTTGGGACGGAACATGTCGGGCTCCCTATTGGTCTGGGGCAAGGCGTATGGGAAATGCGTTCAAAGCGAATTCAAAAAGGCCAGCAACGCAGCCCGCTGCTCGGCATTGAAAGCTAAAACCTGTTGCTGCGCCGCCTGGGCTTCACCGCCATGCCAGAGCACAGCTTCAAGCAGGTTGCGGGCGCGGCCGTCATGCAGGAACTGGGTGTGGCCGCTGACTGTTTGCGTCAGGCCTATGCCCCACAACGGCGGCGTGCGCCAGTCGCGGCCAGAGGCCTGGAATTCGCTACGGTGATCAGCCAGGCCTTCGCCCATGTCATGCAGCAGCAGATCGCTGTAGGGGCGAATCACTTGATTGGCCTGTTCAGGTTCGGCGGCATTGGCGGCGGTGGTGAAGGTCGGGGTGTGGCACGACTGGCAGCCGGCCTGGAAAAACAGATTCTTGCCGGCCAGCACTTGCGCACCGTTGACGTCACGGCGGGCGGGCACGGCCAGGTTACGGCTGTAGAACAGCACCAGGCGCAAGATGTTGTCGCTGACTTCCGGCTCGCCATCCGGGCCATTGCCGTTGGGGGCCTGCAGGCAATCGGTCTGGGCCTGGGTGCAGTCATCGACGGGGCTCAGGTGAGTGGTGAGGCCCATATCACCAGAAAACGCGTGAACGTTTTGTTGATTGAGATTCGGTTGCCCGGCTTTCCAGCCAAATCGGCCCAGGACGGTCTTTTGCTGCGCATCATCCCAGACCAGGTTCGGCCGACCGGCAATGCCGTCCTTGTCTTTGTCCAGCGGGTCGGCGTTGGCCAGAATGTCCGCATCGGCAATCGCCTCGAGCAGGCCCAGGCCAATCATCGGCGGGGCGACCCGAGCGGAAAAACGCGTGTCGGGGTGCATTGGTCCGTAGCCCAGCTGGGTGATCTGCAGCTTGGGTTTGCGCAGTTCGACTTCACTGCCGTCGGCAAAGCGCACTAGTACCGGCTCGTAGTCGACGCGAACCTTGCCTTCCGGGGTGACGCCTGGCACCGCCATGTCCTGGAGTTGTCCGCCGTAGACCGGCTCGGGCACCACACCGACTTGCTCGATGAGCTTGGCGTCGGCCGGGGTGTCGGGGATCGACAGGCGCACCAGCATCGACACCGAGTTGTTGGCATCGGGCGCCGGTGGATGGCCGCGACCATCCTTGATGTGGCAGTTCTGGCAGCCGTTGGTGTTGAACAGCGGGCCGAGACCGTCACGGGCGGTGGTGGTCGAGGGGGCCGTTACCCAAGGGCTGCGGAAAAAACTGTTGCCGACGCTGAAGTCCAGCCGTCGGGTCGGCGAGAGGTTGGCCGAAGGCATCGAGAAGGCATTCTGGTCAGTCTTGCGAACCGTTGCGGTGCCACCTGAGCGGGCCTCGCCGGGCTCGGCCTTGGTAAAGCGCGGGGCGTCATCGCAGGCACTCAGGCCCAGGGCCAGAAACAGTGCGGACAGGCGAAGAGACAGCGATGGCATCAGAGATCCTGAAAGACGAGCAAAACAAGGGCGCAAAGTCTAACAGGGCAGGGGAGTTTGAATAAGAGGAATTATCGTTTGCTTGATGTACATCAGCGGATCGTTCCCGCGCGGGGGTGATGGGCGGGGCACAAAAAAAGCGACCCGAAGGTCGCTTTTCTCAATGACTCAGCCAGCGTTGATCAGAACTCGTGATCAGCGTTGTCCGGGTTCAGGTCGCTGATGCCCAGTTTGCCCGCGGCCTGTTCGATCGAGCCGGTCTGCTTGACCAGGGCCGCGATGGCGTCACGCACCACTTGGTTGCCAGCGGTGTTGCCGGCGGCGATCAACTGGTCGTAGTGCTCGCCCTTGGTGGCGTGGTCAACCATGACCTGCAGCTTGGCTTCGGTCGCGGCCAGGTCGGCCTTGAGTGCGGCGTCTGCAGCCGGGTCAGCCTTGGCCACTAGCGACGACAGGCTGGCGCCGGTCATTTTGCTGCCATCGACACGGGTGTATTCGCCCAGGTACACGTTACGAACGCCTTTGGCATCGTAGAAGTGCGAGTAATGGGTGTTGTCGCTGAAGCAGTCCTGTTCGTCTTCTGGAGAATTGGCTTCCAGGGAGACTTTCATGCGCTCGCCTGCCAGTTCGCCCAGCGACAGGCTGCCCATGCCGAAGAGCATTTTGCGCAGGCCGGTATCAACAGGCTCGGCTTCCAGGGTGGCGCGATAGTTGTCGGCCACGTTCGGCTTCCAGTTGCCGACCATTTCTTCCAGGTCGCTGACCAGCAACTGGGTCACGGCTTTGAGGTAGGCACGGCGACGCTCGTTGTGGCCACCGGTAGCGCCTTTGCCTTCCAGGTAGTCGGATGCAGGACGGTTGCCGGCGCCCGGGCCGGTGCCGTTCAGGTCTTGGCCCCACAGCAGGAATTCGATGGCGTGGTAGCCGGTAGCGACGTTGGCTTCGGAACCGCCCAGCTCGTTCAGGCTGGCCAGTTTTTCCGCGGTGATATCTTTCACATCGACTTTGTCTTCGCCGACCTGTACCTGGGTGTTGGCGATGATGTTGGCGCTGGCGCCCGGGTTACCCAGTGCGTGCTCATAGGTCTTGTCGACGTAGTCGATCAGGCCTTCGTCCAGTGGCCAGGCGTTAACCTGACCTTCCCAGTCGTCGATGATGGTGTTGCCGAAGCGGAACACTTCGCTCTGCAGGTAAGGCACGCGTGCCGCTACCCAGGCAGCCTTGGCGGCTTTGAGGGTGTCGGCGTTCGGCTTGGCCAGGAACGCGTCGATCGCAGTCTGCAAGGTTTTCGCGGTGGATTCGGCATCGCTGTAGACGGCGTAGACGATGTCGGCGTAATGCGCGACAACGGCTTTGCCAGCAGCTTCGTCGACTTTACCGGCGGTAGCTGCAGCAGCCGGCGCTGCGGTGCTGGCGGCCGGAGTAGGCGCGGGTGCAGCCGCCTTGTCTTTGCCTTCGCCGCAACCGGCGAGGGAAATAGCGATGGCCAGCAAACTGGCGGTAGCCAGAGGCATACGAATCATGGCGAACATCCTGCTTCGGGAGATGATGGACAGGCGCGGGGTGCGCAAAACCGCAACATAATGCAAATCTTTCGCATTATGTGTAAAGGGCTGTGCTTGTAAATATTTCTTATTAACGGACTCAATGCGTGGGGCCAGGCCCCGACGCATTACAGGATGGCGGCGTTACTGCGTTGCGCCTGCTTGAGGTAGGCGCTCAGTTCGCGTGCCGGCAGCGGTTTGCTGTAGTGGTAACCCTGACCTTCGTGGCAGCCCTCGGAGATGATGTACGCCTCTTGTTCGGCGGTCTCCACGCCTTCGGCGATGACCTGCATGCCCAGGCTTTTGCCCAGCTGGATGATGGCGCGGACGATGGTTGCGTCGTCATCGTCGTCCAGCAGGTCCTGGACGAAGCTCTTGTCGATCTTGATCTTGTCCAGCGGCAGGCTTTTGAGATAACTGAGCGAGGAGTAACCGGTGCCGAAGTCGTCGATGGCGATCAAGGCTCCGGAACGGCGCAGGCTGAGCAGGTGCTGTGCCGCGGTGCTGATGTCTTCCATCAGGCCGGTCTCGGTGACCTCCAGCTCCAGGCTGCGGGGCGGCAGGCGATAGATTTGCAGCAGGTTATTGACCACCCGGGGCAGTTCGGCGTGGTGCAACTGCACGGTAGACAGGTTGACCGCCATGCGCAGGTCGCTGAACCCCTGGTCGTGCCATTCGCGCAGCTGGCGGCAGGCCTGGTCCAGCACCCATTCGCCGATGGCGATGATGGTGCCGTTCTGTTCGGCCAGCGGAATGAACAAGTCCGGTGGAACCAGGCCATGTTCGGGATGTTGCCAGCGAATCAGCGCCTCGACGCCGACGACGCGGTGATCGCGGTAGCTTATCTGCGGCTGGTAGACCAGGTAGAACTGCTCGCGGCCGAGGGCGTCACGCAGGTCTTTTTCCAGTTCGCGGCGCCGGCGCATTTCACTGTCCACGCTGGCGATGTAGAACTGATATCGGTTGCGCGAACGGGTCTTGGCCAGGGTCATGGTCTGTTCGGCTTTTTGCAGCAGCTTTTCGGTGCTGTCGCCATCCTCGGGGAACAGGGTGATGCCGATGGTTGCACGCAGGCGGATCTCCTGATGATCGAGGGCGAAGGCCACTTCCAGGTCGTCAAGAATGCTTTGTGCCAGTTCGGCTGCTTCGTAAGGCTGCTCGATGTCAGCCTGAACCAGTGCGAACTGATCCCCCCCGAGGCGAGCCAGGGCGCCGAGGCGGCCACTGTGGGCGCGCAGGCGATCGGCCAGGGCCAGCAGCAATTGGTCGCCGGTCTGGTAGCTGAATTGCTCGTTGATACCTTTGAAGTCGTCCAGGCCGACGCAGATCACCGCGACCCGACGCTGCAGGCGACCGGCATCCACCAGAATCTTGTCCAGCTGCTGCTGCAATTGCTGACGGTTCGGCAAGCCGGTGAGGAAGTCGTACTGGGCCATGCGCAGCAGGCTGTTTTCGGCCTCGTGGCGCAGGTGGGTATTGCGCTCGATGGACTCCAGCAACTGGTTGGCGGTGTTGATCCAGAGCCCCAGTTCGTTCTTCTCGTGGCCCTTGAGCAGCGGAATCTTGTGTTCGCTGGGACGGTCGGGGTTGATATTGGTCAGGTGCTCGATGATCCGCGACAACGGCTTGGTCAACAGCCAGTGATAGACCAGGTACAGCACCAGCCCCATGGCCATTGCCCTGAGCACACCGGAAATGAAGATGATGACGGAGCTGACAATAAACCCCTGGCCATAGGTGGCGGTGTCAAGGGTGATGCTCAGGTCACCGTAATACTCACTGTAGGGACCACGGCCCACCAGTGGGGTGGTGAAGGTGCGCTCCTTGCCCAGAATCAGGTCAGTCAGCCAGCGACTGTCGGACTGCTGCGGTTCACGGCTCTTTTGCGCGAGCATGGTTTCGTTGGGGTGGCCGATGGAGGCCATGCGCACCGCGTCATCCTGGAACAGGCCTTCGATGACCTGCATACCCATTTCACGGTCGAGGCTATACACCGCCTGGGTCGAGGGGTCGCGAAACATGTCGAGGATGCGGTCGGCATCGTTGGCCACCGCCTGACGGGTTTTATAAGCATCGAAGACAATCTGTGCGCAGCTTAAAACGACACCGACGATCAATGCCGACAAGAGCACGACCCGGAGCAACTTCACCGACAAGCTGTTTTTGAGTTCCAGCTTCAAAGGGTAATTCCTTGTTCCATGCGGGTAACGTCAAGTTGCCAGGAGTATTGGCAATCCTGTGATGGCAGTCAAAGGGACAATCTTAACGCTGTTGTCTGCTGGCTTGACCGCATCGCCCTGTCAGCTGGCAATTGGAGGCCATTGATAATGTGTCGGTAGGCACCTCCTGCAACTTGAGGGGCAGGGGAGAATATTTCCATCTGGTTGATGGTAGACGCCTGTGGCGCTGCGGCAAGGCGTTCTTTGTTTTCAGCCTGTTTGCGGGGACGTTCACCAGGGCCGGGAATAAAAAAACCCGGCGATGCCGGGTTTTTTCACTGCAAGCCGACTCAAGCGGTGAAGGTTTTGCCTTCGAACTGCTCAGCCACGAACTTCCAGTTGACCAGGTTCCAGAACGCTTCGACATACTTTGGACGAACGTTGCGGTAGTCGATGTAGTAAGCGTGTTCCCAGACGTCGCAGGTCAGCAGCGGGGTGTCGCCGCTGGTCAGCGGGTTGCCGGCGCCGATGGTGCTGGCCAGGGCCAGGGAACCGTCAGCCTTTTTCACCAGCCAGCCCCAACCGGAACCGAAGGTGCCGACGGAAGTCTTGGTGAATTCTTCTTTGAACTTGTCGAACGAACCGAATGCCGCGTTGATGGCTTCAGCCAATGCGCCGGTAGGTTGGCCGCCAGCGTTTGGCGCCAGGCAGTTCCAGTAGAAAGTGTGGTTCCAGACCTGAGCGGCGTTGTTGAAGATGCCACCCGAAGAGGTTTTGACGATTTCTTCCAGGGTCTTGCCTTCGAACTCGGTGCCTGGCACCAGGTTGTTCAGGTTCACGACATAGGTGTTGTGGTGCTTGTCGTGGTGGTATTCCAGGGTTTCCTGGGAAATGTGCGGCTGCAGTGCGTCGTATGCGTAAGGCAGTGGCGGCAATTCGAAAGCCATGGTGATTCTCCTAATCAGGTCAGTTGCGGTGGGCGCAAGGCCGATCACGGGCGGCCAGACAAGCGCCGGGGAGTTTGTACTCTTTGCGGCGCAGGTCTCGGATCATAGCACCGGGGGGGCGGCATAACCACGCAACAACTGTGTGGGATAGAGGTTCCAGAGCTGTCGGGAGCAATCAACCGGCCATGATCAGTTGAAAGGCCACCGCGTACATCATCACCGCCACCAACAGGTCGAGTACCCGCCAGGTACTCGGGCGTGCCAGCCAGGGTGCCAGCCATGCCGCGCCGAGGGCCAGGGTGAAGAACCACAGCAGCGATGCACTCGCCGCTCCCACGACATAGGCACCGGGTTCGGTCTGTTGTGCGCCGAGGGAGCCGATCAGCAGCACCGTATCCAGGTACACATGGGGGTTGAGCAGCGTGACCGCCAGGGCGCTGAGCATCACCGCGCGTAATGAGCGAACGGTCTGGTTCTCGCCTTGTTGCAGGCTTTGTCTGGAAAAAGCCCGACGCAGTGCCTGGCTGCCGTACCACAGCAGGAACGCCGCGCCACCCCAGCGGGCAAAGGCCAGCAAGGTCGGGTTCTGGGCCAGCACCGTGGCCAGGCCGAATACCCCGGCGGCGACCAGCAGGGCATCGCAGGTGACGCAGAGTGCGGCCACCGGCAGGTGATGTTCGCGACGCAGACTCTGCGCCAGGACGAACGCGTTTTGCGTGCCGATCGCCATGATCAGCCCCGCAGCGACCAACAGGCCGTTCACATAGCTTTGCCACATAGGAATTACTCCGCGTCTGCCGCCAGTTGCCGTAGCACTGACATGGCACGTTCAGCGTCGGCCAGGCCGACAAACAAATGGTCGTGGTAGTAGCCGGCAATCACGTTGCAGCTGATGCCGGCCTTGCCCAGCGCAGTGGCGAAGGCGGCGGTAAGGCCGACGGCGGAAAGGGCCGAGTGCACCTTGAGGGTGATCCATGCCGCCCGGTAGTCGAAGCTGAAGCCGGCCTTCTCGGCTTCGGATCGCGCAAGGATCAGGGTCAGGCCTTCCTGTTCCCGGAAACTGCCGATGATCTCGCAGCCTTGTGGCAACTGGCCGTCGCGAATCGTGCAGAACACATACTCACCGTCGTTGAGGTGGGGGCTCATGCTGCGCAGCAGGGTGTCGAGTGAGGTTTCGCCAGCCATGACGCTGATCCTTGTCCAAGAGTTCTTGCTGGCTATTCTCCTGTTCCAGGCTGTATAAGAAAAACCAATATTGCTGATCGCTCATTAGGAAAACTGATGTTCGACTATAAATTGCTGTCCGCCCTTGTTGCCGTGGTCGAGCAGGCCGGATTCGAACGCGCGGCACAGGTGCTGGGGTTGTCCCAATCGGCGATTTCCCAGCGCATCAAATTGCTTGAAGCCCGCGTCGGCCAGCCGGTGTTGGTACGGGCCACGCCACCGGCACCCACGGAGATCGGCCGGCGCTTGCTCAACCATGTGCAGCAAGTGCGCTTGCTGGAGCGCGACCTGCAAAGCCTGGTGCCGGCGCTTGACGAAGAAGGCTTGCCCGAGCGTTTGCGCATCGCCCTCAATGCCGACAGCCTGGCCACCTGGTGGGCTGGGGCCGTGGGGGAATTTTGCGCCGAGCAGCATCTGTTGCTCGACCTGGTGGTGGAGGACCAGACGGTCGGCCTCAAACGCATGCGCGCCGGAGAAGTGGCCGCGTGCGTGTGCGCCAGTGAGCGGCCGGTGGCCGGGGCCCGCAGTGTATTGCTGGGGGCGATGCGCTATCGCGCCCTGGCCAGCCCGGCGTTCATCGCCCGGCATTTCCCGGATGGGGTCAAGGCCGACCAGTTGGCCCGCACCCCGGCGCTGGTGTTCGGCCCGGACGATTTCCTGCAGCACCGCTACTTGGCGTCATTGGGCGTCGACGGTGGTTTCGAGCACCATTTGTGTCCGTCTTCCGAAGGCTTTATCCGCCTGACCGAAGCCGGCCTGGGATGGGGGCTGGTGCCGGAACTGCAGGTTCGGGAACAGCTTGAGCGGGGTGTCCTGGTGGAGTTGTTGGCAGATAAACCCATCGATGTGCCGCTGTACTGGCATCATTGGCGCAATGGTGGCCAGCTGCTCGGCTTACTCACTGAACATCTGGTGCGCCTGTCCCGACAGTGGTTGGTGCCGTTGGAGTCGCGGTGAGCGTCAAGCTGCAAGCGGCAGGTGAAGCGCTGGGCACCGTTTTTAACTTGCAGCTTGTGGCTTGAAGCTTGTAACTGCATCTGTAGGAGCAATAAATGAAAATTCTGGTCACCGGCGCAAGCGGTTTCATTGGCGGGCGCTTTGCGCGGTTCGCCCTGGAGCAAGGCCTGGACGTGCGGGTCAACGGGCGCCGGGCCGAAAGCGTCGAACATCTGGTTCGACGCGGAGCACAGTTCGTTCAGGGCGATCTCACCGACGCGCAACGGGTGCGCGACCTGTGCGTGGATGTCGATGCCGTGGTGCATTGCGCCGGAGCTGTGGGGTTATGGGGACGCTATCAGGACTTCCACCAGGGCAACGTGCTGGTCACTGAAAACGTGGTCGAGGCCTGCCTAAAGCAGAACGTCCGGCGCCTGGTGCACTTGTCGTCACCGTCCATCTATTTCGATGGCCGCGATCACCTGGGGTTGACGGAGGAACAGGTGCCCAAGCGCTTCAAACACCCGCATGCCGCCACCAAGTACCTGGCCGAGCAAAAGGTCTTCGGGGCCCAGGAGTTTGGCCTGGAAGTACTGGCTCTGCGCCCGCGATTCGTCACGGGGGCCGGTGACATGAGCATCTTCCCGCGCCTGCTGAAGATGCAGCGCAAGGGCCGCCTGGCGATCATCGGCAATGGTTTGAACAAGGTCGACTTCACCAGCGTGCAGAACCTCAACGAGGCCATGCTCAGTTGCCTGCTGGCGACCGGGTCGGCGCTGGGCAAGGTGTACAACATCAGCAACGGGACGCCCGTGCCGCTGTGGGATGTGATCAATTACGTGATGCGTCAGATGGATGTTCCCCAAGTGACGCGTTATCGTTCCTACGGCCTGGCCTACAGTGTCGCGGCGCTGAACGAAGGGTTTTGCAAGCTCTGGCCTGGGCGTCCCGAACCGACGCTGTCCCGTCTGGGCATGCAAGGGATGCACAAAAACTTCACCCTGGACATCAGCCGCGCCCGGCATTACCTGGACTACGACCCCAAGGTCAGCCTGTGGTCGGCGCTGGATGAATTCTGCGGTTGGTGGAAGGCTCAGGACATCGGTACACGACAGGGGTGAACCGAGTCCAGGGTTCAAGGTCGATCAATGCGGCGGGTTCAGGGTTTATACTCGTCGCATTTAGCCATCACTGTGGTTCAAAAAGGTTGACTCATGTCCATGCGTAACGATGCCAACGACGACTTCGATGATGTACCGAGCCTGCGCGCGGACAGCTTCGATCACGACGACTTCCCGAGCACGGCCGCTGCCCGCGAGCGCACCAGCGTGCATTCGCGCCCGGCGCCGCAGGTCAAGGGGCCGAGTACCGGGCCGTTGTGGGCATTGGTCGGTGCATTGTTCTTTGCATTCATTGGCCTTGCCTGGTGGAGCTTCCAGCAGATTTCGCTGATGGAGCAACAACTGGTGGCCACCCAGGAAAGCTTCGCCCGGATCAGTGAAGAAGCGGCCGGGCGTTTGCAGGACATTTCCGGCAAGGTCGTAGCCAGCCAGTCCCATGTCACCAACGACAGCGAAGCGCTCAAGCTGCAAATCAGGCAACTGGAAAGCAAGTTGCTGGAGCAGGGCCAACAACAGCAAGGCGTGGTGGGGCAGGCGACGGACCTGGACAAGCGCCTGGCGCAGATCGTCGCCCAGAGCGCCGAGCAGCGTGGCGTCAATACTCAGCTGCAAAGCGAGCTCAAGGTCCTGAGTGCTGACGTGGCGACACTCAAGAACACGCCGGCCGACACCAGCAAAGTCGAGGCTGAGCTCAAGAGCCTCAGCGCCGACATTGCGGCCTTGAAGAAACAAGGCAATCCAAGCGCGGCCATCGAGCGCCTGGAGCAAGACTTGATCGTGCTCAAAAGCCAGCAGGACAACCGCCCGACGCCTCAAGGTGGCGCCAATGTCGCCGAGTTCGATGCCTTCCGTGGCCAGGTCACGCGCAATATCACGACCTTGCAGAGCCAGATCAGGAACCTGCAGCAGCAAATCAGCGCGCGACCGTGACACCTGGCCACCGCGTGCCTGGGTTGTCCTGAACAGTCGTACATAGCCTCAAGCCGTCTACGCTCTTGAAACATATACAAGAACGAGGGACGCACAATGAGGTTTGCGCAAAAGATCGCCTTGCTGGGCTGGCTGCTGGTGGTGTGCCTGGGGCAGGCCCAGGCGGCCGGGAAGGCGGAGGCGCAAGACAAGGCCGCGCTGGCCCTGCTGGAAAAAGCCCTGGCCTATTACCACGACAATGGCGACAAGGCGTTTGCCGCGTTCAGCCGCCAGGGCGAGTTTGTGGTCAAGGACATGTATGTCTTTGTGGTCGATACCAACGGCATCATGCTCGCCAGTGGCGGGCCATCCTCGGCACTGATCGGGCGCGACGTGTCCGAGGTGCTGGGGCCGGATTTGCAGAAGGCCTTCAAGAACGCCTTGCTGGTGCCTGAGGGGAACGGCATTCAGCAGGCCGATTACCGTTGGCAGAACTGGTCTGACGGCAGGGTTGAGCGCAAGCATGTGTTCTACCAGCGCATCGGACAGCGGATCCTGGCGGTCGGCTACTACTTGCCGCGGGCTTCGGCCGAGCAGGCCAAAGCGTTGCTCGACAAGGCCGCCGCGGACCTGGGCAAGGACGAAAAGGCCACGCTCAAGGCGATCAATTCGCTGCAGGGCGGCTTTCTACAAGATGACCTCTATGTGTTCGTCGTCGATCTCGACAGCCAGCGTTATCTCGCCCATGGCACCAACCTGCGGTTGATCAATACCGATTTCGGCCGGATCCAGGACCCGGACGGTAAACCCGTCGGTGAGCCGATCCTGGCGCTGATGGCCGGCCAGGATCAGGGCGAATACGATTACCGCTGGAAAAACCCGGTCACCGGCAAGGTGGAAGACAAGCATGCCTACCTGAAAAAGGTCGGTAACCGGCTGGTGGCGGTGGGGTACTACAGCCCTTGAAGCGAGGCAAATCCCTTAAGGATGATTGTTTGTCTTGCTCTCGCCACCCAGGGGAGTGCCGAACACCTACAGGGCCCTGTCTTCCCGACCGCGCAGCAACAGGTTCGGCATGGCGATCGCCGCCGCCAGCCCCAGTAACGAAACCGCCGCACTGACCATCAGCAAATGCCTGAAGGTCAGCAGCAGTTCGCCACGCAAGGCGTCCTGTGCATCGCCCGGGGCCGCGTTCAAACCGTCGAGCAGCACATTCCCGGAGTGGCCTTCTCCGATCAGTGAGGCGCCGGTCAGGTGGGCGAAGCTTGAGTCCTGCAACAGCGCCAGCAGCAACGCCGACATCAAGGCGACCCCCACCGCGCCGCCGAGCGAGCGAAACAGGTTGGTGGTGCTGGTGGCAACGCCGATGTCCCGTTGCGCGACCGAGTTTTGCGTGCCCACCAGGGAGGTCGGGAACTGCATGCCGGCGGCGATACCGCTGAGCAGCATGAACAGGCTGCTGAGGACCACCGCGTGCGGCGAGCTGAAGGCCATGCCGAGGATCGCGAGCGGAGTGAGCGCCGCGCCGGTCAGGATCATCGGTTTGTAGCGACCGGTCACCGACGTCCGGCGCCCGGCATAGTAGGCCCCCATCGGCAAGCCCATCGCCAGGGGCAACAGGTGCAGCGCAGCGCTGTCGGCACCGGCACCGGTGACGCTCTGGAAGCGCAGCGGCATCAGCACGATCAGCGAAATCGCCTGAAAACTGGTGAAGAAAATCGTGCACCAGCACAGGACTGCGTTGCGGTTGGCAAACAGGTGCATGGGCAGCAGCGGCTCGGGAGCCCGACGCTCATGCCCGACGAACAACGCCAGGCCCAGCACCGCGCACAGCAGCAGTGCGAGGACTTCACCGCTGCGCCAGGAATGACCCTGGCCCACCTCGGTGATGCCCAGCAACAAGGCGGTCAGGGCAAGGATCATCAACAGCGTGCCCAGATAGTCGATCACCGGCTTGCGGTGCGGCACTGGCAACCCCACCAGCGTGCGATTGGCCACCAGCCAGGCCCCGACGCCCATCGGCAGGTTGATCAGAAATACCCAGCGCCACGACAGGTACTCGGTCATGTAGCCGCCGAGTACTGGCCCGGCCACGCTGGCCACCGCGTACATGCTGCTGAAGTAACCCTGATAACGTCCGCGCTCACGGGGAGGCACGATGTCACCGATGATCGCCTGGCTGACCGAAATCATCCCGCCGGCCCCGATGCCCTGGATGATTCGCGCCAGTACCAACTGCTCCATGCTCTGGGCGATGCCGCAGAACAGCGAGGCCAGGGTGAATAGCCCCATGCCGAACAGCATGAGCTTGCGCCGGCCATACAGGTCGCCAAGCTTGCCGTAGATCGGTACCGCGACGGTCATCGCCACCATGTAGCCGGAGATCACCCAGGCGAGCAGGCTGACGTCCTTGAATTGCGCGGAAATGGCCGGCATCGACACGGCGACGATGGTCTGGTCCAGCGCCCCGAGAAAGATTGCCAGCATCAAGGCAATCAACACGCTGCGAATGGCCGGTCTGGAGGCGTCGGGCTGGTTCAGATTCGTCACGGGTAAACCTGCGGGCAGTGATTGACCCGCAGGGAGCATGGCGAGCGGGGATGCTCGGCAGTTTAAGTCGGTAGGACGCTATTCGATAGCCTCGTAAGGAAGGCCGACGTAATTTTCGGCGATGGTCTTGCGCCCGGCCTCGGAGTCGATGAAGTATTCCAGTTCCGATTCGCTGATGCGCTGGCTGAAGGCGTCACTGTCTTCGAAGGTATGGAGCATCGAGGTCATCCACCAGGAGAATCGCTCGGCTTTCCACACTCGGCGCAGGCAGACTTCGGAGTACTTTTCCAGCAAGTCGGTACGGCCGTCACGCAATACCTTGAGCAGGATGTTGAACAGGGTGCTGACATCGCTGGCCGCCAGGTTCAGGCCCTTGGCGCCGGTTGGTGGGACGATGTGCGCGGCATCGCCGACCAGGAACATGCGCCCGTACTGCATCGGTTCGACCACAAAGCTGCGCAGCGGCGCGATGCTTTTTTCGATGGACGGCCCGGTGACCAGGCGTTCGGCAAGCGCCGAGGGCAGGCGTGCTTTCAACTCATCCCAGAAGCGCTGGTCGGACCACTCCTCCACTTTTTCCTCGGTCGGCACTTGCACGTAGTAGCGGGTGCGGGTGGGCGAACGCATGCTGCACAAGGCAAAGCCGCGAGCATGTCGGGCATAGACCAGCTCTTCGTGGACGGGCGGGGTGTCGGCGAGGATGCCCAGCCAGCCGAACGGATACACCCGCTCGAAGACCTTCAAACTGTCGGCGGGAATCGATTGACGAGCGACGCCATGGAACCCGTCGCACCCGGCGATGTAGTCGCAATCCACGCGCCAGGTTTCGCCATCCTTTTCAAACGTCAGGAAGGGCTCGTCGGATTTCATGCCGTGGGGCACGACGTTGCGGGTTTCGTACAGGGTTGTGGCCCCGGCGTTCTGACGAGCAATCATCAAGTCGCGGGTGACTTCGGTCTGGCCGTAGATCATCACCGTCTTGCCGCCGGTCAGGGCATGCAGGTCGATGTGTACCTGGCGCTCGCCCAAGGCCAACTGAAAGCCGCCATGCACCAGCCCTTCGGCATCCATGCGCTGGCTGACCCCGGCCTGGCGCAGCAGGTCGACCATGCCTTGTTCCAGGACGCCAGCGCGGATTCGTTGTTGTACGTAGTCAGGTGTCTGGCGTTCGACGATCACGGTGGCGATGCCGGCGTTGTGCAGCAACTGGCCGAGCAGCAGGCCAGAGGGGCCGGCGCCGATAATGGCGACTTGGGTCTTGAGGATTTTCATTGTTGTTATGGCTCGCAAGCTTCACGCGGACAACGCCGGTGAATGGTTATTCAGAATCGAGTGCTTGCATTTTTCGCTTGTGAGTCTGTCAATTGAAGGTGAAAACTGAGCCGATACCTGTACATTTCGCCAATCGGGGCGATTATCGCCCGTTATGCTGAGGCCTGGACTGAAGTTATGAACAAGCCTGCGATTCCTGTGTTCAAGCTCTATGGTGAAAGTCTGGACTGGCCGACCCCGGACTTGCTGCATTGTGAAACCATCTCCAAGCGTAGCCGCGAACACCACTGGGAAATCAAACCCCATCGGCACGCCGATTTATGTCAGTTACTGTTTGTATTCAAAGGCCAGGCAGAGCTGGAGATCGAAGGCCAGCGCACCCAGCTCAACGAGGCCGCGATCCAGATCCTGCCACCACTGTCCGTGCATGGTTTTCGCTTCCATGAAGACGTTGAAGGTTTTGTGGTGACACTGGCGGCACCGCTGGTGGCTCACCTTCAAGCGCAGCTCGGCAACTCGGTGAATGCATTGGCGCAGGCCGCCAGCTACCCTGCCGGCACCGAAGCCGATTACCTGAACAGTCTGTTCAGTGCCTTGCAGAATGAGTACACCGGGCATCAGCCCGCGCGTGAAATGCTCATGCATTCGCTGGTCAGCGTCATCATGGTGTGGGTCAGCCGGCAGGTGATCCAGCGCCGAGCGGCCAACCAGCGGCCCCAGCGCGCGCGGGAGTACCTCAACGGGTACATTCAACTGGTGGAAGAAAACTATCGGCAGCACGTCAAGGTCGAGGATCTGGCGCACCGGCTGGGGATCTCCGTGTCCCATCTCAATGGCACGTGCCGCGAACTGGCGGGGCAGCCGGCGCTGCAGATCATGCACGAGCGCCAGTTGCTGGAGGCCAAGCGTTTGTTGACCTACACCAGCATGACCATTTATGAGATGTCCGATTGGCTGGGCTTTTCCGATCCGACCAATTTCACGCGGCTGTTCCGGCGGCGTGTCGGGATCTCGCCCAAGGCGTTTCGTGATGGCTTGAAGTCCGATCAGGGCAGCGACGATTGAGACGGTCCGTTACCTGAGGGAGTTCAGGGTTGCGTTGTGTGGAATGCACTGGTCAATTCCACAGCTGGCGGCGACTCTGGGTTGCTGGCGGGCTTGTTCGACCCGGTAGGCAGCGGTGCCATACAACGCCAGGGTGGCGGTGCAGGTAATGAAAATGGAGAGGTATCTTCTTGTTCTGATGTTCATGGCGCTGACCTCTGAACGAATACCCGTGGGTATTACTGTCAGCATAGGTCAGGCGCAGGGACTTGCCATGCACGCGGCCCTCGCGTGTAGCCGGGTATTCAGGGTCGTGATGTCGAAAACGATCACTGCCCAAAGCACCTACAGGTTCGCGTCCCATTGCGGAGTTTCCGGGAACCGCGCCACCAGGAAATCCAGCATGCTGCGCAACGCCGTCGGCATGTGTTTACGTGATGCATAGACCGCATACATATTCATCTGCCTGGGCTCGGCATGGGGCAACAGGCGTACCAGCTCGCCGCTGTGAATGTGCACGCCGGCCTGATAACTCGGCAGCATTGCCACCCCGGCACCGGCCATGGCTGCGCGCAGCAAGGTGCTGGCTTCGTTGGCGCTGATGTTGCCCTGCACCGGTACCGACACCTGCTCGCCATCCTGTTCGAAATGCCAGAGGCTTTTGCCGAAGTAGGAGTGGGTCAGGCAATTGTGCAGGCGCAGGTCCTCCACCCGCAGGGGTGTCGGGTGTTCGCGCAGGTAAGCGGGGGAGGCACAGATCACCGAGCGGCAGACGGTCAGGCGCCGGGCGATCAGGTTCGGGTCCAGGTCGTTGCTGGTGCGGATCGCCAGGTCGATGCGCTCGTCCACCAGGTTCACCGTGCGGTCGAGCATCTGCAGGTCAATGCTGACGCCGGGAAAGCGCTTGACGTAGGCGGCCACGGCGTCGGCCAGTTGCGCCTGGCCGAAGGAGGTGCTGACGCTGATGCGCAGCAAGCCCCGTGGTGTATCGTCCGGCTCGCTCACCGCGGCCTGCATGTCACTCGACAAGTCGAGCATCTGCCGACAACGCGGCAGGATTTCGCTGCCGGCCGCGGTCAGGCTCAGTTTGCGCGTGGTGCGGTGCATCAACCGCGCACCGACCCAGTCCTCCAGTTCCGCCAGGTAGCGCGAGACCACCGGACGCGACAGGTCCAGATGATCCGCCGCGGCCGACTGGCTGCCCAGGTCGACCACCGTGACGAACACCCGCATTGCTTGAAGTCGATCCATGATTTGCCCGCTTTCAGAAACAAACTATGTCCAAGCATCGCATTTTTTGTACTGAGTCAGGCAACTAAGCTCTGTCCCATCGCCAGATACGGCCAACGGAACACGGAGCAACACCATGATCGGCTTCACTTCGCTCAAGCGTCTTTTACTCGCCACCGCCACCCTGGGCTTCGCGGCTCATGCGGCCGCCGCCACGCCCGCGCTGACCCTGGATGTCTACAACCCCGGCACCGCCGCGATTTTCCCGGTGACCTCGGTACTGGTCAGCGGTGAGCGCGAAGCGATTCTGGTGGACGCACAGTTTGGTAAATCCCAGGCCGAGCAGGTGGTGGAAAAAATCCGCGCCAGCGGCAAGCAACTGACCACCATTTACATCAGCCACGGCGACCCGGATTACTACTTTGGCCTGGACACGATTACCGCGGCGTTTCCCAAGGCAAAGGTGCTGGCGTCGCAGCCAACGGTCGACCACATCAAGACGACCGTTGCCGGCAAGGTGGCGTTCTGGGGGCCGAAAATGGGCACGGATGTACCGGCCAGAACCATCGTCCCGGGTGTGCTCAAGGGCAATAGCCTGACCCTGGAAGGCAAGCAACTGGAGATCATTGGCCTGGACGGCCAGCAACCGGACCGCAGTTTTGTCTGGATCCCTTCGATCAAGGCCGTGGTCGGCGGCGTGGTGGTGGCAGAAAACATCCATGTCTGGATGGCCGATACTCAAACCTCACAGTCCCATGCGGATTGGCTGACGACCCTGAACACCATCGACCGCCTGAAGCCCGAGACTATCGTTCCCGGCCACTACCTGGGTGACAGCGCCCGGTCGCTGGCAGCCGTGCATTTCACCGCCGACTACATCAAGGCATTCGATGAAGAAACAGCCAACGCCAAGGATTCCGCCGAGCTGATCGGCGCCATGAAAAAACGTTACCCGACCCTGGGCGAAGAAAGCTCCCTGGAGCTGAGCGCAAAAGTCGCCAAGGGCGAGATGAAGTGGTAACTCGTGTTCACCGAGTAACTGAATGATCGTTCCCACGCTCGCGTGGGAATGCCGCCAGTGACGCGCTGCGTCACACCTGAACTGGAGCACTGTTCATGAGCAAGATCGCAATCATTGGTGCCACCGGCCGTGCCGGCAGCCAACTGCTGGAAGAGGCCCTGCGTCGTGGTCACAGCGTCACCGCCATTGCCCGCGACACCTCGAAACTCAGCCCGCGTCCGGGTGTGGTGAGCAAGAACGTGGACGTTCTCGATGCAGCCGCCTTGCAAGCGGCAGTGGCCGGCCATGACCTGGTGATCAGTGCCGCACATTTTGCGACCATCCCCGCCGGCGCCATCACCGCTCCGGTGAAGCAAGCCGGGGTCAAGCGCCTGCTGGTGGTCGGTGGCGCCGGCTCGCTACTGTTGCCCACCGGCAGCAGGGTCATCGATAGCCCGGACTTTCCGGCTGAGTACAAGGCCGAGGCCAGTGCCGGCGCGGTGTTCCTCGACACCTTGCGCCAGGAGCAGGAGCTGGACTGGACCTTCCTCTCGCCGTCCGCGCTGTTCGTTGAAGGCGAGCGCACCGGGACTTTTCGTATCGGCCAGGATGACTTGCTGGTGAGTGCTGAAGGCAAGAGCTGGATCAGCTTCGCCGACTATGCGATTGCGATGCTGGATGAAGTGGAGAGACATGAATATTCCCGGCAGAGATTTACGGTAGGTTACTGAGAAGATGTATGAAAATGGCCACTTCAGTGGTCATTTTTTTTTGCGTGTGCTTTATCGGATTGAGTGTGTTGAGTGCAGTTTGGTGATCTTGTGAATATTTGTTGATGGAGGGTTTTTGAAATGGAGAGTTACGGGTTGGTAGTGAATAAATGTAGGTTGCTTGGCGTGGGAGTTGTTTTTGTTTTTTGATGAGTTTTTTTGCCGACAATGTTAAGGGCGAAGTCCTACATTGTCTGATCCGGGTGGGAGGTTGTGAGTGAGGGGGCAGCGCGATACTGTTACTTGGTATTTGAGGCGTATTCATCGACTCATGATATGAATGAGTAAGTGCTTAAGTGCGGGTTATATGTCCTGGTTATACATCGGAGAATATATGAGGCAAGATTTAGAATTGGCCGCTGAGCAGTTGCAGGCGATAGCGGTGAGCGTTGTTCCAACGCTGAAGGGCGTTGATAATGTGATGGCGGCCTCCTGGTTTGTGCCGGAGCAGTACTTTGGTCAACGGACGAAAAATATTGATGAAGAAACGTTTATCGTCAAGAAAAGCCATGTGCTGTCGATTAAACGCTATGTTGGCGTGGGGCTTGCCTTGCCGCTAGATATCAGAGAGGTTGAATCTTATCTCGGCTACAGTGAGTCGAATTATAAAGAAGTTTCCCCGGAGAGCATACAGCAGTTTCATCAGCGTATTCATCAGCATGCCTTGTCGTGGGCAACGCTGGAGCGTGAAACCAAGAATATTGGAAATCAACTCGATCTGTTTGCCAGTACCTTTTTCAAGTCAGGCTCGGCCATCATCGAGCTTCTGAAGGGCAGCGAAGCCTACAAGCGTGTGCAGGGAGGTGTTGACTCGTTGGACGATGATGAAAAAGCACGCCTGGCAGCTATTCCGCTGAGCAGCACCGATTCAAAACGTGTTGAGAGTCTCAGTAAGGCTTTGGCACGGGCGAAAATTGATATCGCGGTTTTTTACCTGGCTGTTGCCGGCGTCAATGCATTGGCGATTGAATTTTCACGCAAGATATCGAATGAGTTGTTGATTGAGGTTGCCTCCAAGTTAAAAGCTGCTGATGAGGCAGGTCTCGACAAGCATGAAGGGGTTGATGAGCTTCGTGAGCAAATAAGAGCACTTGATGAGGCGATCGCCGAAAAGCAAACAGAGTATGACTATCAGGTGGGCTACGCTTTTACCGGGCTGGTGTTCGGGCCCCTTGGGTTGTTGGTGACCGGTGGTATATTCGGCGCCAAGGCGGAAGAAACCAGGGCGCAGAAAAATGAGTTGTTAAATCGTAAGGAGCGGTTGGTTGAAAAGTTGTCGAAAGCCCGTCTGTCACAGAGCCTGATAATCCTGGCGACCAACTTTACCGAAATGCGCGCATTGATGAAAGACGCTGAGAAAGGTATCAAGTGTCTTGAGGATGTGTTGGGTATTGTCTGGAGTAGTCTGGGTGTGTCTTTGGAGGCGTTTGAAGACAACGCGAGCGAATTGGATTTGATTTTGTTGGTCCTTAATCTTCAGGCCATTTTTGAGCCGTGGAAAACCATTCAAGGGCATGCTCGCGCGCTGTCAGATGTTTTTAATCAGGTTGCGGATTAATTGGAATATCTTAATTCAAGGATGAGTGTGGTCATGAGTGATTATGAGTTTGCGATGGCTGGTCATTACGTAGTACCCGACCCTGCTGTAATGAGGCGCGCCAAGGACCGGCTGAATATGAGTGTGGTAGGTCCGGAATTTGATTTTTTACCCTCATTGCAAGATAAGCTTTCGTATGTCGGTAACGAGATAAATAACGCGGACCAACAGCTGTTTGACGATCTCAAGAAGGTTGCTGCGTCATTGGCCAACACGGGACTCGTCGCGACGTTAACTAGCATTCAGGAGGTCGAAAGTAACACGGGTTTGTCCTCCGAACTGAAAAACGAACAAATAGTCAGACTCCTGAAGCATGGTATTGAACGGGTTGCCGGTTCGCAGGTTGCGTTGGACTCTGCCAATCGCTATCTGGCGCAGGTGACCCAAGAGTTTGACACGATCAGTTTCGCTGAATCGGCCGGTAATTTGCGTCAGACCTTCGGTACTGAGGTGGCGGCTATCGAGCGACGCATGGAGAGCGACAAGGGTGACCTTGAGAAGCTTGCGGCGGAGAAGCGTTTTATCGACGATGCCATTCAGCAATTCAAGGCCCCGGGTTGGTTGGCTATCGTCAAAAGCCTGCTGCCGAGCGCAGAGGAGATTGAGGCCGCGATAAAGCTGGTAACCACCAAAAAACCGGATCAGGACTTCCTGAAAATGGTGCTGAGCAAGCTCCAGGGAAATCTCGAGGGCATAGATCAAGGGCGGCAGTTCACCAATCTGGCAGAAGCCAGGGATGCGGTGCGCGAGCGTATGAGTACCCTTAACGACAGCGCCAAGTCAGATGAGCTGCAAGTACGTGATTTGCGGCGCAAGCTCAATGCATTGGATGAACTGGACGCGTTGGACCCGGTTATCCGTAGCTGGACGGAAGAAGTCTCGAAGGTTGCTGCAGCCTACACGCATTTTCTCCAGGTCAATCACCCTGAGTCGATTGCGGATGTGCCGGCATTGAACGCGACCGCGGCACGTTATGAGGCATTTCTGATCTATTTGAAAGCCATCAAAAAAAGCTGAACCGTGATGTCAGTAGAAGGCCATGCATTGCGCATGGTCTTCTCGGTTGAACAGGCACCACTGCGATACGATCAAGTGATTATCGCGCTTGTGCCTGTAACACCAGCCACTCCATCAACTCACGCAGCTGCGGCGACGGTCCCGGCTTTTGCGGGAACACCAGGTAGTACGCCAGCCCGGTACTGACCTTCAGATCAAAGGGCATGACCAGCCTTCCGGCACTCAGGTCATCGCCGATCAACGACCAGTCACCAATCGCCACGCCCGTACCTTGGGACGCCACAGACATGGCCAAATCCAGGGTTTCGAAATGCTGGCCCTTGCCCAGGGTACTGAGGTTGACGTCCGCCGCTTTCAGCCAGGTTTTCCAGTCCCGTTGATCACGCGTGGGGTGCAGCAGCAGGTGTTTGCCCAGATCGTGCGGGCTGTGCAGCGGCACCGGGCCGTCGAGCAGCGGCCGGGAGCAGACTGGCGTGAGTTGTTCGTCAAACAGGCGCAAGGACGCCAGTGAGCTGTCCGGTGGCGCACCGTACATGACGGCCGCGTCGAACTGTTCGCGGTGAAAGTCCACGCCGTGCTGCACGGTGGTCGTCAGCTCCACCGGCACGTCCGGACGCTCTTTCTGCCATTGCAGCAAACGTGGCAACAGCCAGCGCATGACACAGGTCGGCGCCTTGAGTTGCAAGGTTTCACGGTGCTTGCCGACTTGCTCCACCGCCTCATCGATCAGGCCGAACACCTGCTGGATCCGTGGCAGCCACTCCAGCCCTTCGGCGGTCAGGCTCAACCCGCGCGCCTGACGGTGAAACAGGGCGTAACCCAGATGTTCTTCCAGGCCGGCGATCTGCCGGCTCACCGCGCCTTGGGTGATGTGCAACTGCTCGG
Source organism: Pseudomonas sp. Irchel s3a18 (assembly GCF_900187535.1). NCBI lineage: Bacteria > Pseudomonadati > Pseudomonadota > Gammaproteobacteria > Pseudomonadales > Pseudomonadaceae > Pseudomonas > Pseudomonas sp. Irchel s3a18. Next base: position 360,354 of record NZ_FYDV01000002.1, on the reverse strand, counting down.
CTGCCCGGGTGAAGTTGCAGCATTGGGCCGTGATCAGAAACGTGTGCAGGGCGGGAAGGGGAGGAAGTCGTTTCATGGGACGCCAAGGCATGAGGTGAGGACATGGCGAGTATGACTTTTTATCGATTGTTGCGGCTACCCGCGGACCGTTCCAATAACGCCATGACTGAGCCTCGCCGCGCACACTGGGTTGGCGCGTGGGGCCAGTGTCTCGACAAATAAAAAGGGCAAAGACATGGCGACGTGTGGCGAAGTATTGGTCAAGTTACTCGAAGGCTACGGGGTCGAGCAGGTGTTCGGCATTCCCGGCGTGCATACCGTTGAGTTGTATCGCGGGCTGGCCCGTTCGAGCATCAACCACGTCACCCCCCGTCACGAGCAGGGCGCCGGCTTCATGGCCGACGGCTATGCCCGCACCAGCGGCAAACCGGGGGTGTGTTTCATCATCACCGGCCCTGGCATGACCAATATCACCACCGCCATGGGCCAGGCCTATGCCGATTCGATCCCGATGCTGGTGATCTCCAGTGTGCAATCGCGCAGCCAATTGGGCGGCGGTCGCGGCAAGCTGCATGAGCTGCCGAACCAGGGTGCGCTGGTGGCCGGTGTGGCGGCGTTCTCCCATACGCTGATGTCGGCGGCTGAATTGCCAGGCGTGCTGGCTCGCGCCTTTGCCTTGTTCCAGGCGGGCCGCCCGCGTCCGGTGCACATCGAAATTCCACTGGACGTGCTGGTGGAAGACGCCGATGCACTGTTCGACAGCCAGCCGGTAAACATCACTCGCGCCGGTGCAGCCCCAGCGGCCGTGGCGCAAATGAGCGAATGGCTGGCCAACGCCAAGCGTCCGCTGATCCTAGCCGGTGGCGGTGCGATCGATGCCGCTGCCGAACTGATGCAACTGGCCGAACGGCTCGACGCCCCGGTGGCACTGACCATCAACGCCAAAGGCATGCTGCCCTCGCTGCACCCGCTGCTGATCGGCTCGACCCAGACCCTGGTGGCCACCCGTGCCTTGGTGGCGGACGCGGACGTCGTGCTGGCCATCGGCACCGAACTGGCGGAAACCGACTACGACGTGACCTTTGCCGGTGGCTTCGAGATTCCGGGGGCTTTGTTGCGGGTCGACATCGATCCCGACCAGACCGTGCGCAACTACCCGCCCCAGATAGCGCTGGTGTCCGACGCCCGGAACGCGGCACAGGCGTTGCTCGATGGCGTGGCCAGGCATGTGCTGGCTGAACGCAGCAGCGACTGGGGCCAGGCTCGGGCCGCGACCTTGCGTGCCCAGCTCGACACGACCTGGGATGCGCCAACCCGTGCCCAGACGCTGTTCCTGAAAACCGTGCAGGACACGCTGCCTGAGGCGGTGTTTGTCGGTGATTCGACCCAGCCGGTGTACACCGGCAACCTGACCTTCAACCCGGAACGTCCGCGTCGCTGGTTCAACTCGTCCACCGGTTACGGCACCTTGGGCTACGCCTTGCCAGCCGCCATCGGCGCCTGGCTCGGCGGTGGAACCGAATGCAATTCTCGTCCGCCCGTGGTGTGCCTGATCGGCGATGGCGGCCTGCAATTCACCTTGCCGGAGCTGGCCAGCGCGGTGGAAGCCCGTACCCCGGTGATCGTCCTGCTGTGGAACAACCAGGGCTATGAAGAGATCAAGAAATATATGGTCAACCGCGACATTGAGCCGGTAGGCGTCGACATCTACACCCCGGATTTCATCACCGTGGCCAAAGGCCTGGGCTGCGCGGCGCTGGCTATCAACGGCGTCGAAGAACTGCAGTCAGCCCTGCGGGCGGCGGTTGATCGTCAGGGCCCGACCCTGATCGAAATCGACCAGAGCCAGTGGATGAAGGCGGTGTCGGCATGAGCTTTCCTGTCACGTTGGACGGCCTCTATATCGATGGCCGATGGTCGGCGGGCGACGAACACCTGCGGGTCATCAACCCGGCCACCGAAGCCTTGCTGACCACGGTCAACGGCGGCGATGAACGCGCAGTCCGGCACGCGGTGACCGCGGCCAGCGCGGCGTTTGCCGGTTGGTCGAAAACCACCGGTAGCGAGCGTGGCGCGATCCTGCGTGCCATCGCCAGCGGTGTGCAGACTCGCCGTGAGCGTCTGATGTACTTGCAGTCGATCAACAACGGCAAGCCACAGTTCGAAGCGGGGATCGACGTCGATGACGTGATCGCCACCTTCGACTATTACGCCGGCCTCGCCGAAGCACTGGATGCCGGGCTGGACCGCACGGTCGAGCTGCCGAGCGACGACTTCGCCGCCCGCGTGCGCCGCGAGCCGTGCGGTGTGGTGGGGCTGATCGTGCCCTGGAACTTCCCGATGGTCACTACCGCCTGGAAACTCGCCCCGGCCCTGGCGGCAGGTTGCTGCGTGGTGCTCAAACCGTCGGAAGTCACCCCGCTGGCGGAGTTGGAACTGGCGACGATCATCGCCGAGAGTGGCTTACCCAAGGGCGTGTTCAACCTGGTCTGCGGGACGGGCCTGGCGGTCGGTGCGCCGCTGTCGGGCGACCCACGGGTGGCGAAGATTTCCTTTACCGGCAGTAACGTGGTCGGCGTACAGGTCATGCAGCGCGCGGCGGAAACGGTGAAGGGCGTGAGCCTGGAACTGGGCGGTAAATCCTCGTTGCTGGTGATGGCGGATGCCGACCTCGACCTGGCGGTAGAGCTGGCCAGCGGCGGTGGTTTTTTCAACGCCGGGCAGATGTGTTCCGCCACCAGCCGGGTACTGGTGGCCGATGAACTGGCGGATGAATTCCTGCAGCGGCTGAAGGCCAAGACCGAATCGATTCGGGTGGCCGATCCATTCGACCCGGACGTGGAAATGGGCGCCCTGGTCAATCAGGCGCAGTACCAGCGGGTGCTGGGCCACATTGATCGCGGCCTGAGCGCTGGCGCCCGCCTGGTCTGTGGTGGTGGTCGTCCTGCCGATCTGCCGCGCGGTTATTTTTTGCAGCCCACGGTCTTCACCGACGTGCCCCTGGACAGTGCGCTGTGGTGTGAAGAGATTTTTGGCCCGGTGCTGTGTGTGCGCCGTTTTGCCTCTGAGCAGGAGGCCATCGGGCTGGCCAACGACAGTCAGTTCGGCCTGGTCGCCAGCGTGGTCAGCCGTGATGTCGAGAATGCCGAGCGGGTCGCCAACGCCTTGCAGGCCGGGCTGGTATGGATCAACGCGCCCCAGGTGATCTTCCCGCAGACCGCTTGGGGCGGCTACAAGCAGAGCAGCATCGGCCGCGAATTGGGGCCTTGGGGCTTGCAAGCGTTTCAGGAAATCAAGCACGTGATTCGCGCCGTCTGAGAGCACGAAAACGGGCCACGCATGCCTCGTAACGAGGCATGCGCGCGGGACATGGCACCAATGATTTTTTTTCGATTGTTGCGCGTTTTGCGTGACCTCAGGATGAGCCCGAAGACCCCGCCCAAGCCCTTGTAATTCGGGGGCTTGCCGCAAGTCGAACCGCGCGGTCGCAAGGGATGCAGCCACCTTATACCTACAACAATAAAGGGAGTCCTCCATGGGCGAGCATGATCTGAACAGAAGACAATTCATCAAGACCGTAGGTGTCGCCTCGGTTGCCGCGGCGGCCATGAGCATGCCGTTCATCCGCGCCAGCGCCAGCGATACCCGTTTCCAGGGCAAGACCCTGCGCCTGCTGACCTGGTCCGATGACACCGGGCTTGCCGCGCTGCGCAACATTGCCGCGACCTTTGAAGCCAAGACCGGTGCCAAGGTCATCGCCGACCGCACTGGCAGCACCTCGGAGATGGTCGCCAAGCTCAAGGCAGGGGGGGATCGTCCGCAATACGACATCATCACCCTGGCCGGTGTCGGTGCCGAAGGCCTGGCCGCTGCCGGCCTGCTGGAGAAGCCCGACCTCAACCGCATTCCCAACCTGCTCGACGTACCGGAGAAATACCGCACCGGGGCCAACGGCCACGGCATTGGTTACCTGCTCTGGTGCAACAGCCTGGTCTACAGCACCCGTACCTTGAAAGAAGCCCCGGACAGCTACGCGGCGCTGTGGGACGCCGACATGGCGCCGAACATCTTCCTGCCACCGCCGAACTGGACCGAGGCGATGGACCTGATCATCATCGCGGCGAAACTGGCGGGCGGTGACGAACACAACATCGAACCTGGCTTCAAGAAGCTCGCCGAGCTCAAGGACCGTGTCGTGACCCTGGGTGAAAACCCCAACCAGATCGCCGAACTGTTCCGCACCGGGTCCCTGGACATGGGTGGCCTGTACGCTCCGGCGTTCTTCCCGAAGCAGATCCGTGACCCGGCCTACGGCCTGGGCGCCACGTTCGGGATGAAGGAAGGGTTCTACACCGACCTGATGTTGTCGGTGATGCCCAAGAACCGTCCCGGTGACACTGACCTGGCCTACGCCTTCATCGACCACTCCCTCGACCCGCTGGTGCAGGGCAAGATGGCCGAAGACATCTTCAACGGCCCGGTCAACGCCAAGGCGATCATCTCCGCCGAAGCGCGCAAGAGCCCGTACATCCTGACGCCGGAGCAGATCGCCGAGAAGGCGATCATGCACGACAACGCCTTCCTGGCGAGTGTGCATGACCAATGGATTCGTCGTTACACGGAAATCTTCTCTTCCTGACGCCTGTCGTCTGGAGATCCATTGTGGTGAGGGAACTTGCTGCCGCTCGACTGCGTAGCAGTCGTGAAGCGGGCGGTGCGGTGTGTCAGAGGAACACCGGTCAACAGGTTCTGGGGGGCGCTTTGCGACCCAGCGGGAGCAAGCTCCCTCGCCACGGTTTCTCGTGCGACTCCAGGTTTTTTGTTTTCCATTGACGAGACCCTTGCTATGGAACACCAACCCCTGACCCACCCGGTCGGCGCAGCTGTCGTGCGCCGCCACCTCGGCGTTTCACCGACGCTGCGCGCCTGGTTTCTCCTGACGCCCTCGATGCTGTTTCTCGGTGTGCTGATTGCCGCCAGCCTCTTGGTGCTGCGCATGAGCGTTGGCACCAAAGGCGCGGAGTGGAGCGGTTTCAGCCTGGCCAGCTACGCCCAGTTGCTGGAGCCTTACTACCTCAAGTCCTTGCTGCTGACCCTGCGCCTGGCATTGATCAGCGCGGTGATCGCGGTGCTGCTGGCGATTCCGGTGGCGTACACCATGTCGCGCCTGACTTCACCCTTGCTGCGCCGGGTGTTTCTGGCGGCGGTGCTGTTGCCGTTGCTGGTCAATCTGCTGCTGCAAAGCTATGGCTGGCTGGTGATCCTGGGCCCCGGTGGCATGCTCAACCAGGCCTTGATGGGCCTGGGCCTGATTCAGCGCCCGATCATGCTGCTGTACAACCAGAACGGCGTATTGATGGGGCTGGTGCAAACCGCGTTTCCGTTGGCCGTCCTGCCGATTGCCAGTGCCATGCGCGGCGTTGCCCGGACCTATGAAGAAGCCGCCGCGACCCTCGGCGCCAGCCGCTTGCAGGTGTTCCGCCAGGTCGTGTTGCCCATGAGCCTGCCGGGGATCATCACCGGTGCGACCCTGGTCTTCGCCTACAACGCCAGCAGTTTTGTGGTGCCGTTGCTGCTCGGCGGCCGACGCGTGCCGATGCTGGCGGTGATGGTGCACGACCAGATTGCGCCGCTGATGAACTGGCCGGCCGCGTCCGCGGCAGGCGTGGTGTTGATCGTTACCACCCTGGCCATCATGACCCTGTCCGAATACATCACCGGCCGTCGTCGGCGCATGCTGGAGGCTTCGCAATGAGCACCTTGATCAAGAAGCGCCAGTCGTTGTTGCCCGGCGATACCGGCAGGTTTGCCGGCGTGTTGTCCGGTTTCATCCTGCTGCTGGCGGTGCTGCCGATCCTGACCATGATCGTCATGTCGTTCAGTGGCGCGTCGAACCTCGACTTCCCGCCCAGCAGCTACAGCCTGCAATGGTACAAGGCCGCCTGGCACACCTTCGTTTCGCCGGACGCCAGCGATGTGCTGAGCCTGGGCACGGCCATGAGCACCAGCCTGATGGTGTCATGCCTGACCATGATCTTCGCCACGCTCATCGCGGTGCCGGCTGCCTATGCGCTGACCCGTTGCGAGTTTCGTGGCAAGGCCGTGGCGTTGCAATTGATGTCGCTGCCGCTGGTGTTTCCGATGGTGGTGCTGGGGCTGGCCTTGCTGTTGGTGTTCGACAGCCTGCCATTCCAGATGACCACCTCGCGGCTGGTGATTGCCCACGTGATCCTGGCCCTGCCATTCGTGGTGAAGAACTGCACGGCGGCAATGCTTTCCATTGGCAGCGAAGTCGAAGAAGCAGCGCAGATGCTTGGTGCTTCGCCGACCCGGGCCATTTTCGATGTGGTGGTACCGCTGATGAAGTCGGGGATCCTGGCGGGGATGCTGCTGGCATTCATCGTCTCGTTCAACGAATTCACCGTGACCTACTTCCTCTACACCATCGATGTCATGACCGTGCCGATCTGGATGTACAGCCGCACCGTGTCATCGCTGGACCCCACCGTATTTTCGTTTGCCGTGCTGATCGTGCTGATCGACTTCGTCCTGATCTGGGCGTTGGAGAAGCTGGTCGGTGAAGGTGGCGTTTCCTTTTGATTTGAGGTGAGCAACATGACTGGTCTGATTCTGGAAAACGTCGAGAAACATTACGGCTCGGCTTGCGCGGTAAAAGACGTCAACCTGCATTTGCCCGAGGGCAAGCTGGTGTGTTTTCTCGGGCCCTCGGGCTGCGGTAAAACCACCTTGCTGCGCATGATCGCGGGCCTGGAAACCCTTAGTGGCGGGGAGATTCGCCTGGACGGCGAAGACATTGGTAATACACCCGCGCACCTGCGCAACTTCGGCATGGTGTTTCAATCCCTGGCGCTGTTCCCGCACATGACCGTCGGCGAGAACATCGCCTATCCCTTGAAGCTGCGCGGCGTGAGCAAGAGCGACCAGCAGACGCGGGTCACTGAGCTGCTGCAACTGATTCAGCTGCAGCAGATGGTCGACCGTCCGGTGTCGAAACTGTCCGGCGGCCAGCGTCAACGAGTGGCGATTGCCCGGGCGATTGCCGCGCATCCGAAAATCCTGTTGCTCGATGAGCCGCTGTCAGCACTGGACGCCAAGCTGCGTGAGTCGATGCAGGTGGAAATCCGTCAGTTGCAGCAACGCCTGAACATCACCACCATCCTGGTCACTCACGACCAGCGTGAAGCCATGACCATGGCCGATATCGTGGTGGTACTGGGTGAGCACCGGATCCAGCAGATTGGTACGCCGATCGAGATCTACCGCCACCCGGCCAACGAGTTTGTGGCGGACTTCATCGGTTCGGGCAACATTTTCCCGGCCACCGCATTGGGTGATGGCAAGGTCGGCTTGCCAGGTGGCGATGCCCTGCAGGTGCCGATCTGCAGTAGCATCGTGGTGGGCGAGAAGGTCAAGATGCTGGTGCGTCCCGAGGACTTGCAACTGTCCCATCCTCAGGCGACGGCGGGTAACCGGCTACTGGGCAAAGTGACTTTTGTACGGGATATCGGCGCGACCATCGAAACCACGGTCGAGTGTTCCGGCGTTTCGCTGACTGCCCTGAGCACACCGTGCCAGGACATCGGCCTGAGCATCGGCAATCCGGTGTCGGTGACTATTCCGTCCGAAGCCTGTCGGGTACTGGGCGCCTGAGGTCAGAGGTGGTCACGGGCGGTGTTCCATTTGCCCGCCGAAGATTCTGATTAAACCGATATCCGCAACCGCGCCAGATCCCGCAACGGCGGAGCGCCGAACAGCCTGCTGTATTCACGGCTGAACTGTGAGGGGCTTTCATAGCCGACACGGTAACCGGCGGCGGAGGCGTCGATGCCCTCGGCCAGCATCAGGCGCCGCGCCTCTTGCAGGCGCAGTTGCTTCTGATACTGCAGTGGACTCATGGCCGTCATCGCCTTGAAGCGGTGGTGCAGGGTCGACACACTCAGGTTCACTTCCCGGGCCAGGTCGTCAATGCGCAAGGGTTGCTCGTAGTTGCCGTTGAGCCATTTGATGGCCTGGCTGATGCGATGGCTCTGGCTGTTGGCGATCGCTATTTCATACAACCGGTGGCCTTGGGGGCTGCGCAGCAAACGATAGAGAATCTCCCGGCGCACCAGCGGTGCGAGCATGGCGATGTCTTTCGGTGTGTCGAGCAGGCGTGCCAGGCGCAGCACGGCATCGAGCATCGGTTGATCCAGTTGCTCGACATACAGGCCGCGCCCGACGGGGCGGGTGGGGACGCCGAGGGGGCCAGCGTCGGCGATCAACGCGGTGATCTCCGCGGGGTCGATGTCCAGGCGCAGGGCGAGGATCGGTTCCTGGGGCGAGACATTCACCACCCGTCCGCTCAGCGGCATCGAGACCGAGACCACCAGGTAGTTGAGTGGGTCGTAGTTGAAGACTTCGTCCGCCAGGTGCACCTCTTTGCGGCCTTGGGCCATGATGCACAGCGCAGGTTGCGCGAGCACCGGGGCGAACTCGTGGGACTGGCTGTGGCGCGACAGGAACAACGAACCGATGGCGGTCGCGTAGCTGCCGTCTTCGCAGGTGTTACGGCCGATGATTGCCGAGAGTTCCACGCGTTGTTGTTCCAGGTTGGCGTCCAGCGGGGCGTGGGTGGAATCCAGAGACGTCATGGGCACATCCTCGGCAAGGCTGATGGAATGGGCACAGCTTAAATTTGTGCAAGGCAGGGCGGTAGGCCGATCCTGCGCAAAACTTGCCTGATCCTGCTGTGTCGTCCAGTGAAGCATGGAAAATCTGCCGGGTGCACTGAAAAACTTGCTCGAAACACCCAGTGGCGTTCATTGCTCAGGTGGGGATGGGTGTGGCAGCGATCCCGTGCCGATGCAGGATTGTGCAACAAGCCGGCAGGAATCGACTAACGCCCCTTGAGCCAGGTGCTTAACCTCTGTTCCTGTCGCCGCCTCTCTCAAGGCTGCGGACCGTCGACACCCAGGGAGACTCGAACATGTCCATGCAAATCCCCGTCAGCCATATGGCGTTTGTCCGTGCCCGAGCGGGACGCTCGATGGAGTTGGGTGCGCGCTTGAGCAGCCTGATCGAACCTTCGCGCCAGGCGCGCGGGTGCCTGCACTTCGCCTTGCAGCACTCGTTGTGCGACCCCGATTTGTGGCTGGTGTCTGGCTTCTGGGCCGACCAGCAGGCCATGACTGCCTATTTCGGCAGTCCGGCCATGGCGATATTCGGCGAGTTGGTGCAGGAACTGGTGGTCAATCACCTGGATTTTCACACCTTCAGCGACGTGTCGGCGCAACAGGCGCGCGGTGAGTACCCACAGTTCAACGCCTCGGCCATGCAGCAGTTGGCCTGCTGAGGGTTTAGAATGGCCGACTTTCCATTGGCCAGGATCCGCAACATGGCACGTAAAGAGTTTGCACAATTCGAAGCCGTTTCAGCCGCGGTACGCGCTGAGGAAGGCTACAACGCCGCGATCGCCGTCAAGGCACTGGGTGGCTCGGGCGCCCCGCGCTTTAATAAAGTCCTCATCGAACAGACGTTCAAGACCGCCCTTGAGGCCGATCAGGCCGCCGAGCAGCAACTCGAGCACTTGGCCGACGTCAGCGAAGACGGTGAACTGGTCTGGTAATCACCGCCCGCTTGCCCCCGGACGGAACATTTTGAACAAGGCCTCCGGGCCCACCTGGAAATAGTCCGCCGGGCCGCCGCCGCGCAGAATCGGCTCTGCCGCGGCGGTGTCGTAGACCCCATCCTTGAGCAACCACTTGGCGATATGCACGGCGACCACTTCGCCGAGGACCAGCCAGCTCGGCACCACTTCCTTGTCTGCGCGCTGCAACTGAATGATCTGGGTGACCTTGCACTCGAAGGACACCGGGCTTTGGGCGACGCGCGGTACCTGAATGATCTTCGAGGCCACGGTCGTGAGCCCGGCCAGTTCGAATTCGTTGATGTCGGGCGCCACCATGGCGCAGCTCTGGTTCATCTGCTCTGCCAACGGGCGAGTGGCCAGGTTCCAGGCGAACTCGCCGGTCTGTTCGATGTTGTTCAGGCTGTCTTTGCGACCCACGCTCGAGAACCCGATGATCGGCGGAATGTAGTTGAACGCGTTGAAAAAGCTGTAGGGCGCCAGGTTCAGCCGGCCTTGGGCGTCCTGTGATGAAATCCAGCCGATAGGCCGCGGACCGACGATGGCATTGAACGGGTCATGGGGCAGACCGTGGCCCAGGGCGGGTTCGTAGAAGTGGATATCGTCAGGCATGGGCGCGGTTCCAGGGCGGGGAAAGGGTGCAATAGTGCAAGGCGTGCGCGAATTACTCCAAGGCTTTTTTGCTCGGGTTCCTGCCCCGTAAAAACGACTAAGCCCGGCCGAGGCCGGGCTGTGATGCCGCGTTCAGCTGTCAGCTGATGGAAGCCGAGCCGGTGCGATCGAAGCCGTCAGAGGCGAGAGTGGCGGAGCCGGTGCGGTCAAAACCATCTTGAGCGACGGTGGCGGAACCGGTGCGGTCGTAGCCATCTTCAACCAGGCCTTTTTCTTCCAGGCGATCACGACCACCTTCGGCAACGGTCTGGCCTTGTGGGGTGCGGTCGAAGCCGTCGGCGGCGAGAGTGGCAGCGCCAGTGCGATCGTAACCATCAGCGGCGACAGCAGAACCGGTGCGCTCAAAACCATCGGCGGCAAAGGTGTTGGCGGCCAGTACGGAGAAGGTCAGGGCGAGGATCAGTTTGGTTTTCATGGTGTGTGCTCCAGATGCGTTGACGTGTTGTGCGTTGGGTATGGAATTCATACTACGCGGATGAATTTGATTAAAAAGCGCAAATATTTGCCTTTAAGTATCGATTTATTAGATGTATTCAGTGTCGCAGATTGCTTTCAGGCACGGCTTCCCAGGCCTGCATTCTCTGTACGGACGAGACGTCGATAGGGATTCAGATGGCAGAAGAATGACAACCGGGAATTAACCGATCATTAATCATCGCGGGATGAACGAGTGGTGTCTTTTCGAGGGAGCGGGGGGAGTGCGGCGAGGGGAGATTGCAGGAGCGGTATGTCGAAGATTCACGGGCGAAAGCGGTGTGGCAGGTGTACCCGCCGGCTCCTACAAGGCCTGTAGAAGCCGGCGGATGAGTGGCCGTCAGTCAGTCACGATCCGCGAGTGTTTGCGAGTGTCCTTCATAGTGATGTACACCACCAGCGACACGGCGATGCACGCAGTTACGTACCAGTAGTAGCCGGTTTCCATGCCGATGCTCTTGAACCACAGGGCGATGTACTCGGCGGTGCCGCCGAAGATCGACACGGTCAGCGCGTATGGCAGGCCTACGCCCAGTGCGCGAATTTCGGTCGGGAACAGTTCGGCTTTGACCACGGCATTGATCGAGGTGTAGCCGCTGACGATGATCAGGGCGGCCATGATCAGGAAGAACGCGCCCCACCAGGTCTGGATGGTGTGCAGGGTCATCAGGATCGGCACGGTGAACAGGGTCCCCAGCACACCGAAGGCGATCAGGATCGGGCGACGACCGATTTTATCCGACAAGCCGCCAATGATCGGTTGCAGGCACATGAACAGGAACAGGGTGGCCGCCGAAATGGTGGTGGAGTCGCTGATGCTCATGCCCACCGTGTTCACCAGGTACTTCTGCATGTACGTGGTGTAGGTGTAGAACGCCAGGGTGCCGCCCATGGTCAGGCCGACCACGGTCAGCAACTCCTTGGGGTGACGCATCAGCGTGCGCATGGTGCTTTCTTTGGACTTTTCTTTCTTGGTGAACGACTCGGTTTCTTCCATCCCGCGACGCAAATACAACGCTACCACTGCACACAGGGCGCCGATGGCGAACGGGATACGCCAGCCCCAGGCATACAGCTGTTCGGTGGTCAGGGTGTTTTGCAGCACGATCAGCACGCCCAGTGCGATGAGCTGGCCGGAAATCAGGGTCACGTACTGGAAGCTGGAGAAGAAGCCACGGCGCTCCTTGGTCGCCATTTCGCTGAGGTAAGTGGCTGAGGTGCCATACTCGCCGCCGACCGACAGGCCTTGCAGCAATCGGGCAAAGATCAGCAGGATCGGCGCACCAATACCGATGGTTTCGTAACTAGGGCTCAGGGCGATAAGTAACGAGCCGAAGCACATCAGGTAGACCGAGGCCATCAACGCGGCTTTACGGCCGACACGGTCGGCGTAAATGCCCATCAGCCAGCCACCGATAGGACGCATCAGGAAGCCGACGGCGAAGATCGCTGCGGTATTCATTAACTGTGCAGTGGAAGAGCCGGCAGGGAAGAAGGTTTTTGCAAAGTACAGGGAGAATGCGGCGTAGACGTACCAGTCGTACCACTCGACCATGTTGCCGACGGAACCGCTGAAAATCGATTTGATGCGGCTGGCCGTGGTTCTTACTTTGGCAGGCGAAGCAGCCGACCCAAGAGGCAGGGCTTGTGAGTTATCCATGACGGATCCTTCATTTAATTGTTTTTGTGGAGCGCGCAAAAACGCAGCCTGCAGGGTCTATTGCAGGAGCTGTGCCAAGTTGGAGAGGGCCGGTTTAGAGGGGTGTGGTTGTTTTTGTGAGCGAGATATCGCTCATCACCTGAAATTGATGAGCGGAAATCCGCTTATAGGTGTTGATCGCTCGAGGGTTCAGGGCAGGAACATTTCTCGGGTGAGGCCGTGGCGCTGCATTTTTTCATTGAAGGTGCGGCGCGGCAGGTGCAGCTCTTCGAGGACGGCCTTGATATCGCCATTGTGGCGGGTCAGCGCGGCGCGCAGGCATTGGGCTTCGAAGGCTTCCTGTTGGGCGGCGAGGGACTGGCCGGTCTCGATTGCGGCGGGTTCCGGTTCATCCAGCCCCAGGACCTGACGCTCGGCCACGTTGGCCAGTTCGCGCACGTTACCGGGCCAGTCGTGACTCAGCAGCCGGCTCAATTGCGCACCGCTCAGGGGCCCGTGGCTGCGCCCCAGTCGTTGCGCCGCGGCCTGGGCGAAATGTTCGTACAGCAAGGGAATGTCTTCACGGCGCTCGCGCAACGGCGGCAGGCGCAATTGCGCAACGTTCAGCCGATAGGCCAGGTCTTCGCGAAAACGTCCGGCGCGGGCTTCATCCAGCAGATCGGGTTTGGTCGCGGCGATGATGCGCAGGTCGACATCAATGCTCTGGTTGGCGCCCAGTCGCTCAAGTTTTTTGTCCTGCAGCACTCGCAGCAGTTTGACCTGCTGCGCCAACGGCATGCTTTCGATCTCATCGAGGAACAGGGTGCCGCCATCGGCGTATTCCAGTTTGCCGATGCGTTTGCCCTGAGCGCCGGTGAAGGCGCCGCTTTCGTGACCGAACAGCTCGGCCTCGAACAGTTGCTCGGGGATCGCCGCACAGTTCAGGGCCACAAAGGGTTTATCGGCGCGTGAGCCAAAATCATGCAGGCAACGGGCTACCAGTTCCTTGCCACTGCCGGTTTCGCCGCGGATCAGCACATTCACCGGCAGCGCCGCGAGGTCCAGCACTTGTCGGCGCAGGGTCTGCAAGCCCTGGGAAACACCCAGCAGGCTGGCCTCGAGTCGGCTGCGGTGGTCGGCCTGTTCGTGCAGGGCCCGGTTTTCCAGCACCAGCCGCCGCTTGTCCAGCGCCCGGCGCAGGCTGTTGAGCAAGGTCTCGGGGCTGAAGGGCTTTTCGAGGAAGTCGTAGGCACCCTCGCGCATGGCTTCGACCGCCATCGGCACATCGCCATGACCGGTCAGCAGGATCACCGGTAAGTCCACGTCCTGGTGTTGCAGTTTCGCCAGCAATTCAAGGCCACTCATGCCCGGCATGCGCACATCGCTGAGAATCACCCCGGGGAAGTGGGCCGGCAGGTGCGCCAGGCATTCCTCGGCGCGGCTGAACAGTTTCACGTCGAACCCCGAGAGGCTCAGCCACTGCTCGACCGCGTCGCGGATACTGCGTTCGTCATCAACCAGGATTACCGAGTTCAGCATTGAATGTGCGCCTCCAGATCGATCGGCAGGGTGACGGTGAAGATCGCGCCGTCGCCCTGGTTGTCGGCGCTCAGGCGGCCACCGAGTTCATGGATGATGGCAAAGGATACGGCCAGTCCGAGGCCCAGGCCATCACCCACCGGCTTGGTAGTGAAGAAGGGGTCGAACACATTCGGCAGGTCCTGCTCGGCGATACCGCCACCGCTGTCGGCAACGCTCAGGCGCCACAGTTGATCATCGGCTTGCAGCTGGATGTGCAGCCGCTTGAGCGGTTTGTCACGCATGGCGTCGAGGGCGTTGCGCAGCAGATTGATCATGACCTGTTCCAGCCGGATCGCGTCGCCACGGACCCAGGCCGGGCGAGTCAGTTGCACCACGCAATCGACCTGTTCATCGCGCACGCGGGTATCGAGCAACTGCAAGGATTGATCGACCACTGCCGCCAGGTCCAGCCGCTCGCGCAAGCCGCTGGGGCTTTTGCGGGCGAAGGTTTTCAGGTGGCCGGTGAGGGCCGCCATGCGGGTCAGCATGTCGTCCAAAGGTTTCAATGCTTTGTAGGCATCATCGACCCGCCCATGCTCAAGCAGTAGGCGCAAGGTTGCCAATTGCATGCGCTGAGCGGTCAGCGGCTGGTTGATTTCGTGGGCCAGGGCCGCCGACATCTGCCCCAACGCGGCGAGTTTGGCCGACTGCACCAAGCCGTCCTGCGCGGTGCGCAGGTCACGGGTGCGCTCTTCGACCAGGCGTTCGAGTTCTTCGCGGCTGCGCTGGCGCAACTTGGCCAAGCGCCAGCGCTGACTGAGAAACAACAGCAGGAACACCAGGGTCAGCCACAGTCCGGCGGCGGCCAGCCCCGCGTTACGCAAGTCCTCGAACGTGACCTGGGGGCGGCGCAACAGGTGCAGGGTCCAGCCTTCGGTGCTCAGTGGCAGTGACTCCCACAGGTACTCGGCCGAACCCTGCGGGCTATCGACACGGGCCAGGTAGCTGTTGTCGTCAAACCGCCGGATCATTTGATGGGCCAGCGGGACGAGCGCTTGCTTGTCGTACTGGCGCGTGGCCTTGAGCTCGGCACGATCGGTGTCCGACAGGGTTTCCAGCAGGCGATAGCGCCAGCCCGGCTGGTTGGCGATAAACACGATGCCGCGGGCATCGCTTACCAGCAGCGTGTCGGTGCCCTGGCGCCATTCGCGCTCCAGTTCCGGAAATTCGAGCTTCACCACCATGGCGCCGAGAAACTCGCCGCTATCGTTGGTGACCGCACTCGACAAAAAGTAGCCGGGAATCCCGCTGGTTACACCCACCGCATAGAAGCGCCCGGTACCCTGGCTGCGAGTTTGGCTGAAATAGGGGCGAAAGCCGTAGTTGTGGCCGACGTAGCTGCTGGGCAAGCGCCAGTTGCTGGCGGCCACCGCAAGGCCGGTGCGATCGAGCAACTCGAGGGTGGACGACTCTGCCGCGCCGTTGATTTTTTCGAGTTTGCGGTTCAGTGATTCCTGTTGCTGCGCACTCACCGGGCCATCCAGGGCCGAACGCAGCTCCGGGTCCAGTGCCAGTACGGCGGGCAGGGCGCGGTAACGTTCGATCAGGGTGTGCAGGGAGTTGGCGTACAGCGCCAGTTGCTGATTGGCGCGCTCGGCGTCGTCTTCCTGGGCCTGGCGCTCGGCGTGGCGCATGGCAGCGCTAGCCATCAGGACGGTGCCGGCAACGATGAGCAGGATGTAGAGCGTCAGGCGCAGGGGGCGAAAAAGGGTCGGCATGCTGTTGGCACAGGCTACAGGTTCGGGGTGCGCACGATAGCATGCAGTGCTCCATCAGCACTTGACCGAAGTCGCTGGAGAACCATTCAGAAACCTTTGCCTGGTTGAAAGGCTATTGATGTGTTGGAACGGATTGAGTCCTGAGGTGGGTTTACACCGAAACTGCCTGGGAAAACGCAACAAGACCCTGTGGGGTGACGGGGCTACAGAGGCGCATAAAAAAACCGCGCTGTTTTTGCAAACAACGCGGCTTCCTTGTTCCAGGGGTTAAGTGCTTCTTACTGCACTTCTACCGCCAGGCTTTCACTGATTTTCTGCTGCCAGATGGCCGGGCCGGTGATGTGCACCGACTCGCCCTTGCTGTCGACCGCAACGGTCACTGGCATGTCCTTGACGTCGAACTCGTAGATGGCTTCCATCCCCAGCTCGGCGAACGCGACAACGCGGGACTTCTTGATCGCTTGCGCCACCAGGTAAGCCGCGCCGCCCACGGCCATCAGGTAAACGGCTTTGTGGTCCTTGATCGCCTCGATGGCGGTCGGACCGCGCTCGGATTTGCCGATCATGCCCAGCAGGCCGGTCTGGTCGAGGATCTGGCGGGTGAACTTGTCCATCCGAGTGGCCGTTGTCGGGCCTGCCGGGCCAACCACTTCGTCGCGCACCGGATCAACCGGGCCGACGTAGTAGATGAAGCGACCCTTGAGGTCTACCGGCAGGGTTTCGCCCTTGTTCAGCATCTCGACCATGCGCTTGTGCGCCGCGTCGCGACCGGTGAGCATCTTGCCGTTGAGCAGGACGGTTTCGCCCGGCTTCCAGCTCTGTACTTCTTCCGGGGTCAGGGTGTCGAGGTTGACGCGACGGGCCGACGGGCCGGCTTCCCAGACGATTTCCGGGTAGGCGTCCAGCGGTGGCGCTTCCAGGGACGCCGGGCCGGAACCGTCGAGCACGAAGTGCGCGTGACGGGTCGCGGCGCAGTTCGGGATCATGCACACCGGCAGGGACGCGGCGTGGGTCGGGTAGTCCATGATCTTCACGTCGAGCACGGTGGTCAGGCCACCCAGGCCCTGGGCGCCGATGCCCAACTGGTTGACCTTCTCGAACAGCTCCAGGCGCATTTCTTCAATGCGGTTCTGTGGGCCACGGGCCTTGAGCTCGTGGATGTCGATGGATTCCATCAACACTTCCTTGGCCATGACGGCGGCTTTCTCGGCGGTGCCGCCGATGCCGATGCCGAGCATGCCTGGTGGGCACCAGCCGGCGCCCATTTCCGGGACGGTTTTCAGCACCCAGTCGACGATCGAGTCGGACGGGTTGAGCATGGCCATTTTCGACTTGTTCTCGGAACCGCCGCCCTTGGCCGCCACGTCGACTTCCACGGTGTTACCCGGGACGATCGAGTAGTGGATCACTGCCGGGGTGTTGTCCTTGGTGTTTTTACGAGCGCCCGCCGGGTCGGCGAGGATCGAGGCACGCAGGACGTTTTCCGGCAGGTTGTAAGCGCGACGCACGCCTTCGTTGATCATGTCGTCCAGGCTCATGGTCGCGCCATCCCAGCGCACGTCCATGCCCACGCGGACAAACACGGTGACGATACCTGTGTCCTGGCAGATCGGGCGGTGGCCGGTGGCGCACATGCGCGAGTTGATCAGGATCTGCGCGATCGAATCGCGGGCTGCCGGCGACTCTTCGCGCAGGTAGGCCTCGTGCATCGCCTGGATAAAGTCCACGGGGTGGTAGTAGGAAATGAACTGCAGGGCGTCAGCAACGCTCTGAATCAGGTCGTCTTGCTTGATCACGGTCATGAGTCGCGCTCCTCTAAAAGACGGGAACATTTAATAAAGGTGCTTGCAGTTGGGGTGCATCGGTCGGCTGCAAACACCTTTCAAGGCACGCCGGGGTTGCTGGCGCGACGCTAAAAAGGCGCGGCAGTATACCGCGCATCAAGGCCGGGCACACCCGCCGGCAGTCAAACGAAGGTCGCATGCCTGGATCGCGGGGGCGAGGGGGGGCCTCGAAAATTGAATGGTCATTTTCGAGCAGCAACACTAAAGTGACAGCAGGCCTTTTAGGGTAGGACACTCTTATCAGCCATCCTCTGCACGGTGAGTCAACGATTGGCCCATAACGCGATCCAGAGTCTTTTGCTCAAGCGCTTTATTCTGGCGACGGGCACGTATGCGCTGGCGTTACTGCTGCTGTGGCTGGCCGTTCTCAGCGGGCATTACCAAGGCTCTGTACTGGGCGCGGTGATCGGCACGGTGTTGGTGATGGCCTGTCAGTCGCTGCTGTTTACACTGTTCTATACCGGGCGCAACCTGCGCTTTGCCGATCCCAGCCTGACTGAAGTCCAGGTGCTGCTGGGGATCGGTTGGCAGAGCTGGCTCATCGCCTACCTGGACTCGGCCCGTGGTGCCTTCCTGGTGTTCTACGTCCTGATTCTATTGTTCGGACTGTTCCATTTGCCGCGCCGAACGTTTGTCCGCTGTGCGGCCCTGGTGTTCTTCAGCTTTGCCGGCATCAACCTCTGGGAAGGTTATCACTTTGAGTTGGCGGACCCGACGCTGGCGGCGCTGCAAGTCTGTGTACTGTTTATCGTGCTGGTCTGGCTGGCGCTGTATGCCAGTTATGTTCAGGCCTCGCGCCTGCGCATGCGGCAACGACGATTTGCCTTGCAGGCGCACCAGGACACCTTGCGCGGGATGATGCGCCAGCTCGAAGACCTGGTGGCCACCGATGAGTTGACCGGGTTGTTCAATCGACGGCATTTTCTGCGCCTGGCGACCCGCGAACTGCAGCGCATGGAGCCTGGCGTCGCGCATGGCCTGGCGCTGATTGACCTTGATCATTTCAAACGCATCAATGATCTCCACGGTCATGCGGCCGGCGATCAGGTGTTGCAGGCCTTCGCCGCTGTCGCCACCGCCTGTCTGCGCGATGGCGATGTGGTGGCGCGTTATGGCGGAGAAGAGTTTGTGTTGTTGCTGCCCGATTCTGATCCCGAACGCCTGACGACCTGTTGCGAGCGCCTGCGCGTTGCTTTCACCGGCGTCGAGTTGGTCGGCCTGAACGTGCGGGATTTGAGCCTGTCCGCCGGCATGACCCTGCTTGAGGCGGAGGAGGATCTGGACGACGCGCTGCACCGCGCCGACCAGGCGTTGTATCGCGCCAAGCGCGATGGCCGTAACCGCTGCGCCGCGGCTTGGGAAAGTGCCGATGCCTGAGTTGCGCGTGGGCGAACAGCAATGGACGGTGGCGGCTGGCAGCAACCTGCTCGATGCCTTGAACCGCAACGGGATGCAGGTGCCTTACAGCTGTCGCGCGGGCAGTTGCCATGCCTGCCTGGTGCATTGCCTGCACGGCGAGGTCAGTGATCGCCGACCGGATGCGCTGAGTGCGGATCAGCGCCAGCGAGGCTGGCGGTTGGCCTGCCAGTGCGAGGTGGTCGATGATCTGCAGGTGGCGGTGTTCGATCCCGTGCGCGACGGCTTGCCTGCCGTTGTCCAGGCCGCAGACTGGCTGAGCCCCACCGTCCTGCGCCTGCGCTTGCAACCCGAGCGACCGCTGCGTTATCAGGCCGGGCAGCATCTGGTGCTGTGGGCCGGTCAGGTGGCCAGGCCCTACTCACTGGCCAGCCTGCCGCAGGAAGATCGTTTTCTCGAGTTTCACTTGGATTGCCGCTTGCCGGGGGCCTTCAGCGATGCGGCGCGTTTGCTGAAAATCGGTGACCCGATCCGCCTGGGTGAGCTGCGCGGCGGTGCGCTGCATTACGATCCCGACTGGCAAGCCCGACCACTCTGGCTACTGGCCGCCGGCACAGGACTGGCCCCATTGTTCGGGGTGTTGCGCGAGGCATTGCGCCAGGATCACCAAGGCCCGATCCGGGTCATTCACCTGGCCCATGACGCCAGCGAGCACTACCTGGCCAAACCCTTGGTGGCGCTGGCGGCGAGCCGTGAAAACCTTAGTGTCGAACTGCTGACGACGGCCGAGCAGTCAGCGGCTTTGGCGCAATTGCGCCTTGTTTCCCGGCAGACCCTGGCTTTACTCTGCGGTCACCCTGACAGCGTCGACGCCTTTGCCCGGCGCCTGTACCTGGCGGGGCTACCGCGTAATCAACTGCTGGCCGATGTGTTCCTGCCCCGTGGTTGAACGCTGATTTTCTTTTCATGAGATTCACCATGACCGACGCCATTTTGATAGAGCGCGAGCACGGCCTGCTGACCTTGCGCCTGAACCGCCCGGACAAGAAAAACGCCCTGACCCGTGCGATGTACAGTCAGTTGGGCGAAGCCCTGCAGCAGGCTGACGCCGATCCGCAGATTAAGGCGATACTGATTACCGGCAGCCACGAGTGTTTTACCGCCGGCAACGACATCGCGGACTTCATCCAGGAGCCGCCCAGCGACCTCGACAGCCCGGTGTTCCGGTTCATGCGCAGCCTGCTGGAATGCCGCAAGCCGGTGGTCGCCGCCGTGGCCGGTGCCGCGGTGGGCATTGGCACGACGCTGCTGCTGCATTGCGATCTGGTTTATGTCAGCGCGGATGCCAAGCTGCGCATGCCATTCGTCAACCTGGGGCTGTGCCCCGAGTTTGGCTCAAGTCTGATCCTGCCGCGACTGCTCGGCCAGGCCAAAGCCGCCGAACTGTTGCTGTTGGGTGAAAGTTTCAACGGCGAGCAGGCTGCCGCCTGGGGCATTGCCACCCAGGTATTGCCGAACGCAGAGGCTACCTTCGCCAAGGCCCGCGAGATGGCGTTGCGTTTCGACAAGCTGCCACCGGAAGCGGTGCGCATCAGCAAGCAGCTGATGAAAGCCCCCGACCGCGAACGGCTGCGTGCGGTGGTCGAGGAGGAGGGCAAGTTGTTTGTCCAACGGTTGCGCTCGCCGGAAGCGATTGCCGCGCTGTCGGGGTTTATCAACCGACATTGAGTTTGCGGTGGCTGGACTTGCCCGCGATGAGGCCCGATCAGGCAATCCGTTTGTTGGATCAGAAAGCAAAAAGCCCCGCCATTCTCATGGCGGGGCTTTTGTTTTTCAGCAACCGATCACTCAGACCATCTTGTCGCCAACGTGCAGGATCTTCATGCCGTTGGTGCCGCCGATGGTGTGGTAGCTGTCGCCCTTGGTCAGGATGACCCAGTCGCCTTTCTCGACCACGCCACGTGCCAGCAACTCGTCGATGGCGGCCTGGCTGACTTGCTCAGGCGGCAAGGACGCCGGGTCGAACGGTACGGTGTAGACGCCGCGGAACATGGCCGCGCGGGCCTGGGTTTCGCGGTGCGGGGAGAACGCGTAGATCGGTACCGAAGAGCGGATACGCGACATGATCAGGGGGGTATAGCCACTTTCGGTCAACGCGATGATCGCCTTGACGCCCGGGAAGTGGTTGGCCGTGTACATGGCGGCCAGGGCGATGCTCTGGTCGCAGCTTTCGAACACCTTGCCGATGCGATGGCTGGAGGTTTTGCTGGTCGGGTGCTTTTCGGCGCCGACACAGATGCGCGCCATGGCTTGCACGGCTTCCAGCGGGTACAGGCCCGCGGCACTTTCGGCCGAGAGCATCACGGCGTCGGTGTAGTCGAGCACGGCGTTGGCCACGTCGGACACTTCAGCACGGGTCGGCATCGGGTTCTGGATCATCGACTCCATCATCTGGGTCGCCACGATCACCGCTTTGTTGTGACGGCGTGCGTGCAGGATGATCTTCTTCTGAATGCCCACCAGTTCGGCGTCGCCGATTTCCACGCCCAGGTCACCACGGGCCACCATGACGGCGTCGGACGCTTTGATCAGGCCGTCGAGGGTTTCGTCGTCGGCCACGGCTTCGGCGCGTTCGATCTTGGCCACCAGCCAGGCAGTACCGCCGGCTTCGTCGCGCAGTTGACGGGCGTACTCCATGTCGGCGGCGTCACGCGGGAAAGACACGGCGAGGTAGTCGACCTGCATTTCGGCGGCGAGCTTGATGTCGGCCTTGTCTTTTTCAGTCAGGGCCGGAGCGGTCAGGCCACCACCACGACGGTTGATCCCTTTGTGGTCCGACAGCGGGCCGCCGATGGTCACGGTGCAGTGCAGTTCGGTGGCGGTGGCGGTATCAACGCGCATCACTACGCGGCCGTCGTCGAGCAGCAGCTCATCGCCCACGCCGCAATCCTTGACCAGGTCCGGGTAGTCGATGCCGACCACTTGCTGGTTGCCTTCGGTCAGCGGATGGCTGGTGGAGAAGGTGAACTGATCACCAATCTTCAGCTCGATGCGCTTGTTGGCGAACTTGGCGATGCGGATTTTCGGGCCTTGCAGGTCACCCAGCAGGGCAACGAAGCGGCCGTGCTTGGCGGCGAGGTCACGGACCAGTTGGGCGCGAGCCTTGTGCTCGTCGGGGGTGCCGTGGGAGAAGTTCAGGCGGGCAACGTCCAGGCCAGCCAGGATCAGCTGTTCGAGAACTTCCGGCGAGTTACTGGCTGGGCCAAGGGTGGCGACGATTTTGGTACGACGGACGGACATGCAAAGACTCCTGAGTTCAAGCGCTGAGTGAGGCTACTATGCTGCGAAGTTGTAGTCATTGTTCGTTTGCACTACTTATCGCTTTCTTTATTGAACAAGCCGCACTGAAGATTTTTGACGCCGGGTCGATACAGAGCTCAAGACAGGAGAACCCCCATGCGATTCGTGCTCATAGCTGCCCTTGCCCTCAGTGCCGTGGGTTGCACCCGTTGGTCGATGGACCATCACCTGAACACCGCCTACCGCGCCTATGACGCCGGCAACTGCGAGCGTGTCATGCTCGAACTGTCCCAGGTCGACCGTGACAGCCGCGCGCGGCGTTATATTCAGCCTGAGGTATCGATGCTGCGCGGGCAGTGCCTGGAACGTCAGAAACTGTACGTCGACGCCGCCCATACCTACCAGTTCATCATGGCCCAGTATCCCGGCAACGAGTACGCCTACCGTGCCCGCGCACGGCTGGAGACCCTGCAGTCGTTGGGCTGGTATCCAGCACGAAGCAGTGCCAGGAGCACGCCCGCGCCTCTGTGATGTTGATTATCATTTGAAGGCTGGTCGTGCGCCGTCCTTGAGCTAGTATTCGATCAAGACGTTTGGAGTATTCTCCCTGAATGTCGTTGATACCTGTGAACGGCAGAGGTCATGCGAGCACCTCGATAGCAAGGGTGTTCGCCCCCGGAATCAGGCACAGCGAGCCAGCGATGCGGGCTCGTTGCGAAGCATTAATGCGACCCTGCCCAAGGGTCCTGGCAAAGCGATACCCAGCATGTTCACAGAACGCCGGATCGAGCGGCACCAGTTGCCGTGTTTTCTGAAAGTATTCAACAGCGTCACCGACAAGCCCATGGGCTCTATCGGCAGTGTCTGCGAAGACGGGCTGATGCTCATCAGCCAGTTGCCGATGATGGTGGGCGCGGTGTTTGATTTGCGCTTGAAGATCCCAGTCAGCGACGGCGTCGCGCAGGTGATCGACCTGCGGGCCTGTTGCTTGTGGTGCCATGAAGATGCGACGCCCCATCATTATGATGCCGGGTTCCTGATAGAGCATGTGCCGCCTGAATATGGGCAGCTGGTGAGTGCCTTGCGGCACTATTTCAGCTTTTATCCAGTGTCGGCATCGGTGTGATGTTCAGCTGTCATGAGGGTCGGTTGCTTCGCCCGGGAACGAGATAACTCTGTCTGACAAGGTGTTGGCGATAACGGCTTGAATGACAAGATGACTGGTCGGCGCAGCGCTTGAGCGCCTAGACTTCGCCGGTCTCAAGTTCAGGAACAGCCCGTGACCTCCATCTTCTGGTACGACTACGAAACCACTGGCATCACACCGCGCTGCGACCGACCGCTGCAAGTGGCCGGTATTCGCACCGATTTCGACCTCAATGAGATCGATCAGCCGGTCAACCTCTATTGCCAGCCCAGCGACGACATCCTGCCTCACCCGGCGGCGTGCGTGATCACCGGGATTACCCCGGGCCGGCTGGCCGGTCAGGGGTTGTGTGAAGCCGATTTCATGACCCGGGTTCATGGGCAACTCGCGGCCCCCGGAACCTGTGGCGCTGGTTACAACACCTTGCGCTTTGACGATGAAATGACCCGCTACAGCCTCTACCGCAATTTTTTCGATCCCTATGCGCGAGAGTGGCAGGGCGGTAACAGCCGTTGGGACCTGATCGATGTCGTGCGTGCAGCCTATGCGTTGCGCCCGGACGGTATCGTCTGGCCGCAGGAGGATGGCCGCGTCACGTTGAAACTCGAGCGCCTGACAGCCGCCAATGGCATCGACCATGGTCAGGCCCACGATGCATTGTCCGATGTTCGCGCAACCATTGCCCTGGCGCGGTTGATCCGGGACAAACAGCCCAGACTCTACGACTGGCTGTTCAAGTTGCGCAGCAAGCAGAAAGTCATGGATCAAGTTCGTCTATTGCAGCCGATGGTGCATATTTCCGGACGCTTTTCGGCTGCCCGCAGTTATGTGGGGGTTGTCCTTCCACTGGCCTGGCATCCGCGCAATCGCAATGCCTTGATTGTCTGCGACCTGCATCTGGATCCGCAGGGGTTGCTGGATCTGGACGCCGAGACCTTGCGTAAGCGCCTATATACCCGTCATGAAGACCTTGGCGAGGGTGAGTTGCCGGTGCCGCTCAAGTTGATTCAAATTAACCGTTGTCCGGTGGTGGCACCGTTATCGGTGTTGCGCGACGAGGATCAGCAACGGCTGCAACTGGATATGGCGTTGTATCAGGCACGGGCGCTGCGGCTAAGTGACGCACAGACACTATGGCGAGACAAAGTTTCGGCCATTTATGCCCGTGATGATTTCTCGCCGAGCGAGGATCCCGAGCAACAGTTGTACGACGGCTTCATGGGTGATCGGGATCGACGTTTATGCGAGCAAGTCAGAGCGGCCGATCCGCAGCAATTAGCACAAGAGCAATGGCCGTTCGATGATGAGCGTTTGCCGGAATTATTATTTCGATATCGCGCACGCAACTTCCCCGATACGTTGAGTGCGTCGGAGCAAGAGCGCTGGAAATTATTCTGCCAGCAACGATTGTCGGACGCTCGATGGGGTGCCCCCAATACCTTGCAGGACTTTTATGAAGCGATAGGGCAATGGGCGCTTAGTGCCACGAATACTCAGCGCCAGGTGCTGGATGAGTGGCGTGAGTACGCAGACAAATTATGCAAACGTTTGGGTCTTTGAAAACACGCCATGAAGCCGGCGAATGCCGGCCATAAAAAAACGCCAGCATTCGCTGGCGTTTTTGATGTTCGCAAGTGAACCTGCGATACGTGTCGAGGCTTAGCCCAGCAGGGTCGCCCAGCTTTCAACCACGTCACCGCCCCACTTGGCTTTCCACTCTTTCAACGTTTTGTGGTTGCCACCTTTGGTTTCGATGACTTCGCCGTTGTGCGGGTTTTTGTATTGTTTAACCTTGCGAGCACGTTTGGTGCCGGTAGTTTTGACTGCGCCGCGTGGGGCTTTAACTTTCGATTCCGGATCCAGCAGGGCGATGATGTCGCGCAGGGATTTGGAGTATTCGCCCATCAGGGTGCGCAATTTGCCTTCGAATTCCAGCTCGGTTTGCAGTTTGTCGTCTTGGGACAGGTTCTTCAAACGGGCCTGCAGCTCTTTGATTGCTTCTTCGGTGGCGCGGTATTCGTTGATCAGGGACATGAGGATTACCTTATGTTGGTCGCTGAGTAGCGGGGAGACAGTGGCGCAATAATAATCAGGGTGTTTCATCAAGTAAACATTAAAGCAAACTTTAATTTGCGGTGATTAATGTCAATGGCATGAAAAAATGACTGAGAATTAAACTTCTGTGGGGAGGGTTACAGTTATTCACACAACCATTTTTGTCTGTTTTTCAAAGACGCCGGCATCGGATTCGAGCATGGAAAACCGGCTCGATTAGGCCCGACCACGGGGCGGGCACATCTCGCGATTGTTCGGGAGTACTGCAGTTTTGCTGCGTAATCGCTAGAATGGCGGCCTTTGCGAAGTTCTGGAGTTCTCCCCCCATGCGCACTTTTCGGCTAGTGATTGCTTGCCCGGACCGCGTCGGCATCGTTGCTAAAGTCAGTAACTTTCTGGCGTCACACAATGGCTGGATCACTGAAGCGAGCCATCACTCGGACAATCTCAGTGGCTGGTTCTTCATGCGTCACGAAATTCGTGCCGATTCGCTGCCATTCGGCCTTGAGGCATTCCGCGAGGCGTTTGCGCCGATTGCCGAAGAGTTCTCGATGGACTGGCGCATCACCGACACCGCGCAGAAAAAACGCGTAGTCCTGATGGCCAGTCGTGAGTCCCACTGCCTGGCAGACTTACTGCACCGCTGGCACAGCGACGAACTGGACTGCGAAATCGCCTGCGTGATTTCCAACCATAACGACCTGCGTAGCATGGTCGAGTGGCACGGTATTCCTTATTACCATGTGCCGGTTGACCCGCAGAACAAAGTGCCTGCGTTTACCGAAGTCTCGCGCCTGGTCAAACAGCACGATGCTGAAGTCGTGGTGCTGGCGCGCTACATGCAGATCCTGCCGCCTGAGCTGTGCACTGAATACGCACACAAGGTCATCAACATTCACCACAGCTTCCTGCCGTCGTTTGTGGGGGCCAAGCCTTACCACCAGGCTTCGATGCGTGGCGTGAAGCTGATCGGCGCCACCTGCCACTACGTCACCGAAGAGCTGGATGCCGGCCCTATCATCGAGCAGGACGTGGTTCGCGTCAGCCACAGCGACAGCATTGAAGATATGGTGCGCTTCGGCCGTGACGTCGAGAAGATGGTGCTGGCCCGTGGTTTGCGTTATCACCTGGAAGATCGCGTGCTGGTGCACGGCAACAAGACCGTGGTGTTCTGACCGGACGCGGCGGTTGTAAAGACAAGGGCCTGAGCGTTCAATCGCTTCAGGCCCTGATCGTTCCCTCGCTCTGCGTGGGAATGCAGCCTGTGACGCTCTGCGTCACTCGGTCTGGGGGAGGCAGGGAAAATGACTGATCCACTGGATAAAGCAACCGCCAGGGCACCCTCGACCCTGGGTGAGGGGTGTTTGAGTCGTTACGACCCGGATGAGCTGAGTGTCGAGGACGGCACCGAGTTTCCCGGTGCCGCCGAACTCTGGGAGCAGTTGCAGGAGGTGTCCGCGCCGACGACTGCTGGCACGGACTTGCCGACAAGCAAGCCCTGAAGGGCCTTAAATCCGGAAGCTGCCGACCAACTGCTTGAGTCGCGCCGCCTGTTGTTCCAGGTCGGAGCACGCGCGCAAGGTGGATTGCAGGTTTTCCACGCCTTCCTGATTCAGGGTGTTGATCTCGGTGATGTCCATGTTGATGGACTCCACCACGGCGGTCTGCTCCTCGGTCGCGGTGGCCACCGACTGGTTCATGCCGTCGATCTCGCCGATACGCAACGTGACGCTGTTCAGGCGTTCACCGGCCAGGTTGGCGATCTCTACACTGTCCTGGCTATGCCGCTGACTGTCTCCCATGGTGCTGACCGATTCGCGAGCGCCGACTTGCAACTCCTCGATCATGGTCTGAACCTGTTGTGCCGACTCCTGGGTGCGGTGTGCCAGGTTGCGCACTTCATCGGCCACCACCGCAAACCCGCGTCCGGCTTCACCGGCCCGTGCCGCTTCGATGGCGGCGTTGAGCGCCAGCAGATTGGTTTGCTGGGAAATGCTGGTGATCACTTCGAGAATCTGCCCGATGTTCACGGTTTTGCTGTTCAGCGACTCGATATTGGAGCTGGAGGCGCTGAGCATGTTCGACAGTTGATTCATCGCCGCGATGCTACGGTCGACCACTTGCTGGCCGTCTTCGGCCAGGCTGCGGGCGTCGCTAGCCTGGTGCGAGGCTTGCGCCGCGTTCCGGGCGATTTCCTGGGCGGCGGCGCCCAGCTGATTGATCGCGGCGGCCACGCTGTTGGTACGGCTCGATTGTTCGTCTGAGTTGAGCATCGAGGAGTTGGAGGCGCTGACCACCCGCAAAGCGACTTCGTTGACCTGTTCGGTGGCCGACGAGACTTCGCGGATCGAGCCGTGGATGCGTTCGACAAAACGGTTGAAGGCGTTGCCGAGCTGGCCGAATTCGTCCTGGTTCTGGATGCTCAGGCGGCGGGTCAGGTCGCCTTCACCGTCGGCAATGTCCTGCATGGCGCGGGTCATGACGTGCAGCGGCTGGATCAGGATACGGATCAGCATGCCCAGCAAGGCAATGATGATGGCGACCGCGATCACCGTGGCCACGATCGCCGAGGCGCGGAAATCGTTGAGCATGGCGTAGGCTTTGTCCTTGTCCACCGACAGGCCGATGTACCAGTTGACCGATGGCAGGCCTTTGATGGGGGTGAAGGTGACAATGCGCGTATTGCCATCGACCTCGACTTCGGTGAAGTCGCTGCTGATGCGCGGGGTGTTATGTGGGAAGGCCTCGGTGAGGGACTTCATCACCAGGGCTTTGTCCGGGTGCACCAGGATCTTGCCGTCGGCGCTGACCAGGAAGGCATAGCCCATGCCGTCGAAGTCCAGGGCCTTGAGGTTGTCGATCAGGGTCTGCAGGCTCAGGTCGCCCCCCACGACACCCACGCTTTTACCGGCTTTTTTCGAGGCCGTGGCGATGGAAATAATGGTCTGGCCGGTTGCCGCATCGACATAGGGTTCGGTCAGGGTAGCCATGGGGCTGTTTTCAGCGCCTTTGTACCAGGGGCGAACACGCGGGTCGAAGCCATCCGGCATTTTCACGTCCGGGCGGATGGTGAAGCTGCCACCGGCGTCACCCAGGTAGGACGCCATGAAAGTCGACGTCAGGGCTTTCTGTTCCAGCAGTGCGGCAACCTGGGTGTCTTCGGCGTCGATGGCGATGTTCTGGGCCAGGTTTTCGACCAGAAGAATGCGCCCGGTCAGCCAGGTCTGGATGTTGCTCGCCGTGACATCGCCCATTTCATGCAGGTAATTGTCGAGGTCCTGGCGAATCGCATTGCGCTGCAGGTAGTCGTTGTACAGCGTAAATGTGGCGAACGCGGCAATGACGATGAGGGCGGCGGCAAGCAGGATTTTGTGGCTGAAGCGCAGATTTTTATTCATGGCTTGTGGTGTCCGCTAAGGTCTTATTGTGTGGGGCGTGTTGCGATAAAAAGCGCGCAAAATAGGCGCTGGTTCACGTAAGTTGATATTTCCGTCTTTCCTTAGGGAATTATCGGACCTGATTTTCAGTCTGGTCTCTCGCTTATCTCTATCGGCTGTGTAGGACCAAAGCTTAACCATGGGTGACAAAATGCCTGACTCATTGCAACTCGTTATCGGTGCAGACCTGAAGGGGCAACCGATTGCCCAGGCGATGCGCCTGGCAAATCGCCACGGCCTGGTGGCCGGTGCCACAGGGACCGGGAAAACGGTCACCCTGCAACGCTTGGCTGAGTCCTTCAGTGATGCCGGCGTGGCGGTATTTGCCGCGGACATCAAGGGTGACTTGTGTGGGCTGGGGGCTGCGGGCAATCCACAGGGCAAGGTGGCCGAGCGGATCGCCGGCATGCCGTGGCTCGATTACTCGCCCGCGGCCTATCCGGTCACGCTGTGGGATATCCATGGTCAGTCCGGCCATCCATTGCGCACTACCTTGAGTGAAATGGGGCCGTTGCTGTTGGGCAGCCTGCTGGAGCTGACCGACAGCCAGCAGTCGGCGCTCTATGCCGCGTTCAAGGTGGCGGACCGCGAAGGGTTGTTGTTACTGGACCTCAAGGACCTCAAGGCGCTGCTCAATCACCTCAAGGACAATCCCGAGTTGCTGGGCGATGACGCCGCGCTGATGACCACCGGCTCGAGCCAGGCGCTGTTGCGGCGCCTGGCGACGCTGGAACAGCAGGGCGCCGAAGCGCTGTTCGGTGAGCCTGCGTTGCAACTGCAAGACATTCTGGCGCCCGCCAGCGATGGTCGAGGGCGGATTCACCTGCTCGATGCCAGTCGCCTGGTGCACGAAGCGCCCAAGGTCTACGCGACCTTTCTGCTATGGCTGCTGGCCGAGTTGTTCGAGCAATTGCCGGAGCGCGGCGATGCCGATAAACCGCTGCTGGCGCTGTTCTTCGATGAGGCGCACTTACTGTTCGCCGACACCCCCAAGGCCTTGCAGGAGCGCCTGGAGCAGGTGGTGCGCCTGATCCGCTCCAAAGGCGTCGGCGTGTACTTCGTCACCCAGTCACCGGGCGACTTGCCGGATGACGTGCTGGCGCAACTGGGGTTGCGTATCCAGCACGGCCTGCGGGCATTCACCGCCAAAGAACAGAAATCCCTGAAGGCAGTGGCCGATGGCTTCCGGCCTAACCCGGCATTCAGCGCCCTTGAGGTGCTGACGGAGTTGGGGATTGGCGAGGCACTGGTGGGGACGCTGCAGGACAAAGGCACGCCGGAAATGGTCCAGAGGGTCCTGGTGGCACCGCCGCAATCGCGGATCGGGCCGTTGAGCGAATCCGAGCGCGCGGCCTTGATCACCAGTTCACCGTTGGTCGGACGGTATGACAAACCGATCGATCGAGAGTCGGCGTATGAAGTGCTGATGGGGCGCAAGGGCCTGGCGCCCGACGCTGAGGCCGAGGCCGTTCCGGGCAAGTCGGCTGCGCAGGAGCCGAGTTTCACCGAACAGGCTGGCGAGTTCCTGGGCACGGCGGCCGGGCAGGCGCTGAAATCCGCGATGCGTCAGGCGGCCAACCAGTTGGGGCGGCAACTGGTTCGCGGTTTGATGGGTTCGTTGCTTGGCGGCAGCAAACGCCGTTGACGGCAGGCACGGTCTTCTAGTGTGGGAGCTCGCTCCCACAGTATTGGATTCCGAGATCAGCTTTTGGGTTTGGCGTGAGCCGCCAACCGTTCCAGCGCTGCCCGCAGGCTGGGATCGCTGATGCCGTCGGCGGTGGCCTGGATGGTGGCCGCGGCATCGGTCGACAGATCCATGGTGTGGCCGGCCGCCCCGTGCTGCACGGTAGGCGGTTGAACCTTGAACAGAATCCGCGTCAGGCTGGCGAACTCGTCGAAGGCCTGCAGTTGCCGTTGCAGGCGTTTTTGCTGATAGCGCAGGCGGGTGGCCCAGTGCCCGTCGGTGACGATCAGCAGCAAGCTGCCTTCGCGCCAGGACGCCACATGACAGTGTTCACGGGCGGCCGGTTGCAGTTGGCTTTCGAGCAACCGTTGCAAGTGACCCAAGCGTTGCGCGTGACCAAGGATGGCTTTTAACGGTTTGGCTTCGCGTAGCAGAACGGCGGGTGCTCTGGCCGTAAGAGGGCGAAATGCCATGATCAGACACCTGAAGTAACAGAGCCGCCATGGTAGCAGAAAGCACGGGAAGCACTCGCCCCATTGCTTTGTTGGCGCTTTACTCATTAAATCAATGAGTAACTTCTGCCTTGGGTGGCTTGAAGTTCAGTAAAAAGCCCTTATTTTAAGTGAGCCCCCTCACAGCGCTGTGCCAGCATCGTGGAATAACGCCACTTTCCTCACCACCGTTTCCGGGTAGAATGCTCGTTCGCATGCGGCCATGAGGGCTGCTCGGGCGACTCACGGGGCCGCCCTCCATCCCTTTAGTGTGGAAGATCCTGCCGATATGTTTGCGCCTTTGTTAAAGAAACTTTTTGGAAGCAAGAACGAGCGTGAAGTCAAACGCATGCTCAAGACGGTGCAACTCGTCAATGCCTTCGAAGAGCAAATGGTGGCCCTTTCGGACGATCAATTGCGTGCCAAGACCGACGAATTCAAGGCCCGCATCGCCAAAGGGGAAAGCCTCGACAAGCTGTTGCCAGAAGCCTTTGCGGTAGCCCGCGAAGCCGGCAAGCGCGTCATGGGCATGCGCCACTTCGACGTTCAGTTGATCGGCGGCATGACACTGCACGAAGGCATGATTGCCGAAATGCGTACCGGTGAAGGCAAGACCCTGGTGGCGACACTGGGTGTTTACCTCAACGCGCTGTCGGGCAATGGCGTGCACGTCGTAACCGTGAACGACTACCTGGCTCGTCGTGACGCCAACTGGATGCGCCCGCTCTATGAATTCCTCGGTCTGACGGTCGGCGTGGTCACGCCGTTCCAGCCGCCGGAAGAGAAGCGTGCCGCCTACGCCGCCGACATCACCTACGGCACCAACAACGAATTCGGTTTCGACTACCTGCGCGACAACATGGCGTTCAGCATGGAAGAAAAATTCCAGCGCGAACTCAACTTTGCCGTGATCGACGAAGTCGACTCGATCCTGATCGACGAAGCCCGTACCCCGCTGATCATCTCCGGTCAGGCCGAGGACAGCTCCAAGCTGTATATCGAGATCAACAAGCTGATCCCGCAACTGGAGCTGCACGTCGAGGAAGAGGAAGGCGTCGTCACCAAGGCCGGTCACTACACCGTTGACGAGAAGACCCGTCAGGTCGAGCTCAACGAAGCCGGTCACCAGTACATCGAAGAAGTACTGACCCGCATCGGCCTGCTGGCTGAAGGCGAGAGCCTGTACTCGGCGCACAACCTGAGCCTGCTGACCCACGTCTATGCCGGCCTGCGTGCGCACAAGCTGTTCCATCGCAACATCGAATACATCGTGCAGGACGGTCAGGTAGTGCTGGTCGACGAGCACACCGGGCGTACCATGCCGGGCCGTCGTCTCTCCGAAGGCCTGCACCAGGCCATCGAGGCCAAGGAAAACCTGAACATCCAGGCCGAAAGCCAGACCCTGGCGTCGACCACGTTCCAGAACTACTTCCGCCTGTACAACAAGCTGTCCGGCATGACCGGTACCGCCGACACCGAAGCGTTCGAGTTCCACCAGATCTATGGCCTGCAGGTCATGGTCATTCCACCGAACAAGCCGCTGGCGCGTAAAGACTACAACGACCTGGTGTTCCTCACCGCGGACGAGAAATACGCCGCCATCGTTGCCGACATCAAGGAAAGCATGGCTGCGGGTCGCCCGGTTCTGGTGGGCACCGCGACGATTGAAACGTCGGAGCACATGTCCCGTCTGCTCGAAAAAGAAGGCATCGAGCACAAGGTCCTGAACGCCAAGTTCCACGAAAAAGAAGCCGAGATCATTGCTCAGGCCGGTCGTCCGGGTGCCCTGACCATCGCCACCAACATGGCCGGTCGTGGTACCGACATCCTGTTGGGCGGTAACTGGGAAGTGGAAGTGGCCTCCCTGGAAAACCCGACACCTGAACAGATCGCCCAGATCAAGGCCGATTGGCAGAAGCGTCACCAGCAGGTGCTCGAATCGGGTGGTCTGCAGGTCATCGCTTCCGAGCGTCACGAATCGCGCCGTATCGACAACCAGCTGCGTGGCCGTGCCGGCCGTCAGGGTGACGCCGGTTCCAGCCGCTTCTACCTGTCGCTGGAAGACAGCCTGATGCGCATTTTCGCCTCTGACCGGGTGAAAAACTTCATGAAGGCCTTGGGGATGCAGCCTGGCGAAGCGATCGAGCACCGCATGGTGACCAACGCCATCGAAAAGGCCCAACGCAAGGTTGAAGGCCGTAACTTCGACATTCGCAAGCAACTGCTTGAGTTCGACGACGTCAACAACGAACAGCGTAAAGTGATCTATCACATGCGTAACACGTTGCTGGCCGCCGACAACATCGGTGAAACCATCGCCGACTTCCGTCAGGACGTGCTCAACGCTACCGTCAGCGCACACATTCCTCCGCAATCGTTGCCTGAGCAGTGGGACGTTGCCGGTCTGGAAGCGGCCCTGGAAAGCGACTTCGGGGTGAAGCTGCCCATCCAGCAATGGCTCGACGAAGACGATCACCTCTACGAAGAGACCCTGCGCGAGAAGCTGATGCAGGAGCTCATGGCGGCGTACAACGAGAAAGAAGACCAGGCGGGCGCCGAAGCGCTGCGCACCTTCGAGAAGCAAATCGTTCTGCGCGTGCTGGACGACCTGTGGAAAGACCACCTGTCGACCATGGACCACCTGCGTCACGGCATCCACTTGCGTGGCTATGCCCAGAAAAACCCGAAGCAGGAATACAAGCGCGAGTCGTTCGCCCTGTTCTCCGAGCTGCTGGATTCGATCAAGCGCGACTCGATCCGTGTGCTGTCTCACGTTCAGGTTCGCCGTGAAGATCCGATCGAAGAAGAAGCGCGTCTGCGCCAGGAAGCCGAGGCACTGGCTGCACGCATGCAGTTCCAGCACGACGAAGCCCCTGGCCTGGAGCAACCGGAGTTGATCGGTGAAGAGGTCGATGTTGCCCTCGCCACCGCACCGGTACGTAACGAGCAGAAGCTGGGTCGCAACGAGCTGTGCTACTGCGGTTCGGGCAAGAAATTCAAGCATTGCCACGGGCAGATCCAGTAAAGCCCGTTTCATACGCTGAAATACCCGCGCCGCGACCGGCATCAGCCGTCGCGGCGTTTTACCATTCAAAACACCGTCGTGGCGACGGTGCAGACATCACCTATTGAGGAGCGCATTCATGGCTGTTGGTCTTGGTCCTTTGCCAACGTTGCACCCGGTTGCCGGTTTTGAACTCGGTATCGCCTCGGCTGGCATCAAGCGTCCCGGGCGCAAGGATGTTGTGGTCATGCGCTGTGCTGAAGGCTCGACCGTTGCCGGTGTGTTCACGCTGAACGCCTTTTGCGCGGCACCGGTGATCCTGGCCAGGCAACGCGTGCAAGGCCCGGTGCGCTACCTGTTGACCAACACCGGCAACGCCAATGCTGGTACCGGTGAGTCGGGCCTGGCCGCCGCCGAGCGCACCTGCGCCAAGCTGGCGGAACTGACGGGTGTCGATGCAAGCCTGGTGTTGCCGTACTCCACGGGCGTGATTGGCGAACCGCTGCCGGTCGAGAAGATCGAAGGCGCCCTGCAAGCGGCGCTGGACGACCTGTCGGAAAACAACTGGGAAGCCGCGGCCACCGGGATCATGACCACCGACACCCTGCCCAAGGGGGCGAGCCGCCAGTTCCAGCACGAAGGCGTAACCGTCACCGTGACCGGCATCAGCAAAGGCGCCGGCATGATTCGCCCGAACATGGCGACCATGCTCGGCTACATTGCCACCGACGCCAAGGTCTCCCGCGAGGTGTTGCAGAACCTGATGCTGGACGGCGCGAACAAGTCGTTCAACCGCATCACCATCGACGGCGATACCTCGACCAACGATTGCTGCATGCTGATTGCCACCGGCAAGGCCGCGTTGCCGGAAATCACCACCGCCGAAGGTCCGTTGTTCGCGGCGCTCAAGCAGGCAGTGTTCGAGGTGTGCATGGACGTGGCGCAGGCCATCGTGCGTGACGGCGAAGGTGCCACCAAGTTCGTCACCGTCGAAGTCAACGGCGGCGGTAATCACCAGGAATGCCTGGATGTCGGCTACACCGTGGCACACTCGCCGTTGATCAAGACCGCGCTGTTTGCCTCCGATCCGAACTGGGGCCGCATCCTGGCGGCTGTGGGTCGTGCCGGTGTGCCGAACCTGGACGTGAGCAAGATCGACGTGTTCCTGGGTGAAGTGTGTATTGCCAGCCGAGGTGCCCGTGCGGCGACCTACACGGAGGCCCAAGGCTCGGCCGTGATGCAGCGTGAAGAAATCACCATTCGTATCGAACTGGGTCGCGGTGATTGCAGCGAAACCATCTGGACCACCGACCTGTCCCACGAATACGTGAAAATCAACGCCGAATACCGGACGTAATCACGCTTGGATCGTGTCGCCCCAATCGCGAGCAGACGGAGCGCCGCCTGCTCGCGATGGCGGTTTGTCAGTCGCTAACTAGACTGGCATGTTTCCTACTTCAAAAGGTCCCGAACATGAGTTATCACCTGATCATCGGCGACAAATTGCACTCATCCTGGTCCCTGCGCGCTGCACTGGCCCTGGACCTGGCCGGCGCCAGCTACACCGAAGAGCTGATCAAGCTCAACCAGCCCGATACCCGCGAGCAACTGCTCAAGCATTCGCCAACCGCCAAGGTTCCCTTGCTGAAAACCGAGCACGGCACCATCGCCGACTCGCTGGCCATCGCCGAATACCTGGTCGAACGTTTCCCGAGTGCCAGTCTCTGGCCCAAGGACATCGCCGCCCGTGCCCAGGCGCGTTCAGCCTGTGCGCAAATGCACAGCGGTTTCTTTGCCATGCGCGGCAACATGCCGTTCGACCTGAGTCGCGACGCACCGCTGTCGCCGATGCCGCCTGAAGTGAAGACGGAAATCGAGCGCATGCTGGCACTGTGGGCCGAATGTCGCGCAGCCTCGAGTGAAAGCGGTCCGTTCCTGTTCGGTGAGGTGAGCCTGGCCGATGCCTTCTTCGCACCGATTGCCGTGCGCCTGCGCACCTATCAGGTCGAGTTGCCAGCGGTCGATGCGGCGTATGTCGAGACGATTTACCAATGGCCAGCCTTCAAGGTCTGGCAGAAAGCCGGTCTAGAGGAAGCAGGGCGGTGAAACGAGTTCATGTAGCGGCAGCGGTCATCCGTGATGCCGGTGGCAAGATCCTGATCGCTCGGCGTGCTGATGCCCAGCACCAGGGTGGATTGTGGGAGTTTCCCGGCGGCAAGGTCGAGGAGGGCGAAGCCGTGCAGGTTGCGCTGGCCCGCGAACTGCACGAAGAGCTGGGGATTGTGGTCACGGCAGCACGACCGCTGATCACGGTTCACCATGACTACCCGGACAAGCAGGTGTTGCTGGATGTCTGGGAGGTCTCGGCGTTTACTGGCGAGCCCCACGGCGCTGAAGGCCAGCCATTGGCCTGGGTGACCGGGCGTGAGCTGGGCAGCTACGAGTTTCCGGCTGCCAACCAGCCGATCGTCGCGGCGGCCCGTTTGCCGAGTGAGTACCTGATCACCCCGGATGATCTGGAAACCCCGATGATGCTGCGAGGTATCCAAAAGGCCATTGCTGGTGGGATCAAGCTGATCCAACTGCGCGCGCCCAACGGCTACGATCCCAAGTATCGCGATCTGGCGGTGGATGCGGTGGGGCTGTGTGCCGGCAAGGCGCAACTGATGCTCAAGGGGTCGTTCGAGTGGCTGGGCGACTTCCCGTCCGCGGGTTGGCACATCACGGCGGCTCAGTTGCGCAAGTACGCCAGCGCCGGGCGTCCACTGCCCGCGTCGCGCTGGCTGGCGGCGTCCTGCCACAACGCTGAGGAGTTGAGCCTGGCCGAACAGATGGGAGTGGATTTCGTCACCTTGTCGCCGGTCCAGCCGACCCAGACTCACCCCGATGCAGTACCGCTGGGATGGGAACAGGCCTCACAGCTGATTGCCGGGTTCAGCAAGCCGGTGTTTCTGCTGGGGGGAGTTGGCCCTGCCGAACGGCAAAAGGCTTGGGAGACAGGCGCACAGGGCGTGGCGGGGATCCGGGCGTTCTGGCCTGAGGCTTGAATACGCGGTCTGATCGTTCCCACGCTCCCGCGTGGGAATGCATCCCGTGACGCTCTGCGTCACATCCAAAGCGGACGCGGAGCGTCCGTGGCGGCGTTCCCACGCAGAGCGTGGGAACGATCATCAAGTCTTGGGTTTTGCCGCTGCCTGCCAAAGAATCTCGGCAATGCCTTGGCGCTTGGCAATCAACCGTGCCGCTACAAACAACAAATCCGACAAGCGATTGATGTAGGCCAGTCCCACGCCGGCCAACGGCTCGACAGCATTCAAGTGCTGGCAGCGGCGCTCGGCACTGCGGGCCAGGCTGCGGCAAACATGGGCCTGAGCGATCAGCGCCGAGCCACCGGGCAGAATGAAATTCTCCAACGGCCCCAGCTCTTCGTTCCA
Source organism: Pseudomonas sp. Irchel s3a18 (assembly GCF_900187535.1). Classification (NCBI taxonomy): domain Bacteria; kingdom Pseudomonadati; phylum Pseudomonadota; class Gammaproteobacteria; order Pseudomonadales; family Pseudomonadaceae; genus Pseudomonas; species Pseudomonas sp. Irchel s3a18. The sequence continues at coordinate 322,872 of NZ_FYDV01000002.1, read as the reverse complement.
GGCATCGATGGCCACTTCCAGGCGTTCGACTTCCGCCGCATTCAGCGCTTGATACACCGGCATCGCCAGTTCGCCGCCCAGGTCGAACAAGCGGTGCTGGCAAGGCTCCAGCACGTCGCAGATCTCTTGCAGGCCGGGATGGGCGCGACGGCTTTCGGCCAGACCGGCCAGCAGCAGCCCCAGTTGGCTGTTCAGTGTGTCGACTTCGCCGATGGCCTCGACCCGTGGATGGTCCTTGGGGACCCGGCGACCATCGCCAAGCCCGGTTTCACCTTTGTCGCCGGTGCGGGTGTAAATCTTCGACAGGCGAAAACCCATGCTTAGCGCTCCAGTTGTCTGAGTTCGTGGGGGGCGAGCGGGGCGCTCGCGACTAATGGCAGGCGCAAGGTAAAGCAGGTGCCCTGGCCCAGGGTCGATTGCACTTCCATCTGACCCTTGTGGTTGTTGGTGATGATGAAGTACGACACCGAAAGCCCGAGGCCCGTGCCCTGGCCGATTTCCTTGGTGGTGAAGAACGGTTCGAAGGTGCGCTTGCGCACGCTCTCGCTCATGCCGATACCGTTGTCCTCGACCTGGATTTCTGCCCACGGCGGGTTCAGCCGCGTGCGCAGGATGATTCGTCCGGGTTCGTGGTCGTCCTCGCGCTGGTGGATCGCCTGGGCCGCATTTTTCAGCAGGTTGAGCAGCACTTGTTCCAGCTCGTTGGCGGTGCCGGGGACAGGGCCCAGTTGCGGGTCGAACTGACGAACGATGGCCTGGCCCTTGAAGTCGAAGCCAATGGTCAGGTCGAAGTCATTGCTGGCGATCTCCACGGCCTGGTCGATCAGCGCCGGCAAGTCGCACGGCGCCATTTGCCGGTTGCTGCGGCGGCTGAAACTGAGCATATGGGTGACGATCTTCGCCGCCCGGGCGCCGGCCTGCTGGATGCCGTCGAGCAATTGCGGCACTTCGCGGCTTTGCAGGTACTGATTGACGCTGTCCAGTTCCAGGCTCAACTGTTCGGCGGTTTCGATGTTCTTGGGCAGGTCGGCGGACAAGCGCCGGCGAATGTTCTGCACGTTGTGCAGGATAGCGCCCAGAGGGTTGTTGATCTCATGGGCCATGCCGGCCGCGAGGCCGCCCACCGAGAGCATTTTCTCCGACTGCACCATCATTTCTTCCAGGGACAGGCGCTGGGTGATGTCGTCGATCCGGATCACCACGCCGCGTCCGGCACCGCCCATCAATGGGTAAAAGGTCAGCGCGTAGTGTCTGGCTTCCTCGTCACGGGTCCAGGTCACGCGTTCGATCTTGACCACGCTGTGCTGTTCGACGGTCTCCCGAAGTTGCGGCAGAAACGGCTTGAGCGGTTCAAAGGCGAGAAAAATCGGCTGGTTCAAGGCCTCATCCAGGCGTGTGCCGGACAGGGCGCTGGCTTCCTGGTTCCACTGGGTCACGTACAGCTGTTCATCCAGGGCAATCAGGGCTGACGGCATCGAGTCGATGATGCTGTTGAGGTAGTTCTGAAAGCCCGTGAGCTTCTTCTCGATCTTGCTGCGCACCTGGACTTCCAGCTCCAGCTTGCGGTTAGTGTGACGGGTTTCTTCAGCCAGACACTGGGCCTGGTCGTAGGCGGCCTGGGAGTCGTCGCGGGCGCGCTTGAGTTGCTGCTCGCGGGCTTCGATGCGCGAGAGCATGGTGTTGAAGGCTTCAGCGAGGCTGCCGATTTCGTCGTGGTTACCGCGAGCGGCACGCAGGGCGTAGTTTTCTTCGCGAGTCACCTGCCGGGACAGTACTTCGAGCTGATGAATCGGTTGGGTAATCAGGCGTTTGATCTGCTGGGCAATCAGCATCCACAGCAGCACGCTGAAAATCAGGATCCCCAGGCTGGCTGTCAGGGTGCCGGTATAGAACGCGACCGGCAACTCACTGCTGGCGACCAGCAGCAGATGGCCGGGGGCCTGGCCCGGGCGTGGCAGTGTGATCAGTTGATTGCTGCGAAACTCCGTGGCCTGCCAGGTTTCGATGTGCCGAAAGTGTCTGGGCAGTTCAAGCGTGTCGCCATGCTGCACCTGGGCCAGGCGCTGGCCTTTGCCGTCGTAAAGGGCCGCTGCCCGTAACGGGGTGTAGCTGTTGAGCTCGTTGAGCAGGTTTTCAGCGTCTTGTGGCGAATTCAATGACTGGCTGGCAAGCGCCGGGTTGGAGACCAGCCGGCCGATGGTCTGCAGGGCTTGCGGTGCCATGCTTTCCTGGGAAATCCAGTAGGCGGCGCTGATAAAGGTCAGGTTGGCCACCAGTAACACGGTGATCAACAGCACCAACAGGGCGGCCAGCAGTTTCTGGCCGACCGGAAGGTTTTCAAGGCGCTGGCGCAAAGGCATGGGGGTCGTCGCTAAAGAAGAACAAGAGGCCAGCGTAGCCGCTGCTCAGTCGCTGGGCAATCCACGGGTGCGCAGGTGCGCAATCAAGCGTTGCTGGAGTTGGTTGAGGTGCGGTAATACCAATTGATGCCGCGAGGCGACAACGCAGGCATAACCCAGCAGGTAGCTGATTTCGGTCCGGCGCTGGTTGGCCACATCCTGGTACATGGATGAGTAATTGGCTGCCGTCGCCAGGATCACCCGCTCGACTTCCTGCTGCAGGTCGTGGGCAGCGGCGGGCTGGCCGCAATGTTCCAGCAACGCGCTCAGCTCGGCGCACAGGGTGGCGACTTCGCAATGGTGCTGTTGCAAGCCGCCGTTGCGGCAATCGTGCAGGACGGTCAGCGGATTGATCGCGCAATTGAGTGCCAGCTTGCGCCAGAGTCGAGTCAGGATGTCCGTGCTCCACTCATGAGGGATGCCCGCCGCGCTCATGTCCTCCAGCCAGACCGGTGCCATCGGTTGACGGGCGTCGCCTAGCCAGGTGTAGCCGTGGCCGGCGAACACCACGCGCCAGTCGCCATCGCGAAAGGCGCCTTCGGTACTCGAGGCAAAAATGCAGCGAGCATGAGGAACGCGCGCGGCCACGGCATCCTGGCTACCCAGGCCGTTCTGCAGCAGGATCAATTCGGCGTCGGGTGTCAGGCGCCTCGCCAATTGCGCCACGGCGCCTTCGGCATCGTAGGCCTTGCAGGCGACCAGCAAGCGATCGATCGGGCCGACGCGCTCGATGGTGGTCGCGGGGATCGCATAGTGCTGCGCTTCACCTTGCTCGACCAGGGTCAATCCACCTGCTGCCTGATAGGCCTGCAATCGCGCGGCATCGCGCAGTATCAATTGCACGGGGAGCCCGGCCCTTGCCAGGCGCGTGGCCCACAGGGTGCCCAGGCTGCCGGCGCCGAGGACGTGCCAGGTAGTCGACATCAGTTTTTTGCTCGGATTGGCAGGCGCATGTGAGGCTCGCAGCGTAGAAGGGGAAAGACCCGTTATAATCAGCGCGGATTTTAACCGCAAGCCAGGCGTGCTCCATCTTTATTGCGCGCGCCCTTTTTTACTGGAGAGACTACATGCCGTCGTTCGACGTGGTATCCGAACTGGACAAACACGAACTCACCAACGCGGTCGAGAACGCCGTCAAGGAACTCGACCGTCGTTATGACCTGAAAGGCAAGGGCAGCTTTGAGTTCAAGGAAAAGGACCTGACCGTCAACCTGACCGCCGAGGCCGGCTTCCAGCTGGAAGCGATGATCGAGATCCTCAAGCTGGCGCTGGTCAAGCGCAAGATCGATGTGCAATGCCTTGAGGTCAAAGAGGCCTACGCTTCCGGCAAGCTGATGAAGCAGGAAGCCGTTCTCAAGGAAGGCATCGACAAGGAGCTGGCGAAGAAGATCGTCGCTCACGTCAAGGATGCCAAGCTCAAGGTCCAGGCCGCCATTCAGGGCGAGCAGGTCCGCATCACCGGCAAGAAGCGCGACGACCTGCAAGAGGCCATCGCGGCCTTGCGCGGCAAGGAATTCGGCATGCCGCTGCAGTTCAACAACTTCCGCGACTGATCAGTCTTCGGGGGAACCTCTCGGCGTTATTGACGTCCGAGGCCCAAGCAACGGCAGAAATGATCGAGCCTCGAGGGGCATGATCTTTCTGCTGCTTGGTTTTTATGTGCCGGGTAGCCGGGAATCAGGAGAGAAAATATGGATTTGAACGCTGAAGTGGACAACCTGGTGAAGGCTTCCCAGGCCTGGATCCCGATGATCATGGAATACGGCAGTCGTGTGCTGCTGGCGGTCGTGACACTGGCCATTGGCTGGTGGCTGATCAACAAGCTGACCCACAAGGTTGGCAAGCTGTTGGCGCTGCGCAATGCCGATCTGGCCCTGCAAGGGTTCATCAGCAGCCTGGCCAACATCGTGCTCAAGGTGCTGTTGGTGGTGAGTGTCGCGTCGATGATCGGCGTTGAAACCACCTCGTTCGTGGCCGCCATCGGTGCCGCGGGTCTGGCCATCGGCCTGGCCTTGCAGGGCAGCCTGGCGAATTTCGCGGGCGGCGTGCTGATTCTGTTGTTCCGTCCGTTCCGCATTGGTGACTGGATTGAAGCCCAGGGCACGGCGGGTACCGTCGACAGCATCCAGATCTTCCACACGATTATTCGCACCGGCGATAACAAGACCGTCATCGTGCCGAACGGCGTGCTGTCCAATGGCATCATCACCAACACCAACCGTCAGCCTACCCGCAAAGTAGTGTTCGACGTTGGCGTGGACTACAACGCCGATTTGCAGAAGGCCCGTGCGGTGCTGCTGGAACTGGCCAATGATGCGCGTGTACTGGCCGACCCTGAGCCAGTGGCGGTGGTTTCTACCCTGGGCGATAGCTCGATTACGCTTTCGCTGCGCGTCTGGGTGAAGACGGCGGACTATTGGGATGTGCTGTTCCACTTCAACGAGCACTCCCGCGATCGCCTGAAAGGGGCGGGTATAGATATTCCGTTTCCACAGCGTGTGATTCGCATGGTTCAGGAAACCGCCTAATACATCGGCTGGGTGCTCGGCGTTGTAGAACGAGTATCAGTGTTTGACTCAAGGGGCCAATTGGCCCCTTGAGTGTTTTTACAAAGCGGGAAGCTTAATAGTGCGCTAACTTATTATTAGCTTGCTACTAAATGTTCCGCGGCACTTCCTTTGTTTGCAACTGTCATCAAACAGTAACAAAAAAGCCCCTCACCTTATTCGGGTGAGGGGCTTTTTAGTTGAGCCAGGCTCTAGACGCTATTGAAAGCCGCTGATTACAAGATGCTCAGAGGGTATTCAACGATGATACGTACGTCGTTGTTGTCAGCCGTGTACTCTTCGTTGTAAGCGGTGTTGGCGCGGTAGATGGCGCTACGCAGACGCAGCGACAGATCCTTGGCCGGACCTTCCTGGAACACGTACTTGGTTTCGAAGTTGAACTCGTGCTCCTTACCTTCGGTACCGGAATCGGTCTCGATGTTGTCACCGTAAACATAACGGCTCATGAAGCTCAGGCCTGGTACGCCGTAGGTGGCCATGTTCAGGTCGTAGCGACCCTGCCAGGATTTCTCTTCACGACCGATAAAGTCGGAGATCTGGATGGAGTTGGCGACGAAGATCGTGCCATTACCGTCAACGCCGTACAGGTAGTTGGTGTCGCCGGACGACTGCTGGTAACCCAGGGTGAACTTGTGTGCGCCGAGGCTGTAGGCAGCTGCCAAGCTCCACAGTTTGTTGTCCTGCGCGCCGTACAGCGCCTGGCCCTGGTCCTTGGTCTTGTACGCGTTCAAGTCGAAGTTCAGCGATTGATCTTCGTTGATCGGCAGGGTGTAGTTGGCGTTGATGTACTGCTTCTTGAAGTAGTCTTCAACGTCGGATGCCGCGATGCCTGCCACGAAGTTGTCGGTGAACTGGTAGGTGGCGCCAGCGATGTTGGCGCTGGTCAGGCCAGGGTTGCCTGCACCGTTGATGCTGTCCTTGCCCATGCCGGTTTGCGAGCTGAGAGCGGTGAAACGACCTGCACTGACTTCCAGGCCTTTGATCTCTTTGCTGGTGAGGTAGGTACCCTCAGCAACTTCTGGCAGCAAGCGGCTGTCGTCGGTCGCGAATACCGGGCTGGCAACGAACTGGCGGCCGTACTTCAGGGTGGTGTCGGAGAGGCGGAACTTGACTGCGGCACCGGATTTGCCTTGTGCGTCTTCAGGTTCGCCAGCGCCGTTGCGGGCGAACATGCCGTTGCCGGAGCGACCTTCACCGCCATCCAGCTTGGCGGTACCCATGACCATTGCGTCCACGCCTACGCCGATGAGGCCTTGAGTGAAACCGGATTCGTAGGTAACCAGTTCGCTGATACCGGTGTCCTGACGATAGCCGCTTTTGTAGCCGCCACCGGACTTGGCAATGTTGCCAGCACCGTTCCTGAAGTCGCGGTTCATGTACTCGATACGAGTCTTGGCATTCAGACTTTGGTCTTCAATAAAGCCTTTGGCTTCGTCCTGAGAGGACGCGATTGCGAACTGCGAGGTGCCTGCTGAAACAGCCAGTGCGATCATGCTCCACTTCATCACGCGCATCGTGATTTGCTCCTTTGGTTTTTTTGAAGAGTTCTGCCGTCCCACCTGATTTATTATCTGGGCGGCTCTTTCTTTTTGTGTCGGCGCAAACTTATATCACGCCGACAATGTTGGCGATACTTGCGCTTTCATCCTTTCTGCATCTGTACGGGCCTGTCGCAAAATGCTCGCTCGAGGTCGTAATTCTGCAAATTCTGTGCATTCGGACCGACAACTTCAGCGTTGTTTGGCAAGGCTTGGGTGTCAGAAAAAAGAGTCCTTGTCCCGCACTTGAATCTCCTTGGGCTACCTTGCCGCTATTTTTTTATGGCCTAAAGGTTTCCACTTCCGGTGGACGCCTTATAGACGATGTGGGAATGAATGCAACAAACGTGCACAAATCGGCTTTTCGTTCCCTGTTTTTTCAGAAACCATTGTCCTAGTGAGCAAACCCTCGTGAATACAGGGCTTTTAAGGCCCAGTTGTTGATGCTTGACTCCCAGGCAGTTCTGGTGTTGCACCAAGATTGGGCAAAGTATTCAGCACAAAATGTTACCGGTTCACCCTTTCAAGTGAGTAAACGGCGGATGCTTGAGGGACTCAGCGTAGACGCATTTCAGATTCGTGCCGCAAAAACTCTGTAAATTTTAATCAGGTCAGCGAGCCAGAGGGCTTGGGCTCGGGCGTTTGCCCGCGATGGACGGGGAGAGTGGTCGACCTGGAGCCTGTACGTCCGTACCGGATTGGTGCGTGGGAAGGTGAAATTGTTCCGTGGTGGGGCGTAGTTGTGCGCGGCTGGTTCCCTCGTGAAGTGACCTTGGTCGAGGGGGTGACATTGGTCGTGAACCGCGCCCGGTTCGCGGGTATGCTGGTCTGGTATGGCATGCGCCGCAGTCTCGAAGGCCGGGCGTTTGGCAAAACTCATTGAATATGCGGGAGTGTGTGCGGTGTTCGCTTTAGATCCACGACTTGAACAAGACACCCTGCCGATCGGGGACTTCCCTCTCTGTCGGTTGTTGTTGTCCAACGATTCGAATTACCCCTGGTTCATCCTGGTGCCGCGACGGGCGGATATCAGCGAGCTGTTTCAACTGGACAGTCAAGACCAGGCGCAGTTGTGGCGAGAAACTACAGGACTTGCCGAGTTGCTCAAGGACTCGTTCGATGCCGACAAGTTGAATGTCGCGACCTTGGGCAATGTGGTCAGTCAGTTGCACATGCATGTCATTGTACGTAAACGCGAGGATGCGGCCTGGCCAGCGCCAGTCTGGGGCAAGCACCCGGCCAAGCCTTACACGGCCGAGCAGGTGGCGGTGATTCGAGAGCGGTTGCGTTTGGTGTTGACCGATGATTTCACGTTTCTGGAGGGTTGAGTCATGAGCCTGGAAGAGCGCGTTATGGATCTTGAAAGTCGTCTGGCTTTCCAGGACGACACCATTGAGGCGATGAACGACGTGCTGGTGGCACAGCAACGGGTCGTGGAGCGCTTGCAGTTGCAGATGACCGCGTTGCTCAAGCGGCAGGAGGAAATGGCGGGGCAGTTTGAGTCCTTTGAGGAGGAAGCTCCGCCGCCGCACTACTGAGTATTGCTGTGTGCCGCCTGTCGGCGGGCAATAAAAAAACCGCGAGCAGCCTGGCTGCTCGCGGTTTTTTTTAGCGTGGTCGCGTGGCTGGAATCAGCGGCGCGGTAACGCTGCGATCACATCCTCGGCTTGCAGGCCTTTATCCCGGTTCATGACCGAGAACTCCACGCGCTGGCCTTCGACCAGGACACGGTGACCTTCGCCGCGAATGGCGCGGAAGTGCACGAAAATATCATCTCCCGAGTCGCGAGAGATGAAGCCGAAGCCCTTGGAGGTATTGAACCACTTGACGGTCCCGGTATCGCGGTTGGTCATGTCATAGTTTTGATGAGTGGCGACTGCTGGCGAGGACTTGTAGAAGCTGACGGCCAGATGCAGTACTACCGCAACCAGGGCGACGATAAGGCTGAACAGGACGGCGGGATGACCGCCAATTTCCGGCATGGGTGCCAGAAGTGTCAGGGTTTGCAGGACGACAGTGAGCACCAGCAAGGCGCTGACCAGATTTTGCAGTTGCTGACGAACGCCTTTGCTCCAGTACGGAATCACCGGCGCGAGGGTCAGGTTGAGCAGGCCGAAGAACGCCAGGTACAGCGCGTCAGGTTGTTGCAGGTAGGGTATGGCTTCGGTTCGCAGGCTAGGGATAAAGGACAACAGCAAGGCTGCTGCGCCCGTTAGCAGGTGGACGATTTTCAACATTTTGATTGACTCACGTTAAGACGGATCGCAAGGAAGAGCTGATTGAGCGCGGTTCGCTTCTGAACAATGGGAGGCGTTGGACACGCGCCCGCTATCAGCCTATGCACGGCACGCCAGAAAAGAGCGGCAGTGACACATCGCCTATTTAACAGCAAAGACCGTACCTTCTCAAATCAGCGCGGGCGGCGTGTGACGAAGGGCGCGGAGCAATCTGCGCGGGAGCTGTACCCAGTGCCGCCTGAACGCTTGTTCTAGAGGGTTTTCCCGGTTTTTGGGGGGCTTGAGCGGAGTGCCGTCAGCCAATCCGGAATAGGGGTGGCAATCTGTCGCGGGAGGGGGCGTGAAGCGAGTCTGCGAGCTGCGGGGGCTCTTGCTACAGTGGTAGCGCACCTGTGGAATGGATTCATCACCATCAAGGGGAAAGGCATGGCCATTGATATCGGTATCAGCGAGGCAGATCGCAAGTCCATCGTTGACGGGCTTTCGCGACTGTTATCGGACACGTATGTACTTTATCTGAAAACCCATAATTTTCACTGGAATGTGACGGGGCCGATGTTTCGCACCCTTCATTTAATGTTTGAAGAGCAATATAACGAGTTGGCACTGGCGGTGGATCTGATTGCCGAGCGTATTCGTGCACTGGGTTTTCCGGCACCGGGCGCATATTCGATCTATGCGCGTCTTTCTTCCATCAAGGAAGAAGAGGGCGTGCCAAGTGCCGAGGACATGATCAAGCAACTTGTCCAGGGGCAGGAAGCGGTCACTCGCACCGCGCGAAGTCTGTTTCCCCTGCTGGATAAAGTCAGTGACGAGCCCACGGCGGACCTGCTGACGCAGCGCATGCATGTTCATGAAAAGACCGCGTGGATGCTACGGTCGCTGTTGGATAATCAGTAGTCGTTCGTTGGCTGATGGCGTCCTGCGGCGCCATCAGTGTTTTCCGCTCTCTGGGGAGGGGGGGCGATCCTGATCGCTTGCAACGCTTTTACGTGCGTGGATATTGAATCTCCCTGCGTGCCTGTTCTGTTTTATAGATGAACTCAGGGCCGTATCTGTATTCCCCTTTCTTTAGTTGGTTTGTCCTACATGTGTGGTTATAAAAGCATCTAGAAATACCGGTCGGCTTGCGCTTATATAAGGGAACGGATTGTTGTTTCTGTTATGGAGCTAAGGCAAGGGAGTGTCGAGGGTATGGCTCGAGTATCGGGGCGGGGTGCAAGTGAGGTTGTCAGGTTTCCAGATATAAGGATTGATCCCTTTGTTCGGGAGTTTGATATGGGGTTGGTGCGCCCGTTGTCGCGATCGGTTCGGTTGAACGGATTCGCGACGTGCTTGAGATTGGAGCAGGTCTACTGGGATATTCTGGCCAATATGGCAAGGCTCAATGATTGTTCGGTAAGCGCACTGCTTTCTTATGTCGATCGGGAGGTGCACCTACGTCATGGCGGTGTGAAGAATTTCAGTGGGTTGGTCCGGGTGGTGTGTGTTGTGCACAGCTTGAGTGAGGACGGCCATCACCCGCGGTGATCGGTGGATTGCCGGTCTGGACGGCTCCGTGCTCAGGCGCCTGCCGGTGGTAGACCCGACTGAGCGCGTGCCCGTACAGCGTTACGGCTGCACAGGCTCGATTTAATGGATATAATCCCGCTCTTTGCCGCGAAACCGAATGTTTACGCGGGAATTATCTGATTGCCGAGACAACCCCATGCCGATGTACGACTATCAATGTGCTTCCTGTGGTCATCAGTTGGAAGCCATTCAGAAGATCAGCGCAGCACCGTTGGTCGACTGCCCTGCCTGCCAGGCACCCGAACTGAAAAAAATGCTGTCGATGCCAGGCTTCCGCCTGAGCGGTACCGGCTGGTACGAAACCGACTTCAAGACCGGTTCGAAGAAAAATCTGGCTGGCGGCGACAAAGCTGACTGAGTTGAACGACACACCGGGCTCTTGCATTATCTGACGCTTCATTCAAATGCAGCGGTCGGCAAGACCTCCCATCGAATTTCGAATTACGAGAAGTGAAACCACTACCATGATGCGCAGCCATTATTGCGGCCAACTGAACGAAAGCCTGGAAGGTCAGGAAATTACCCTTTGCGGATGGGTCCATCGTCGTCGTGACCACGGCGGGGTGATTTTCCTCGATATCCGTGATCGTGAAGGTCTGGCCCAGGTGGTGTTCGATCCGGATCGCGCCGAAACCTTCGCCGCCGCTGACCGCGTGCGCAGTGAATACGTCGTCAAGATCACCGGCAAGGTGCGTCTGCGTCCGGCGGGTGCCGGCAACACCAACATGGCTTCGGGCATGATCGAAGTGTTGGGTTATGAGCTGGAAGTATTGAACGAAGCGGAAACTCCGCCGTTCCCGCTCAACGAGTTCTCCGACGTTGGCGAGGAAACCCGCCTGCGTTATCGCTTCATCGACCTGCGTCGTCCGGAAATGGCCGAGAAGCTGCGCCTGCGTTCGCGCATGACCACCAGCATCCGCCGCTACCTGGACGAGAACGGCTTCCTCGATGTCGAAACGCCGATCCTGACCCGTGCGACGCCTGAAGGCGCACGTGACTACCTGGTGCCGAGCCGTACTCACGCGGGCTCCTTCTTCGCCTTGCCGCAATCGCCGCAGCTGTTCAAGCAACTGCTGATGGTTGCCGGCTTCGATCGTTACTACCAGATCGCCAAGTGCTTCCGCGACGAAGACCTGCGTGCCGACCGCCAGCCGGAATTCACCCAGATCGACATCGAAACCAGCTTCCTTGATGAAAAAGACATCATGGGCCTGACCGAAGGCATGATCCGCAACCTGTTCAAGGAAGTGCTGGGTCTGGAATTCGGCGAATTCCCGCACATGACCTGGGAAGAGGCCATGCGTCGTTACGGTTCCGACAAGCCGGACCTGCGTAACCCGCTAGAACTGGTTGACGTTGCCGACCAACTGAAAGAAGTCGACTTCAAGGTGTTCAGCGGCCCGGCCAACGACCCGAAAAGCCGTATCGCTGCTTTGCGCGTTCCGGGCGGGGCGAGCATGCCGCGCAGCAAGATCGACGACTACACCAAGTTCGTCGGTATCTACGGTGCCAAGGGCCTGGCGTACATCAAGGTCAACGAGCGTGCCAAGGGCGTTGAAGGCCTGCAGTCGCCAATCGTCAAGAACATCCCTGAAGCCAACCTCAATGTGATCCTGGATCGTGTTGGCGCGGTTGATGGCGACATCGTGTTCTTCGGTGCCGACAAGGCCAAGATCGTCAGCGAAGCCCTCGGTGCGCTGCGGATCAAGGTCGGTCACGACCTGAGCCTGCTGACGTGCGAGTGGGCACCGATGTGGGTGGTCGATTTCCCGATGTTCGAAGAGAACGACGACGGCAGCTTCACCGCCTTGCACCACCCGTTCACCGCGCCGAAGTGCACGCCAGAAGAGCTCGAGGCCAATCCGGCAACCGCGCTGTCCCGTGCCTACGACATGGTGCTGAACGGTACTGAGCTGGGTGGCGGTTCGATCCGTATCCACCGCAAGGAAATGCAGCAATCGGTATTCCGCCTGCTGGGTATCAGCGAAGCGGAACAGGAAGAGAAGTTCGGCTTCCTGCTCGACGCCCTGAAATACGGTGCGCCACCGCACGGTGGCCTGGCATTCGGCCTGGACCGTCTGGTGATGCTGATGACCGGCGCCCAGTCGATCCGTGAAGTGATCGCCTTCCCGAAAACCCAGAGCGCGGCTTGTGTCATGACTCAGGCACCGGGTCTGGTGGATGCCAAGGCGTTGCGCGAACTGCACATCCGTTTGCGCGAACAGCCGAAGGCTGAGTAAGGCTTGATCGCCGTGGCGCATCGCTGGATGCACCACGGGGTGTCAGAGCAGATTACGTTGCCCGCTCGCCTTCCAGGGCGTGCGGGCATTGTTTTTTAAGAGAATTCGGAGCGAGTTATGGCAGGTCATTCCAAGTGGGCGAACATCAAGCACCGCAAAGAACGTCAGGATGCCAAGAAGGGCAAGATTTTCACCAAGTGGATTCGTGAGCTGACTGTCGCGGCCCGTCAGGGTGGCGGTGATCCGGGCTCCAACCCGCGCTTGCGGCTGGCGCTGGACAAGGCCCTTGGCGCGAACATGAGCCGCGACATCATCGATCGTGCCGTTGCCCGTGGTGCCGGCGCTGCCGACACCGATGACATGGTCGAGCTGAGCTACGAGGGTTACGGCCCGGGTGGCGTGGCTGTGATGGTCGAGTGCATGACCGACAACCGCAATCGTACCGCTGCAGCAGTACGCCACGCGTTCAGCAAGTGTGGCGGCAATCTGGGGACGGACGGCTCGGTGGCGTACCTGTTCGAGCGCAAGGGGCAGATTTCCTTCGCCCCGGGCATCGATGAGGACGCGCTCATGGAGGCGGCGATGGACGCCGACGCCGATGACGTTGTGACCAACGAAGACGGCTCGATTGATGTGTTCACCTCGTTCGCCGGTTTCTATGCTGTGCGTAACGCGCTGGAAGCAGCGGGTTTCAAGGCCGATGATGCCGAGATCGTGATGTTGCCGACCACCAGTGCCGAACTGGACCTGGAAGGCGCCGAGAAAGTCCTTAAGCTGATCGACATGCTTGAAGACCTGGATGACGTGCAGAACGTCTATTCCAACGCGGACATCCCCGAGTCGGTGGCCCAACAGCTCGGTTGATGCGCCCTTTGTAGAAGCGAGTGTGCTCGCGATGAGCCTGGGAGCGGCGCGCTGATTCAAGTGATCAGCGTTATCGTTAACGACCATCGCGAGCACGCTCGCTCCTACAGGGGAGGCTGGTGTCTTGCTACAGTACTGTGGACTCGAGACGTACTTTTCCTATAACCCGCAGGCGTTATGACTTTAATTCTTGGTATCGACCCCGGTTCACGCATCACCGGTTATGGCGTGGTGCGCGATACTGGTCGTGGCTGCGTGTATGTGGCTTCGGGATGTATTCGTACCGGCAGCGGCGAGTTACATGAGCGGTTGCAAATTGTTTATCGCGGCGTGCGCGAAGTCATCCAGACTTATGGTCCAGTGACCATGGGCATCGAAAAGGTTTTCATGGCGCGTAACGCCGATTCGGCCCTGAAGTTGGGGCAGGCGCGTGGCGCTGCCATTGTCGCCGGGGCGGAAGAAAGCCTGGAAATCGCCGAATACACCGCGACCCAGGTCAAGCAGGCGGTGACCGGGACCGGCGGGGCGAATAAAGAGCAGGTGCAGATGATGGTCATGCACATGCTCAAGCTCACCAGCAAGCCGCAAATCGACGCCTCGGATGCCCTGGCCATCGCCATTTGCCATGCCCACACCCGGTCCAGCCTGTTACCTCATGGCTTGGGCACTGCTCGCAGTCGCGGCGGTCGTCTTCGTCTGTGATCTGATAGCATCGGCGCACGTGTTTTTTTCGTTGAGCGTTTTGCGCCTGTCCCGTCGGCGATCACGCTCACTTTGGTACCCGAAAGCCAGATCTGGCCAACGCTTAAGGATTTGAAACGTGATTGGACGTTTACGCGGCACCTTGGCTGAGAAGCAGCCGCCGCACCTGATTCTGGATGTAAACGGCCTGGGCTATGAGCTGGAAGTGCCGATGACCACCCTGTACCGATTGCCGTCGGTCGGTGAGCCGATCACCTTGCACACCCATTTGGTGGTGCGCGAGGATGCCCAGTTGCTCTATGGTTTTATCGGCAAGCGCGAACGTGACTTCTTCCGTGAGTTGATCCGCCTCAATGGCGTGGGCCCGAAGCTGGCGCTGGCCTTGATGTCGAGCCTTGAGGTCGATGAGTTGGTGCGCTGCGTCCAGGCGCAGGATACCTCGGCGCTGACCAAGGTGCCGGGTGTCGGGAAAAAGACCGCCGAGCGATTACTGGTGGAACTCAAGGATCGCTTCAAGGCCTGGGAGACCGTGCCGAGCATGTTCGCGCTGGTGCCGAACCAGCCGGATGCACCGGCGCCGCTGCACAGTGCTGAAAACGATGCGGTCAGCGCGCTGATTTCCCTGGGTTACAAGCCGCAGGAGGCCAGCAAGGCGATCGCGGGGATCAAGGAGAAAGGCTTGAGCAGCGAAGACCTGATTCGTCGTGCCCTGAAGGGAATGATCTAAGTGATTGAAGCTGATCGTCTGATTGCCGCCACCGGTGGCCCGCGTGAGCGCGAAGAAGTCCAGGACCGGGCGATTCGTCCGGTCAGCCTGGCCGAGTACATCGGCCAGCCAACCGTTCGCGAGCAAATGGAGCTGTTTATCCAGGCTGCCCGCGGGCGTAATGAATCCCTGGACCATACGCTGATCTTCGGACCGCCCGGGCTGGGTAAAACCACGCTGGCCAACATCATCGCCCAGGAAATGGGGGTGTCGATCAAGAGCACCTCCGGGCCGGTGCTAGAGCGGCCGGGCGACCTGGCGGCGCTGTTGACCAACCTGGAGCCTCACGATGTGCTGTTCATCGATGAAATCCATCGCCTGTCGCCCATTGTCGAGGAAGTGCTGTACCCGGCCATGGAGGACTTCCAGCTCGACATCATGATCGGTGAGGGGCCGGCTGCCCGTTCCATCAAGCTCGACCTGCCGCCGTTCACCCTGGTGGGGGCGACCACGCGCGCGGGGATGCTGACCAATCCGTTGCGTGACCGTTTCGGTATCGTCCAGCGTCTGGAGTTCTATAGCACGGCGGACCTGGCGACCATCGTCAGCCGTTCGGCCGGCATTCTCGGGCTGCCGCTGGACCCGGAAGGTTCTTTCGAAATTGCCCGGCGAGCACGTGGCACGCCGCGTATTGCCAACCGCTTGTTGCGTCGGGTGCGCGATTTTGCCGAAGTTCGGGCCAAGGGGCATATCACCAAGCCGATTGCCGACCTGGCGTTGAACCTGCTGGACGTCGACGAGCGTGGCTTCGATCATCAGGACCGGCGCTTGTTGCTGACCATGATCGAGAAGTTCGATGGCGGACCGGTGGGGGTGGACAGCCTCGCGGCGGCGATCAGTGAAGAGCGGCACACCATCGAGGATGTGCTCGAGCCGTACCTGATTCAGCAAGGCTATATCATGCGCACGCCCCGTGGCCGGGTGGTCACGCGGCACGCGTATCTGCATTTTGGATTGAACATTCCGTCGCGCATGGGTGAGATGCCCGTGGCAGACGAGTTTCTGGATGCAGTGGACGATTAATAAACGGTCTGCGCCGATTTTTTCGGGTTTTGCGCTGTCCCAAGTGGCTGCGAGACCCTTCTTTGCCAGGAAAGGCGCAGAAGTATGAAAAACAGTTGCCTGGCGGATTGGCAACCTGAGGAGTAAGCACTAGAGTATGCGCGCGCAAAACGGGCTAGAGCCATTCGCACATCGTTGTCGCGTTTATTACGAGGACACCGATGCCGGCGGCATCGTGTATTACGTTAATTACCTCAAGTTTATGGAACGGGCTCGAACCGAGCGGCTTCGTGAGCTGGGCTTTGCCCAGTCGCAGCTGGCAGGTGAGGACCTGTTGTTTGTCGTGCATTCCAGCGAAGCGCGCTACCACGCGCCGGCGCGACTGGACGACGAGCTTCTGGTAAGTGCGCAAGTAATTGAATTGAACCGCGTCAGCCTGCGCTTTAAACAGCAGGTCAGGCGTGCCGCGGATAATGCACTGCTCTGCGAAGGGCAGTTTTTGGTGGCCTGTGTGCGCACCCATAGTTTGAAACCCCGGGCCATTCCCGAAGCTCTACGCGCGGCTTTTGCCGGCGAGAGCGGCGCGGGTACACACTCAGAGCAGGAGATAAAGCGTGGAAGCTAACGTCGTCGACCATTCCTCCATGTGGAGCCTGGTCAGCAATGCCAGTATCGTTGTGCAACTGGTAATGCTGATCCTGGTAGCCGCATCGGTGACCTCATGGATCATGATCTTTCAGCGCAGCAACTTGCTGCGTGCCGGTCGACGTGCCCTGGAGAGCTTCGAGGAGCGCTTCTGGTCCGGTATCGACCTGTCCAAGCTGTACCGTCAGGCCGGCAGCAATCCGGACCCTGATTCGGGCGTGGAACAAATCTTCCGTGCCGGCTTCAAGGAGTTCTCCCGCCTGCGCCAGCAGCCGGGCGTTGACCCGGAAGCGGTCATGGAAGGTGTGGCCCGTGCCATGCGCGTGGCCATTTCCCGCGAGGAAGAAAAGCTCGAGCAGAGCCTGCCGTTCCTGGCCACCGTCGGTTCCGTGAGCCCGTACATCGGTCTGTTCGGTACGGTCTGGGGCATCATGAACTCGTTCCGCGGCCTGGCCACTGCCCAGCAAGCGACCCTGGCCACCGTGGCTCCAGGCATCGCCGAGGCATTGATCGCCACGGCGATCGGTCTGTTCGCCGCCATCCCGGCCGTTATCGCGTACAACCGTTTTGCGGCGCGCAGCGAAACCCTGACCAGCCGTTACTACACCTTCGCCGATGAGTTCCAGGCGATCCTGCACCGTAAAGTGCACACCAGCGAAGAATAAGCAGGTATTTCCCAATGGCTTTAATCGCTCGAGCTCGCAAAAAGCGCAAGCCGGTTGCCGAGATGAACGTGGTGCCTTACATCGACGTGATGCTGGTACTGCTGGTCATCTTCATGGTGACCGCGCCGATGCTCAATCAGGGCGTGAAGGTTGATCTGCCCAAGGTTTCCAGCGAAGCCTTGCCGCAGGACAACAACACCCAGGTCCTGACCATTTCGATCAAGGCTGACAAGACCTATTACTGGAACCTTGGCAGCGAAGTCGACACCGACAAGCAACAGGACCGGGCAATGACCCTGCCGCAGATGACCGACGCGGTGACCAAGATCATTCGCGCCGGCACCGAAGGCGGCAAGCGCACCCAGGTATTCATTCGCGGCGACAAGACCGTCGACTATGGTTCCGTCATGGGCGCCATGGGTGGGTTGCAGAAAGCCGGGGTCGGTAACGTTGGCCTGATTACCGAGGCGCCCTGATGCAGCAACAGCGAGAGCCAACAGCCTCGGAAAGCTACTTCTGGCCTAGTGTCTGGGCGATTGCCCTGCACATTCTGGTGTTTGGCATGCTGTTCGTCAGTTTTGCCTTTACCCCGGAATTGCCGCCGGCCAAGCCGATCGTCCAGGCGACCCTGTACCAGTTGAAATCGAAAAGTCAGGCGACCACCCAGACCAATCAGAAGATTGCGGGTGAAGCGAAGAAATCCGCTGCGCGCCAGACCGAAGTCGAACAGATGGAGCAGAAGAAGGTCGAGCAGGAAGCGGTGAAGGCTGCGGAACAAAAGAAGGAAGAGGCGGCTCAAAAGGCCGAGGAAGCCAAGCAGGCCGACGAGTCGAAGAAAGCCGAAGAAGCGAAGAAGGCTGATGAAGCCAAAAAAGCCGATGACGCGAAGAAGGCCGCCGAAGCCAAAAAGGCAGAAGAGAAACAATTGGCTGATATAGCCAAGAAGAAGTCCGAAGAAGAAGCCAAGAAAGCCGCTGAAGAAGAGGCCAAGAAAGCGGCCGCTGAAGCAGCGAAGAAAAAGATAGTCGAAGACGCGAAGAAAAAAGCCGCGGAAGACGCCAAGAAGAAAGCTGAAGCTGAAGAGGCGAAGAAGAAAGTCGCCGAAGATGCGAAGAAGAAAGCTGCTGCCGATGCTGCGAAGAAGAAATCGCAGGAAGCGGCACGTAAATCCGCCGAAGAGAAAAAGGCCCAGGCCTTGGCTGATTTGCTTTCCGACACGCCGCAGCGCCAGCAGGCCTTGGCCGATGAGCAGGGCGATGAAGTCGCGGGCAGTTTCGACGATCTGATTCGTGCTCGGGCAGCGGAAGGCTGGGCTCGTCCTCCTTCGGCACGCAAGAACATGACGGTCGTGCTGCAAATTGGCATGTTGCCAGATGGCACGGTGACTTCGGTCAGCGTGGCCAAGTCCAGTGGCGATGGTCCGTTCGACAGCTCGGCTGTGGCGGCGGTCAAAAACATTGGTCGTTTGACGGAAATGCAGGGAATGAAGCCAAGCGACTTCGCTCCCTATCGTTCATTCAAGATGACATTCACACCTGAGGATCTAGCCTTGTGAGAAACCTTCTTCGAGGAATGCTTGTCGTTATTTGCTGCATGGCAGGGATAGCGGCGGCGGATGAAAAAAACATTCTGGTCACCAGCGGTAGTGACCGGGCAACCCCGATTGCAGTCGTGCCGTTTGGCTGGCAGGGCGGTAGCGTCCTGCCGGATGACATGGCGGAAATCATCGGTAACGACCTGCGCAACTCGGGTTACTACTCGCCGATTCCAAAGCAGAACATGATCAGCCAGCCAACCCAGGCCAGCGAAGTCATCTACCGCGACTGGAAGGCCTTGGGCGCCCAGTACATCATGGTCGGCAGCATTGTTCCGGCGGGCGGTCGCCTGCAGGTGCAGTACGCCCTGTTCAACGTCAATACCGAGCAGCAAGTGCTGACCGGTAGCGTGTCGGGCGGTGTCGATCAGCTACGCGACATGGCGCACTACATCTCGGACCAGTCGTTTGAAAAGCTCACCGGCATCAAGGGCGCGTTCTCCACGCGTCTGTTGTACGTCACGGCCGAGCGTTTCTCCGAGAAGAACACCCGCTACACCCTGCAACGTTCGGACTATGACGGTGCTCGCGCGGTGACCCTGCTGCAATCGCGTGAACCGATCCTGTCGCCGCGTTTCGCGCCCGATGGCAAGCGCATCGCTTATGTCTCGTTCGAGCAGAAGCGTCCGCGTATCTTCATGCAGAACATCGACACCGGTCGTCGTGAGCAGATCACCAACTTCGAAGGCCTGAACGGCGCGCCAGCCTGGTCGCCAGACGGTTCTCGCCTGGCGTTCGTGCTGTCCAAGGACGGCAACCCGGACATCTATGTGATGAATCTGGGCTCGCGCCAGATCACTCGTGTCACGGCAGGTCCGGGCATCAACACCGAACCGTTCTGGGGCAAGGATGGTTCGACCATCTACTTCACCTCCGATCGCGGTGGCAAGCCACAGATCTACAAGACCAGTGCCAGTGGCGGCGGTGCCGAACGTGTGACTTTCGTCGGTAACTACAACGCCAACCCGAAACTGTCGGCCGATGAAAAGACCCTGGTGATGATCCATCGTCAGCAAGGCTTCACCAATTTCAAGGTGGCTGCCCAGGATTTGCAGCGCGGTAGTGTAAAGATACTCACTGATAGCACTCTGGACGAGTCGCCTACTGTTGCGCCCAACGGCACCATGGTAATCTACGCCACCCGCCAGCAGGGCCGGGGAGTCTTGATGCTCGTGTCCATCAATGGACGCGTAAGGCTCCCACTTCCTACCGCACAAGGCGAAGTCAGAGAACCTTCCTGGTCCCCTTACCTGAACTGACGCGGCGCAACACGTATTACATAACACATTGGGGTTCATTAGGAGTTTCACGATGGAAATGCTGAAGTTTGGTAAATTTGCTGCGCTGGCTCTGGCCATGGCTGTAGCTGTAGGTTGCTCGTCCAAAGGCGGCGACAATGCCGGTGAAGGCGCAGTAGATCCAAACGCTGGTTACGGTGCTAACACTGGTGCTGTTGACGGTTCCCTGAGCGAAGAAGCTGCTCTGCGCGCAATCACCACCTTCTACTTCGAATACGACAGTTCGGACCTGAAGCCAGAAGCCATGCGCGCTCTGGACGTTCACGCCAAAGACCTGAAAGCAAACGGCGCTCGCGTTGTTCTGGAAGGCAACACCGACGAACGTGGTACTCGTGAGTACAACATGGCACTGGGCGAGCGTCGTGCGAAAGCCGTTCAGCGCTACCTGGTACTGCAAGGCGTTTCCCCAGCTCAGCTGGAACTGGTTTCCTACGGCGAAGAGCGTCCAGTTGCTACCGGCAACGACGAGCAGTCCTGGGCTCAAAACCGTCGCGTCGAACTGCGTAAGTAATTCGTCATGCGAACGTGCCGTCGTGCTGTAACTGTCTTGGCTCTCAGTCTCGCGCCGCTTGCGGCGTGGGCTGCGGTTCCTGTGGTCGATAACGATTCCGGTTATAACAATAGCGGGAGCAGTTATCCGCCTGCAGGTTACGGTACGAGCGGCGCCTATGCCGGGGGAGGGGTTTCGACCCCTGTCTCGGCACAGGGCGAGCTGTTCAACCAACTGCAACAAATGCAGGAACAGATCGCACGCCAACAAGGCGTGATCGAAGTTCTGCAAAACGATGTTGCGCGCATGAAGCAAGAAAGCCTGGAGCGATACCAGGATCTTGATCGGCGTATTGGAACCGGCGGTGCATCCGCTGCGGCTCCTGAAAATTCTCCAGCCGGTGGCGATGCCGCCGGTGCAGCGGCAGGCGCGGGTGCTGCAACCCAGGCGCCAGCGGCCAGCAGTGAACCGGGTGATCCGGCGAAGGAAAAGCTCTATTACGATGCAGCCTTCGACCTGATCAAGGCCAAGGACTTCGACAAGGCCAGCCTGGCGTTTACCGCATTCCTGCGCAAGTACCCCAACAGCCAGTATTCGGGCAACGCCCAGTACTGGTTGGGCGAAGTGAACCTGGCCAAAGGCGACCTGCAAGGTGCTGGCCAGGCATTCGCCAAGGTCTCGCAGTTGTATCCCAAGCACGCCAAGGTGCCGGATTCGCTGTACAAGCTGGCTGATGTAGAGCGCCGCCTGGGTCATACTGACAAGGTCAAGGGCATTCTGCAGCAGGTCGTTTCCCAGTATCCAGGGACTTCCGCCGCTCAGTTGGCCCAGCGCGATCTGCAGCGCATGTAAGGTTGTTTGACCGGCTTTACAAGAAATCCGCGCTTGCCGCGGGTTTTTTCGTTAGAATTCACGCCCTTTTTAGAAACACCGCTTTTTGGGATCTGCGCGTTGGCGGGGTTCCATCAAGTGCCTGACGGAGGCGGACAGCCTGTTTAGCTGTTACGCCCGTGGCGACTATGCAAGACACATTGAGAATTACCGAAGTTTTCTACTCGTTGCAGGGTGAAACGCGGACTGCCGGGCTGCCCACCGTATTCGTGCGCCTGACCGGTTGCCCATTGCGTTGCGGTTACTGCGACAGTGCCTACGCGTTCAGTGGTGGCACGGTTCGATCCCTCGACGACATCCTCGAGCAGGTTGCCGGCTTCAGGCCCCGTTACGTCTGCGTGACCGGCGGCGAACCCCTGGCGCAACCCAATGCCATTCCTTTGCTCAAGCAACTCTGTGATGCCGGCTACGAGGTGTCGCTGGAAACCAGCGGCGCCCTGGATATCAGTGCGGTTGATCCACGGGTCAGTCGCGTCGTCGACCTGAAGACCCCGGGTTCCAAGGAAGCGCACCGTAACCGCTATGAGAACATCGAGCTGCTGACCCCCAACGATCAGGTCAAGTTCGTGATCTGCTCGCGGGAGGATTATGACTGGGCGGTGTCCAAGCTGATCCAGTACGGCCTCGACCAGCGTGCCGGTGAGGTGCTGTTCTCGCCGAGCCATCACGACCTGAATGCACGCGACCTGGCGGACTGGGTTGTCGCGGACAACCTGCCGGTGCGCTTGCAATTGCAGCTGCACAAATATCTTTGGAACGACGAGCCGGGGCGCTGAGATGACTGAACAACTGAATCAAGTAGAAAAACGTGCTGTCATTCTGCTGTCCGGCGGGCTGGACTCGGCGACCGTTGTGGCCATGGCCCGCGCTGAAGGTTACAGCTGCTACACCATGAGCTTCGATTATGGCCAGCGTCACCGTGCCGAGTTGCATGCGGCCGAGCGTGTGGCGCGCGATCTGGGCGCGGTCGAGCATAAAGTGATCGGCCTGAACCTGAACGGCATTGGCGGTTCGGCACTGACTGACAGTTCCATCGACGTCCCTGAGGCGCCGAGCGAAGGCATTCCGGTGACGTATGTGCCGGCCCGCAATACCGTATTCCTTTCGTTGGCGCTGGGCTGGGCCGAAGTGCTCGGTGCGCGGGATATCTTCATTGGCGTCAACGCCGTGGACTACTCCGGTTACCCGGATTGCCGTCCCGAGTTCGTCGAAGCCTTTGAACGCATGGCCAACCTGGCGACCAAGGCCGGGGTGGAAGGGCAGGGCTTCCGTATCCAGGCGCCGCTGCAGAACCTGAGCAAGGCGCAAATCGTTCAGGCCGGCGTCAAGCTCGGCGTCGATTATGGGCTGACCGTATCCTGCTATCAGGCGGACGATAACGGCCGTGCCTGCGGCAAGTGCGACAGCTGCCGCCTGCGCGCGGAAGGCTTCGCGGCGGCCGGGATCAGCGACCCAACACCTTATTTTTGAATTATTTTCAAAAAGGTGTTGAATAGTCCTTAAAAATCAGTATTATACGCGCACCACACAGCGGGTCGTTAGCTCAGTTGGTAGAGCAGTTGGCTTTTAACCAATTGGTCGTAGGTTCGAATCCCACACGACCCACCATATTTGGCGGTTTAGAAAATCCGGAAGGCCCACGCAAGTGAGGATTTCCGGGTTTTTTTTTGCCTGCGATTTGAGCGGATGCCGTCGAAGGTGTTGCGCTGCGTGACTCAGGTCAGAAGGGTCTTTTGCATGTCGGGGATATTCTGTAGCCTTGCCCGGCTTCAATGTTGTCCGTGCCTGATGACTACTCACTCTCCCGGCGGTGCCCCGAAAGGTCCGGAGCCGGGTGTATACTTGACTCTCGCGCGAAAGCGCCCGCAGGTCTTGCGATCATGACGCAAATTTCCGAACGCCTTCTTGTACAAGCTCACCTCGATGCCAAGCAGCCCAAGCCGCTGACCGCCGAAGAGCAAGCCCATTACCGCAGTGCCATCGCCGCCGAGCTCAAGGCTCAGGACGCGGTGCTGGTTGCCCACTTCTATTGTGACCCGATCATTCAGGCCCTGGCCGAAGAAACCGGTGGCTGCGTTTCCGACTCCCTGGAAATGGCCCGCTTCGGCAATGCACACCCGGCCAAGACCGTAGTGGTGGCGGGCGTGAAGTTCATGGGGGAGACGGCGAAAATCCTCAACCCGGAAAAGCGCGTGCTGATGCCGACCCTGGAGGCGACCTGTTCGCTGGACCTGGGGTGCCCGGTAGACGAGTTCTCGGCGTTCTGTGACCAGCATCCGGAGCGGACGGTGGTGGTGTATGCCAACACCTCGGCAGCGGTGAAAGCGCGAGCGGACTGGGTCGTGACCTCCAGTTGCGCGCTGGAAATCGTCGAAAGCCTGATGGACAACGGTGAGACGATCATCTGGGGCCCGGACAAGCACCTGGGCACCTACATTCAGCGCAAGACAGGCGCCGACATGCTGCTTTGGGACGGTGCGTGCATCGTTCATGAAGAGTTCAAGGCCAAGCAGCTGGAAGACATGAAGGCGCTGTACCCGGATGCGGCCATCCTGGTGCACCCGGAGTCGCCAACGGCGGTGATCGAGTTGGCCGACGCGGTGGGTTCCACCAGTCAGTTGATCGCAGCGGCGCAAAGCCTGCCGAACAAGACCCTGATCGTGGCCACCGACCGCGGCATTTTCTACAAGATGCAGCAGCTGTGCCCGGACAAGGTGTTTATCGAGGCGCCTACGGCCGGCAACGGCGCGGCATGCCGCAGTTGCGCGCATTGCCCGTGGATGGCGATGAACACCCTTGAACGCACGCTGCAGTGCCTGCGAGAGGGTTCAGGCGAGATCTTCGTCGAGCCGGCGCTGATCCCCCAGGCGATTCGCCCGCTCAAGCGCATGCTCGACTTCACCGCGGCTGCGCGGATGAAGCTGGCGGGTAACGCCTGATCGTCTACTTTGATCGCCTGGTAAAAAAAACGCCCCGATGGTTCGGGGCGTTTTGGTATCTGGCAGATCACTTTTTCTTCTTCGGAATCCGCACCAGCTGGCTGTTGGAGTACATGTCGTGCCAGCTGCGTTTCTGTTTGTCGAAGAGCATCCAGAAGAAGCCCAGGCCGACGCACAGCAGTGACGCAATCGAGACCACAAAGCGCAGCAGCGCCTGCCACAGGCTGATGGCCGAGCCGTCGGCGTTCTGCACACGGATGCACCAGACCTGCATGCCCAGGGTCTGGCCGGAATAGGTCCAGAACTTGGCGAAGAAACCAAACAACACGAACAGCAAGACGGTGGAGAGCAGAGGATCGCCGTCCAGTGCGCCGGCATCGGTCAGGGCGCGCATCCGCTCTTCGCCGATGATTGCCATCTGGATCATCTTGTACACGCCGCCTGTGACGATCAGCAGGGCGGTGCACAGCAGGAAGTCGTAGAACATCGCTGCCAGGCGACGGCCCAGGCCGGCGATGGGGAATTCACCCTGGGGGCTGAGCAGGTGTTTCGACATGGAATGGCTCTCGACTGATAAAAAGAAGCCATTTTACGGAATTGCGCGCACAAAAAAGCCCCTGATGTCAGCATCAGAGGCTTTTTAGTAACAGAAGATCAGCCTTCTGCTTGAACTTCGTCAGCTTGCATGCCTTTTTGGCCTTGCACAGCGATGAAGGTCACTTTCTGGCCTTCTTTCAGGCTCTTGAAACCGTTGCCCTGGATGGCACGGAAATGTACGAACAGATCCGGGCCGCTTTCTGGAGTGATAAAACCAAAACCTTTTTCGTCGTTAAACCACTTGACGGTGCCGCTCTGACGTTGGGACATTTCTTATTTCCTATGACGCAAAAATTGATGGCAGCCTCTTTCTCATGAAAGAGTACTGGGGCTGGTTGCAGGAAAGTAGAAAGACGTAGAACGGGTGTAGCAAACTTGTTGGCTACTGCCCAGGTCACGATTCCAAGCGACCCATGCAAACACAGTGAACAAACTCTACGCCAACTACGAGAGAAAAAACAAGCCCCCCTGTAAGCCTTGTTCCGCCGGGCTTGTGGCGGGTTCGTCGGGTTTTCGGCGCGGCTTGATCGATGCCGTTGTTCACATGTTTTCGAACGTTATAACGCAAGTTCATTATCGAAGCTTAGAGTCAAACGTTTGCACTGTTTTATGGCGGTTGCGTGACAGATTAGTGCGTTGTTACGCAACCGCGTTACTTATTGGAACAGTCAATCAACCGCGGTAGTAGCGCTGCGGAACAAATGGCATTTTGCTTACAAGCAAAGGCACCTTTTTCCCACGCACGATCGCCCAGACTTGGGTATCGAGTGCGATGTACGCACTGTCCAGGTAACCCATCGCCAAGGGACCACCCAGGGTAGGTCCGAAGCCGCCACTGCAGACGCTGCCGATGATCTCGCCCGCTTCGTTGACGATCTCCGCGCCTTCGCGCACCGGTGTGCGTTCCTGAGGCAGCAGGCCGACGCGTTTGCGGCTGACGCCGTTCTGTTGCTGGGCAAATACGCTTTCAGTCCCCGGGAAGCCGCCGGCACGGGCACCATCGGCACGCCGAGGCTTGGAGATGGCCCACAGCAGGCTCGCTTCGATCGGGGTGGTCTCGGTGTTCATGTCATGGCCGTAGAGGCACAGGCCGGCTTCCAGGCGCAACGAGTCGCGGGCACCCAGGCCAATGGCGGCGACTTCCGGTTCGGCCAGCAGGGCGCGGGCCAGGGCCTCGGCATTGGCGGCGGGTACGGAGATTTCAAAACCATCTTCGCCGGTGTAGCCCGAACGGCTGACAAAGCACTCGACACCCAGCAAGGTCACGCGGGCGAACTGCATGAAGGTCATTTTCGCCACTTCAGGGGCCAGGCGGGCGAGCACGGTCACTGCGGCCGGACCTTGCAGGGCGAGCAGGGCGCGCTCTTCGAACAGCGGCTCGATGCTGCACTGCCCGCCGAGGTATTTGCGCAGGTGCGCAAGGTCCTGGTCCTTGCAGGCGGCGTTAACCACCAGGAACAGTTCGTCGTTACCGAGGTTGGCGACCATCAGGTCGTCGAGGATGCCGCCAGCTTCGTTGGTGAACATGGCATAGCGCTGCATGCCCACGGGCAGGTCGATGATGTCCACCGGCACCAGGGTTTCCAGGGCCTTGGCGGCCTGGGCACCGGTCAGGCGGATCTGGCCCATGTGCGAGACATCGAACAGGCCGGCCTGCTCACGGGTGTGCTGGTGCTCCTTCATCACGCCGAGCGGGTACTGCACCGGCATGTCGTAGCCGGCGAAGGGCACCATGCGGGCGCCGAGTTCGATGTGCAGTGCGTGCAGCGGGGTTTTCGACAAGTTTTCGGTGGACATAGACAACTCCTGGAAAATGTACTGGGGCAGACGGGTATGCCTCAGCACTCGATAATGTTGACCGCCAAACCGCCACGGGCGGTTTCCTTGTATTTGCTTTTCATGTCGGCGCCGGTCTGGCGCATGGTGCGGATGACCTTGTCGAGGGAGACGAAGTGCTGACCGTCGCCACGCAGGGCCATGCGTACCGCGTTGATGGCTTTGACCGAACCCATGGCGTTGCGCTCGATGCAGGGCACTTGCACCAGGCCACCAATCGGGTCGCAGGTCAGGCCAAGGTTGTGTTCCATGCCGATTTCGGCGGCGTTCTCCACTTGCTGGACACTGCCGCCCAGCACCTCGCACAGGGCACCGGCGGCCATGGAGCAGGCCACGCCGACTTCACCCTGGCAGCCGACTTCGGCGCCGGAGATCGAGGCGTTTTCCTTGTACAGGATGCCGATGGCGGCCGCCGTGAGTAGGAAGCGCACTACACCGTCTTCATTGGCGCCGGGGATAAAGCGCATGTAGTAATGCAAGACGGCCGGGATGATCCCCGCTGCACCGTTAGTGGGCGCGGTCACCACGCGCCCGCCGTTGGCGTTTTCTTCGTTGACGGCCAGGGCGTACAGGTTCACCCAGTCCAGCACGGACAGCGGGTCGCGCAGCGAGGACTCCGGGTTCTTGCACAGTTGCCGGTGCAACGCCGCCGCGCGCCGCTTGACCTTCAGGCCACCGGGCAAAATTCCTTCGTTGCGACAGCCGGCGTCGACGCAGTCCTGCATCACTTGCCAGATGTTCAGCAGGCCCGCGCGGGTCTCGGCTTCCGGGCGCCAGGCGCTTTCGTTGGTCAGCATCACCTGGCTGATGGACAAACCGTAGGTGCTGCAATGACCCAGCAGGTCCTTGGCGCTTTTGAACGGGAAGGTCAGGGGCGTGGCGTCTTCGACGATGCGGTCGGCGCCGGCGGCGTCTTCGTCGACCACAAAGCCACCGCCCACCGAGTAGTACTCGCGGCTGCGGATTTGCAGGCCGGCGGTATCAAAGGCGCGAAAGATCATGCCATTGGGGTGATAGGCCAACGGCTTGCGGATCATCGCCAGATGGAGTTTTTCATTGAATTCGATCGGGTGCTCACCGAGCAGGTTCAGGCGCCCATTGCTGCGGATGTCGTGCAGGCGGGCGGCTATGTTCTCGGTGTTCACGGTGTCCGGGTGTTCACCTTCCAGGCCCAGCAATACCGCCTTGTCGCTGCCGTGGCCTTTGCCGGTGGCGCCGAGCGAGCCGTAGAGCTCGACTTTGACGCAGGTGGTGTCCTTGAGCAGGTTCTCCCGACGCAGGCCTTCGACAAAGCGTGCCGCGGCGCGCATCGGGCCAACCGTGTGGGAGCTGGAGGGGCCGATGCCAATCTTGAACAGGTCGAACACGCTTAACGACATGGTTGTTCTCCGGTTTCTTGTTATGAGGATCGACGCAGATCGATCGTTCCCACGCTCCCGCGTGGGAATGCAGCCCGTGACGCTCTGCGTCACAAAGCCGACGCCGAGCGTCCTGAGAGGCATTCCCACGCAGAGCGTGGGAACGATCATTGTGGTGGTGATTTAAGCGTAGCTTTCGATCGACGGGCAGGCGCAGATCAGGTTGCGGTCGCCAAACACGTTGTCGACGCGACCGACCGGTGGCCAGTACTTGCCTTCGATCAAGGACTCCACCGGGTACACCGCCTGTTCACGGCTGTAAGGGTGCGACCACTCGCCAACGATTTCCGCCGCGGTGTGCGGGGCGTTCTTCAGCGGGTTGTCGTCCTTGTCCAGGGTGCCGTTTTCCACCGCACGGATTTCTTCGCGGATGCGGATCATGGCCTCGCAGAAACGGTCCAGTTCTTCCTTGGATTCGCTTTCGGTCGGTTCGATCATCAACGTGCCCGCCACCGGGAACGACATGGTCGGGGCGTGGAAACCGAAGTCGATCAGGCGCTTGGCCACGTCATCGACGCTGATGCCGCTGCTGTCCTTGAGCGGACGCAGGTCGAGGATGCATTCGTGGGCCACCAGGCCGTTGCTGCCGGTGTACAGCACCGGGTAGTGCTCTTCGAGGCGACGGGAGATGTAGTTGGCGTTGAGGATCGCCAGCTGCGAAGCACGCTTGAGACCGGCACCACCCATCATACGAATGTACATCCAGGTGATCGGCAAAATGCTCGCGCTGCCGAACGGTGCTGCGCAGACCGCGCCTTCCTTGCGTTCCATGGCCGCGTGACCCGGCAGGAACGGGGTCAGGTGGGATTTCACGCCAATCGGGCCGACGCCCGGGCCGCCACCGCCGTGAGGGATGCAGAAGGTCTTGTGCAGGTTCAGGTGGGATACGTCGCCGCCGAACTTGCCCGGGGCGCACAGGCCGACCATGGCGTTCATGTTGGCGCCGTCGATGTACACCTGGCCGCCGTTGTCATGAATGATGCCGCAGATTTCGCGGATACCTTCCTCGAACACGCCGTGGGTGGACGGGTAGGTGATCATCAGCGCGGCGAGGTGTTCGCGGTGCTCGATGGCCTTGGCGCGCAAGTCTTCGATGTCGACGTTGCCACGGGCATCGCAAGCGGTGACCACCACGCGCATGCCGGCCATGTTGGCGGTGGCCGGGTTGGTACCGTGGGCCGAGGAGGGAATCAGGCAGATGTCGCGACGGTCTTCGCCACGGCTCTGGTGATAGGCACGAATCGCCAGCAGGCCGGCGTATTCACCCTGGGAGCCTGCGTTCGGTTGCAGCGAGATCGCGTCGTAGCCGGTGGCGGCGCAGAGCATCGCTTCCAGTTCGTCGGTCAGCTGTTGGTAGCCGGCACTTTGCTCGGCCGGGGCGAACGGGTGCAGGGCGCCGAATTCGGCCCAGGTCACGGGGATCATTTCGCTGGCGGCGTTGAGTTTCATGGTGCACGAGCCCAGCGGGATCATAGTGCGATCCAGGGCCAGGTCCTTGTCCGCCAGTTTGCGCAGGTAGCGCATCAACTCGGTTTCCGAGTGATAACGGTTGAACACTGGATGGCTGAGGATCGCCGATTGGCGAATCAGCGACGCCGGGATGCGGCTGTGGATCGAGGCGGCCAGTGCGGCGAAGTCCGGCAGCGACTTGCCGTCGGCCAGCAGGCTCCACAGGGTTTCGATGTCGGCCTGGGTCGTGGTTTCGTCCAGGGACAGACCCAGGCGCTGGTCATCGACCACGCGCAGGTTGATGCGCTGGGCGCGGGCCTTGTCGTGCAGGGCGGCGGTTTGTGCACCCGTGGCCAGGGTCAGGGTGTCGAAGAAGCTGTCTTGCTCGACGTTCAGGCCCAGCGCGCCCAGGCCCTTGGCCAGGATCGCGGTCAGGTGATGAATGCGCGTGGCGATCTGCACCAGGCCTTTGGGGCCGTGGTACACCGCGTACATGCTGGCGATGTTGGCCAGCAGTACCTGGGCGGTGCAGATGTTGCTGGTGGCTTTCTCGCGACGGATATGTTGTTCGCGGGTCTGCATGGCCAGGCGCAGGGCCGGCTTGTCGAAACGGTCTACCGACACACCGACCAGACGGCCCGGCATGTCGCGCTTGAACGCGTCCTTGGTGGCGAAGTAGGCGGCGTGCGGGCCACCGAAGCCCAGCGGCACGCCGAAGCGTTGGGCGCTGCCGATGGCCACGTCGGCGCCGAATTCGCCTGGCGGGGTCAGCAGGGTCAGGGCCAGCAGGTCGGCTGCGACGGCGACCAGGGCATTGGTGGCGTGGAAGCGCTCGGTCAGTTCGCGGTAGTCGAACAGGTCACCGTTGCTGGCCGGGTATTGCAGCAGCGCACCAAAGAACGGGCTGACGTCGGTCAGTTCACGCTCATCGCCCACCACTACGTCGATGCCCAATGGCTCGGCACGGGTGCGCAGCACGTCGAGGGTTTGTGGGTGGCAGTGGCTGGAGGCGAAGAACGCATGGCTGCCCTTGTTCTTGCTCAGGCGCTTGCAGAAGGTCATGGCTTCGGCGGCGGCGGTGGCTTCGTCCAGCAGCGAGGCGTTGGCGATCGGCAGGCCGGACAGGTCGCTGATCAGGGTCTGGAAGTTCAGCAGCGCTTCCAGGCGGCCTTGGGAGATTTCCGGCTGATACGGGGTGTAGGCGGTGTACCAGGCCGGGTTTTCCAGCAGGTTGCGCAGGATCGGCGAAGGTGTATGGCAGTTGTAGTAGCCCTGGCCGATGTAGGTCTTGAACAGCTGGTTCTTGCCGGCGATGGCCTTGATCGAGGCCAGGGCCTCGGCTTCGCTCTGGCCGTCGCCCAGGCCCAGTACGCTGGTGCCCTTGATGCTGTCGGGGATGACGCTGGCGCTCAGGGCTTCCAGGGAATCAAACCCCAGGCTGTTGAGCATGGCTTGCTCGTCGCCCGAACGCGGGCCGATGTGACGCGCGATGAATTCGTTGGCAGTGCTCAGGTTGACTTGAGTCATGTGCGGTCTCCTCAGGCTTCGGCTTGGGCTTTGATCAGGCGGTCGTAGGCGTCCTGGTCCAGCAGTTGGCCGACAGCGCCGGCGTCCGCCGGAATGAAGCGGAAGAACCAGCCTTGGCCCAGCGGGTCTTCGTTGACCAGCTCAGGGTTGCCTTCGAGTGCCGAATTGGTTTCGACGACTTCACCGGTCAACGGCATGTACACGCCGCTGGCGGCCTTTACCGATTCAACGGTGGAGGCTTCGGCGCCTTGCTCGTAGGACTGCAGCTCTGGCAGTTGTACGTAAACAACGTCCCCCAGGGCGTTCTGCGCGAACGCGGTGATGCCGACTGTTACGCTGCCGTCAGCTTCGGTACGCAGCCATTCGTGATCTTCAGTAAAACGCAACTCGCTCATGGAAACTCCTCAGGGGGCCAGACTTGTCTGGTGGACGCGATGGATTGTTCGGGCAAAGCCCTGTTTTATGAGTGGTTACAAAGCAATATCGCGGCCAATGTTTTTAAATTGTTTAAAATCAATAGGTTACGAGTTGTTTTCGGGTGGCGGACGAATGCGCCTGTAGCGAAATCGCTACAGATCAAGGCGTGGAAAAAAGCCTATGGGGATCAAAGCCTTGCGTAGCCGCGCTGAAGGGGGTGTGTAGCGATATCGTTCCGCTGTAGCGCTTTCAGTACAGGTAGAGGTCGCTTTTGGCGCGAAGAATGGGTGCCTTGCGGTCAATTGTGGCGAGGGAGCAAGCTCCCTCGCCACGGGGCCGTTATCGGGGCTCAGGCTTTGCCGGGAATCCCGTACTTGCGTAGCCGATGAGCGATGGCGGTGTGAGAGGTTTGCAGGCGGCTGGCCAGTTGGCGGGTCGAGGGGTAATTGACGTAGAGCTTTTCCAGCAGGGTCTTTTCGAACGACTCCATGGCCTGCTCAAGGCTGTCGACCTCGCTGTCGCCTTGCCGCGCCACGGAAGTGCCGGCGATATCCAGGTCGCCGATGTCCACCAGGCTGCTTTCGCAGATCGCGGCCGCGCGGAAAATCACGTTCTGCAACTGCCGCACATTGCCCGGCCAGCGGTTGCCGAGTAGGGCCGGGTAGGTGCCGGGCGCCAGGCGGCAGACCGGGCGCTGGATCTGCGCACAGGCCTGCTGCATGAAGTAGCGCGCCAGCAACAGAATGTCCTGGCCGCGCTCGCGCAGCGGCGGCACTTCGAC
Source organism: Pseudomonas sp. Irchel s3a18 (assembly GCF_900187535.1). Taxonomy (NCBI): domain Bacteria; kingdom Pseudomonadati; phylum Pseudomonadota; class Gammaproteobacteria; order Pseudomonadales; family Pseudomonadaceae; genus Pseudomonas; species Pseudomonas sp. Irchel s3a18. Next base: position 290,438 of record NZ_FYDV01000002.1, on the reverse strand, counting down.
GTTGAGCACGTTGAGGCGGTAGAACAGGTCTTCGCGGAACTGGCCCTCGCTGACCATTTTTTCCAGATCACGGTGGGTCGCACTGAGGATCCGTACATTGACCTTGATCTCACGATCACCGCCCACCCGGCGGAAGCTGCCGTCGTTGAGGAAGCGCAGCAACTTGGCCTGCAGGTACGGCGACATCTCGCCGATCTCGTCGAGAAACACCGTGCCCTGGTTCGCCAGCTCCATCAGCCCCGGCTTGCCGCCCCGTTGCGCGCCGGTGAAGGCGCCGGGGGCATAGCCGAACAGCTCGCTTTCGGCGAGGTTTTCCGGCAATGCCGCGCAGTTCAATGCCAGGAATGGCGCGTTGTACCGGGCGCTGATGGCGTGGCAGGCGCGGGCCACCAACTCCTTGCCGGTACCGGTTTCACCCTGGATCAGCAGCGGCGCATCGAGGGCCGCGACCCGTTGCGCACGGGCCTTGAGGGTGCGAATGACCGGGGACTCGCCAAGCAAGGCGTCGAACCCTTCGGCGTGATCGTGGTGCAGTGCCGAGAGTTGTTCGCCAATGCGGTTGGGTTGGTACAGGGTCAACAGGGCGCCGGCATCGGTGATCGGTGTCGCGTCCAGCAGCAAGGTCTGGCCATTGACCGTGATCTCGCGCAGCGCCAGGCGAAAGCCGTGTTCGAGCAGGGCGTCGAGCAACGTTGGGTCGGCAAACAACTCGGTCACGCTTTCCCCGGCCGGCTCACGGCCGTACAGGGCAATCAGTGCCGGGTTGGCCAGCAGGATGTTGCCGGCACTGTCGAGGGCCAGCACCGGGTCGGTCATGGCCGCCAGCAATGCATCGAGTTGCAGGTGCCGACGCTGGCCGGGAAGGATGTCGACCACGGTGACCGCTTGCACGCCGCGCACGCTGAACAGCGCATCGCGCAACTCTTCAAGCACTTGAGGGCTGAGGGTCGGGGCATCGATGTAAACGTTCGGCGGGACCATTTCCACCGCATCCAGGTTGAGATTTCGCCCACCAAGCAAGGCCAGGACTTCCTGGGTAATGCCGACGCGGTCGATGAAGCTGACGTGGATACGCATGGGGCGGTTTTAGGGTCTGCAGTGCGAAGGGGGGCAAGTATGCCTTGGCGCGGGGGGGAAGGTGAAATCTAGTGCAGGACTTCGGGTCAACGCGGATCCCTGAGGGAGCGGTCAAACCGCTCCCTCAGGTCGCTGGGTTATTCGAAATGTTCGGGGTTTACCGGGTCGCCCGATTTCATATTCAACTGCACCCGTATGTCTTCAAACATCAAATCGTAATGTTTGTGAACCGAGCCGATCTGGCTGTGTGTCTTTGGAATGCCGTACTTCTCGGCGATTTTTGTCACGTTGTTGGCGAAATTGTAGGCCTCCTCCTTGGGCAGGAAGAACGACTCGCTCATGTCCTTGCCCTGAATGCTGCCATGCATGGTGAACTGAATGCCTTTTTCGCCCTTGGGGTTCTTGCTGACTTCATAGTCGAGGTGCAGGTTGTAGCTGACATCATCCGGGGTCAGTGCATGACGCTCGATGTGCAAGTGGCCTGGCTCAAACTGTGCCATAGACGTCTCTCCTTACAGGTAAGTAATGCCAGGCTTGGACGTACTGATACGGGTACCGGCCTTGCCCTGGACAATCGCTTCGATGTCCGAGAGTGAACCGATTACCGCGACTTTGCCAGTGTTGCGAGCGAACTCGCAGGCGGCTTGAACCTTGGGCCCCATGGAACCTGCCGCGAAGCCGAGTTTTTCCATTTCGTCCGGGTGTGCCTGGGCGATGGCTTTCTGGGTCGGCTTGCCGAAATCAATGTACGCGGCATTGACGTCGGTGGCGATCACCAGCAAATCACCTTCCAGCTGTTCGGCCAGCAGCGCCGAGCACAGGTCCTTGTCGATCACCGCTTCGATGCCCTTGAGCTTGCGGTTCTCGTCGTACATGGTCGGAATGCCGCCACCGCCGGCGCAGATCACGATGCTGCCCTGGTCCAGCAGCCACTTGATCGGACGGATCTCGAAGATGCGCTTGGGTTTCGGGCTGGCCACCACGCGGCGGAACTTGTCGCCATCGGGGGCAATCGCCCAGCCTTTTTCGGCGGCCAGTGCTTCGGCTTCGGCCTTGGTGTAGACCGGGCCGATCGGCTTGCTCGGGTTCTTGAACGCCGGGTCGTTGGCGTCGACTTCAACCTGGGTCAGGAGGGTCGCGAACGGCACCTCGAAGGCCAGCAGGTTGCCCAGTTCCTGTTCGATGATGTAGCCGATCATGCCTTCGGTTTCGGCACCGAGCACGTCCAGCGGGTAAGGGGAGACGGAGGTGTAGGCCGCAGCTTGCAGCGACAGCAGGCCGACTTGCGGGCCATTACCGTGAGCGATCACCAGCTGATTGCCAGGGTGGATCTTGGCGATCTGCTCAGTGGCGATCCGGATATTGGCGCGTTGATTGTCCGCAGTCATGGGTTCACCACGACGCAGGAGGGCGTTACCGCCCAAGGCAACGACGATACGCATAATTGCAGTCCTTCCCAGAGTGATCGTTCCCACGCAGAGCGTGGGAACGATCGGGTACGTTAAAGATCAGCCAGGGTCGATACCAGGATCGCCTTGATGGTGTGCATGCGGTTTTCCGCTTGCTCAAAGGCGATACAGGCCGGCGATTCGAACACGTCGTCAGTGACTTCGATACCGTTGGCCAGATGCGGGTATTGCTCGGCGATCTGTTTGCCGATCTTGGTGTCGCTGTTGTGGAAGGCCGGCAGGCAGTGCATGAACTTGGTGCGTGGGTTGCCGGTGGCTTTCATCAGTTCAGCGTTGACCTGGTATGGCAGCAATTGCTTGATACGTTCGGCCCAGGCTTCAACCGGTTCGCCCATCGAGACCCAGACGTCGGTGTGGATGAAGTCCACGCCTTTGACCGCGGCTTTCGGGTCTTCGGTCAGGGTGATGCGGGCGCCGCTTTCTTCTGCGTATTGCTTGCAGCGAGCGACCAGGTCGTCCGCCGGCCACAGGGCCTTGGGTGCGCAGATACGTACGTCCATGCCCAGCTTGGCGCCGACCAGCAGCAGCGAGTTACCCATGTTGTTACGCGCGTCGCCCAGGTAGGCGTAGCTGATGTCGTGGATCGGCTTGTCGGCGTGCTCACGCATGGTCAGGACGTCGGCGATCATTTGGGTCGGGTGGTACTCATCGGTCAGGCCGTTGAACACCGGTACACCGGCAAACTTGGCCAGTTCTTCGACGATTTCCTGCTTGAAGCCACGGTATTCGATAGCGTCGTACATGCGCCCCAGAACGCGGGCGGTGTCCTTCATGCTTTCTTTGTGGCCGATCTGCGAGGAGTTCGGGTCGATGTAGGTCACGTTGGCGCCCTGGTCATAGGCCGCGACCTCGAACGCACAGCGGGTGCGGGTCGAGGTCTTTTCGAAGATCAGCGCGATGTTGTTGCCTTTGAGGTGTTGCTGCTCGGTACCGGTGTACTTGGCGCGCTTGAGGTCGCGGGACAGGTCGAGCAGATAGCGCAATTCGCGAGGGGTGTGGTGTTCCAGGCTCAGCAGATTGCGGTTATGAATATTGAAAGCCATTTTGGATCTCCTTGGGTTTCGGTTATCCCCAAGGCCCCGCCGGATAGGCGCGGGCCTTGGCTAAAGGTTAGTAATCGATTGGGTCGCGCACGATCGGGCAGGTCATGCAGTGGCCGCCGCCACGGCCGCGGCCGAGCTCGCTGGCGCTGATGGTGATGACCTCGATCCCGGCCTTGCGCAGCAGGGTATTGGTGTAGGTGTTGCGGTCGTAACCGATCACCACGCCAGGCTCCACGGCCACCACGTTGTTGCCGTCGTCCCACTGCTCGCGTTCGGCGGCGAAGCTGTTGCCACCGGTTTCCACGACGCGCAGGGTCTTGAGGTTGAGGGACTCGGCAACCACTTCGATGAAGGTTTTGTTTTCCCGGCGCACGTCCATACCATAAGGCTTGCTGCTGTCAGGACGAATCACGAACGGCACGATTTCCTTGACCACCTCAGGGAAGACAGTGACCAGGTCGCGGTCGCAGAAGCTGAACACGGTGTCCAGGTGCATCGCCGCGCGGGATTTCGGCAGGCCGGCGACCACGACTTTCTCAACGGCGCCTTTGGCGAACAGCGACTGGGCCAGTTGGGCGATAGCCTGGCGCGAGGTCCGCTCGCCCATGCCGATCAACACTACGCCATTGCCGATAGGCATGACGTCGCCGCCTTCGAGGGTGGCCTGACCGTGATCCTTGTCCGGATCGCCGTACCAGACTTCGAATTCGGCACCGATGAACTCAGGGTGGAATTTGTAGATGGCGGTCGTCAGCAGGGTTTCCTGGCGTCGTGCCGGCCAGTACATCGGGTTGAGTGTCACGCCGCCATAGATCCAGCAGGTGGTGTCGCGGGTGAACTGGGTGTTGGGCAGCGGCGGCAGCAGGAAGCTGGAGTGACCCAGGTAGTCGCGGTACATCTTGATGATGCTGGAACCTTCGCTGTCCGGCAGGTCTTCACCGGCCACACCGCCAATCAGGAACTCGGCCAGCTTGCGTGGCTCAAGGCCTTCGAGCCAGCTGCGCACTTCGTTGCACAGGCCGACACCCACGGTGTCCGGGGTGATCTTGCGGTCCAGAATCCACTTCAGGGCTTCCGGGTTCTGGATGGTCTCGGTCAGCAGGTTGTGCATTTCCAGGACTTCGACACCGCGCTCACGCATCTTGGTCACGAAGTCGAAATGGTCACGCTTGGCCTGGTTGACCCAGATAACGTCATCGAAAAGCAGCTCGTCACAGTTGTTCGGGGTCAGCCGCTGGTGGGCCAGGCCCGGGGAGCAAACCATGACTTTGCGTAGTTTGCCGGCTTCGGAATGTACGCCGTACTTAACTTTTTCCGTGCTCATTACAGTGATCCTCCAGATGACAAAACAAACTTGGTGTTACAGGGTCAGGAAGCCGTCGTAGAGACCGTAGGCTGCCACCAGGGCGCCAACGACCACCATGGCGAAAATCAGCTTCTCGACGTTGGTGAAAACCGGTTTGCCCAACTCGTGCTTGGCCTTGGCGAACAGGATCACGCCAGGGGCATAGAGCAGGGCGGACAGCAGCAGGTACTTCAACCCGCCGGCATAAATCAGCCAGACCGCATAGACCAGGGCGATGCCGCCGATGATCAGGTCCTTCTTGCGCTCGGCCAGGGCGTTCTCGTATGTCTCGCCGCGCACCGCCAGCAGCAGGGCGTAGGCCGCCGACCAGAGGTAAGGCACCAGGATCATCGAGGTGGCGAGGTAGATCAGCGACAGGTAAGTACTGGCCGAAAACAGGGTGATGATCAGGAACACCTGCACCATCACGTTGGTCAGCCACAAGGCATTGACCGGTACGTGGTTGGCGTTTTCCTTTCTCAGGAACTCCGGCATGGTGTGGTCTTTGGCGGCGGCGAACATGATCTCCGCACACAGCAGGACCCACGACAGCAGTGCGCCAAGCAGGGAGATGATCAGGCCGACGCTGATCAGCACCGCACCCCAGTGACCGACCACATGCTCAAGCACGGCGGCCATCGACGGGTTCTGCAGTTTGGCCAGTTCCGGTTGGGTCATGATGCCCAGCGACAGTACGTTCACCAGCACCAGGAACAGCAGCACGGTGATGAAGCCGATCACGGTGGCTTTACCGACGTCAGAACGCTTTTCGGCACGGGCGGAGAAGATGCTCGCGCCTTCGATACCGATGAACACCCAGACGGTGACCAGCATCATGTTGCGCACCTGGTCCATTACGCTGCCCAGGTCAGGGTTTTTCAGGCCCCAAATGTCGGCGGTGAAGATATCCAGCTTGAACGCGAACACCGCGATCAGGACAAACAGCAACAGCGGTACGACCTTGGCGACGGTGGTCACCAGGTTGATGAACGCCGCTTCCTTGATCCCCCGCAAGACGAGGAAATGCACGGCCCACAACAGCACCGAGGCACCGATCACAGCGGCTACGGTATTGCCCTCCCCAAAAATCGGGAAGAAGTAGCCCAAGGTGCTGAACAGCAGCACGAAGTAACCGACGTTCCCCAGCCAGGCACTGATCCAGTAGCCCCAGGCGGAAGAGAAACCCATATAGTCGCCGAAACCGGCCTTGGCGTAGGCGTAGACACCGCCGTCCAGGTCAGGCTTGCGATTGGCCAGTGTCTGGAAGACAAATGCCAGGGTCAACATACCGACAGCGGTGATTGCCCAACCAATCAGGACGGCACCGACATCGGCACTTGCCGCCATGTTTTGTGGCAAAGAGAAGATCCCGCCACCAATCATTGAGCCGACCACCAGCGCGACTAAGGCACCAAGTCGTAGTTTTCCGGGAGATTCAGACATTGCGTGACTCCAATGCAGGAGAAGTGAGACCACAGAGTAGAACTGCTTGCGTTTCCATCAGCTGACGTAGATCAGTTCATTGCGACATTCCATTGTTAATGAGTGACTTATGAATGCTTGCGGAACGGACTGAGAAGCCTCTCCCAGAGGCCTCGGATGGATTGGAACGGGAATTGTTGCTATTGCTGCAGGTTATGAAGCTAGTTCGTTTTCCAGAATCTGCAAATTTTTGGCGTCTGTTTTCAGTACAGCATGGATTTATCTGGAATAAGCCATAAAACTGGCGAAAATACCCAGGCGGCATAGATGAGACAGTTCTAAAAGCGGTCTATTTTTTATCCGTGTCTGATAAACGATATGTCGCGCTGGATAATTAATCGGGTGAACCCTTGTTATGGTTCGCCAACATGACAAACAGTCGATTTGAGAGGTGACGATGTCGCAACCGGCGCAAAAGCTACGACTCAGTGCGTTGATCGCCCTGGTGGTCGGCTCAATGATTGGCGGGGGGATTTTCTCCTTGCCACAGAACATGGCGGCTCGCGCTGACGCCGGGGCGATCCTGATCGGTTGGGCCATCACGGCCGTGGGCATGTTGACCCTGGCGTTTGTCTTCCAGACCCTGGCCAACCGCAAGCCCGAATTGGACTCCGGGGTCTATGCCTACGCCAAGGCCGGCTTTGGCGACTACATGGGGTTTTCATCCGCGTGGGGCTACTGGATCAGTGCCTGGCTGGGGAACGTCGGCTACTTCGTGCTGCTGTTCAGCACCCTGGGCTATTTCTTTCCGGTTTTCGGCCAGGGCAACACGCCGATTGCCATCGGCTGCGCTTCGCTGTTGCTGTGGGCCGTGCATTTTCTGGTGATGCGCGGGATCAAGGAGGCGGCGTTCATCAACCAGGTGACCACCGTGGCCAAGATCGTGCCGCTGGTGATGTTCGTCGTGATTGCCGCGGTGGCGTTCAAGGCGGATGTGTTCACCCGTGACATCTGGGGGCACAGCAACCCGAACTTCGGCAGTGTGATGGATCAGGTGCGCAACATGATGCTGGTCACGGTGTTCGTGTTCATCGGCATCGAGGGCGCAAGCGTCTACTCGGCCCGTGCCGAAAAGCGTTCGGATGTGGGTCGGGCCACGGTCATCGGTTTTATCGGGGTGCTGGCCTTGCTGGTGCTGGTCAACGTGTTGTCGCTGGGCATCATGACCCAGCCGGAACTGGCCAACCTGCAGAACCCGTCGCTGGCGGCGGTGCTGGAGCACATTGTCGGGCCCTGGGGAGCGTTGCTGATCAGCCTCGGCCTGGCGGTTTCCCTGTTAGGCGCTTTGCTATCGTGGGCGTTGCTGTGCGCCGAGATCTTGTTCGCCACGGCCCGGGACAAGACCATGCCGGCATTCCTGAGAAAGGAAAACGCCAACCACGTGCCGGTCAATGCCTTGTGGCTGACCAACGTGATGATCCAGATCTTCCTGCTGATCACCCTGTTTTCCGAAGGCACCTACACCAGCCTGATCTATCTGGCCTCGTCGATGATCCTGGTGCCCTACCTGTGGTCGGCAGCGTATGCGGTGTTGTTGAGCGGGCGTGGCGAAACCTATGAACACGCGTCCGCCGAGCGCACCAAGGACCTGATCATCGGTGCCATCGCACTCAGTTACGCGGTCTGGTTGCTGTACGCCGGCGGGGTCAAGTACCTGCTGTTGTCGGCGCTGCTGTATGCGCCGGGGGTGATTCTGTTCGCCAAGGCCAAGCGGGAGCAGGGCCAGCCACTGTTCACCCACATCGAGAAGGGTATCTTTGCCTGCGTCATCGCGGGCGCCGGGTTGGCGGCCTATGGACTGTACAGTGGTGTGCTGTCGTTGTGAGGCTGCGGCTCGACTATCAGGGGGCCTATGACTGGCCGGCGATGCTGGGGTTTCTAGCGGCCCGGGCGATTGCCGGGCTGGAGACGGTGGTCGATGGCGTGTATTCGCGCAGCATCAGTCTGGATGGTGTGCACGGCACGTTTTCGATCACCCAGGCGCAGGGTGACGCCCTGGACGTCGTGCTGCGGTTTCCTGACATTTTTGCAGTACCGGAAATTGTACGGCGGCTGCGGCGGATGTTCGATCTGGACGCCGACTTGCCCGGGATTCATCGGCACCTGTCGACGGACCCGCTGATGGCGCGGTTGATTGCCAGGCATCCCGGTCTGCGGGTGCCCGGGGCCTGGGATGGCCTGGAGCTGGCGATTCGCGCAGTGCTGGGGCAACAGATCAGCGTCGGCGCGGCGATCAGGCTGGCGGGCAAACTGGTTGCGCAGTATGGCGAGCGTCTGCAGCCGTCATTCGCGCCGCTGACCCATGTCTTTCCGTCGAGCCGGGTGCTGGCCGAGGCGGATCTGGCGGCCCTCGGTATGCCCCGAAGCCGTGGGCGGACCTTGTCGGGGGTGGCGCAGGCATTGCTCGACGATCCCCGGTTGTTCGAGCCCAAAGGTGATTTACCCGCCTGCACCACGCCATTGCTGGCGCTGTGGGGCGTCGGCGACTGGACGGCGCAGTACATCGCCTTGCGGCAGATGCGTGAAGCCGATGCCTTTCCTTCAGGGGATGTGGGCTTGATCAACGCACTGACGGCGCTGGAAGGCGGGCCGGTGACGCCGGGCGGGTTGTTGGCCCGCGCCGAGACCTGGCGGCCGTACCGGGCGTATGCGGCGCAGGTGTTGTGGACGTCGTTGAGTCGAGCCGACTGAGTTTCAAGCGGTCATCGCGAGCACGTTCGTGGAGTGATCCTCACCACTGTGCCCGATGGGCGCCCAGTTCCCCGGCCGGTATTGCCCACTGCAACGGCGTTGCGCTGATCTTCAGCGGTACGTGCAAGCGATGCGCCGGGCCCCAGGCCGTTTGCTCGATCAGCGAGCCCCGATCACGAGCGTCTTCAGCCCGCAGCGGCGCCCCGGTCCCGGGGCCTTGTTCAATCAGCAATTTCGCTGTTCGCGCCAATGACAAGCGTGCCGCAGCCCCTTGTCCGGTTTTCAGGCGCTGGGTCAGTGCCATGATCGCGCTGGCGGCCATCAAGTAGCCGGTGGCGTGGTCGAGTGCTTGAACGGGCAGCGGGGTGGGTGTGCCAGCATGCTTCCAGTGCATGCCGGCCTCAGCGATGCCGCAGCTCATTTGCACCAAGCTGTCGAAGCCCCGACGATGCTGCCACGGGCCGCTCCAGCCGTAGGCATTGAGGCTGATGTCGATCAAGCCCGGGGCGAGTTTCTGTCGTTCGCTGGCGCCGTAACCGAGGCGTTTCAGGGCGTCGGCACGGTAGCCATGCAGCAGGACATCGGCCTCCTTGAGCAGGTGTTCAAATACCTGGCGTTCGCTACTGTCGTGCAGGTTCAGGCGCGCGCAGCGTTTGCCGAGGGTGACTTCCGGAATTACACCGGGTTCGTTCCAGTGCGGTGGATCGATACGCAGCACATCGGCGCCCAGGCCCGCGAGGAATCGGCTGGCAATGGGGCCGGCCAGCACGCGGGTCAGGTCCAGTACCTTGATGCCCGCCAAGGGTTGCGCGACCGAGCCTTGCCAGGCTGGCGAACGTGCGCTGCCAGCGGTTGGGCGATCAATCAGCGGTTCTGCGTTGACCGCTATCCCTTGGGGGTGCGCCTGCCAGGCTTGCCATGAACGCATTTGCGCGGCGCAACCACCGGCTTCGACCACCGCACGCTCCAGATCGTCTTTCGCCCATTGCGCGACCTTGGCGGCCATCGACTTACGGTCGGCACAGGCACCGAGGACCGATTCGGCGGCGGCACGATGGTGCGGGGCGTTGGTGTGCAGGCGGATCCAGCCATCGTGGGCCGCGTAGTCACCCGCGATCGGGTCCCACAGCGGCGGCACGCTCCAGCCCAGTGGGCGCAGCGAGGTGGAAAACCAGAACGAAGCGAGGCGACGGTCGACTTCAAGGGCCGGCAGGCGCCCGGTCTGTTGCCGCAGCAGTTCGCTGACGGCCTGGCCGGCCGCCGCGATGCTGGCGCAGGCCAGGTCGGTGACGGCAAACGCCGAGGGCAGGGCGCCGTCGGCGGTGAACGTGATGGCGGTCGCAGGCAACCCGAGCGCGGCTTGAATGGACGTCAGGAAATCGGTCATCGAAGGCCCTCCGCAAGAGAGGGCTGAGCATAGAGCAATTGTGGCGAGCGAGCCTGCTCCCTCGCCGCAGGGGAGCATTCAGCCTTTTATACCCGGAACTGATCCATCAGTTTCATCTGCTGGGTGGCCAGTGAGTTCAATTGGCTGCTGATCTGCGCCGACTCGGTGGCTTGTTCGGTCAGGGTTTCGGTGACGGTGCGAATCGCCGAGACATTGCGGTTGACCTCTTCGGCCACGGCGCTCTGCTGTTCGGCGGCGCTGGCGATCTGCAGGTTCATGTCGCTGATCACCGTGACCGCTTCGCTGATCTTGCCCAATGCCTGCACAGCTTGCTGGATCTGCCCGGCGTTGCTGTGGGCCTGGGTCTGGCTTGAGTGCATGGTGGCGACCACGCCGCGGGTGCCGCTCTGAATCCGTTCGATCACCAAGCGAATTTCCTCGACCGAGTCCTGGGTACGCTTGGCCAGGTTGCGCACTTCATCGGCCACTACCGCAAAACCACGACCGCTTTCCCCGGCGCGGGCCGCCTCGATGGCGGCGTTGAGGGCCAGCAGGTTGGTCTGTTCAGCGATGCTGCGGATCACCTCCAGTACCGAACCGATCTGCTCGCTGTTCACCGCCAGCGCTTCGACTTCGGTCACGGCCTTGCTGACTTCCTCGGCCAGTTGGTTGATGTCGCGGGTGCTGCGTTCGATGATCGCCATCCCGTCACGGGCCGATTGGTCAGCCCCCTTGGCGGCGTTGGCGGCATTCGAAGCGCTGTTGGCCACGTCATGGGCGGTGGCGCTCATTTCATTGGACGCCGTGGCGACCTGGTCGATTTCGCGGAACTGCACCTGCATGCCTTCGCTGGTCTGGCGTGCGATTTCCGAAGACTGGTCGGCGGTGCCACGGGCGTCGGTGATGCTTTGCTTGATCTGCGCGATGGTGGGTTGCAGCTTGTCGAGGAAACGGTTGAACCAGCTCACCAGTTCGCCCAGTTCGTCTTGCTTGCTGTAGTTCAGGCGTTGGGTCAGGTCACCGTCGCCGCTGGCAATGGCCTTGAGCATGGTCGCGACGCTGTTGATCGGCCGGGTCACGCCGGAGGCGGTCAGCCAGATCAGCAACAGGCCGAGCACCCCGGCACCAATGGCCACGGCCAGGGTTTTGAAGGTGCCGCTGTTTTGGGCGTCGTCGAGCACGGCTTGCAGTTTGACCGAGTCGGCTAGCAGCACCTGCCGTGGCAGGTCGATCACCACGCCCCAGGCCTTGGTGTCGGCAATCGGGCTGACCGGGAACACCGCGCGAATCAGCTCGCCCTGCCTGAGGATGTTCGGGCTACCGGCCGCGAGCTGTTGCAGCACCGCCTTGCCGTCGCTGCCGAGGGTATCGCTGATGCTTTTACCGACGTGTTTGGCGTCGGTGCTGTAGGCGGCCAGTACCCCGCTGCCGGACACGATCAGCATGTGCCCGGCACCGTTGAACAGTGCGTGCTGGGCGTTGACGGCAGCCGCTTGCAACGCGTCGAGGGCGATGTCGATACCGATCACGCCGATGGCTTTGCCATCGACCAGCAGCGGTATGGAAATGGTGGTCATCAACATTTCCTTGCCGTTGACGGTGTCGGCGTAAGGGTCCAGCAGGCAGGTGCGTTTGCTGTCGCGTGGGCAGGTGTACCAACTGTTGTAGGGCGTGCCACTGAGGTTCAGGGTGGTTTTGGTCATGTCGTCTTCGACCATGACCGTGTTGATCCCCTGACCTGCGGCGCGGCTCCAGTAGCTGGCAAAGCGTCCGGCCTCGTTGGACACCCGGGCGGCGTCGTTGGCGAACTCGCTGTCCTTGCCGTCCAGGGCGTTGGGTTCGTAGGCCAGCCAGATACCCAGCACCCCAGTGTTGCGTTCGAAGGCGGTTTTCAGGCTCTGGTTCAACGCCTCACGCAGGGCCCCGGCGTCGAGCGAGCGGTGAGCGGCCATGGCGCGCAGGTCCGCCACTTGATCGGCGAGGGCGGTCACCACCAACAGGCTTTCGCCGAACGTCTTCTGTACCCGTACCGCTTGCTCTGCGGCCCTGGCCTGCAGCAGGTTCTCGACACTGGCGGTCAGCATGCGTGTGCTGGAGGTGCTGACAAGCTCATCGTTCTGATTGGTCTGGTAGATGTTCATACCGACAATCAGCCCGACCACACCCAGCAGGCACAGTCCGGACAACAGCACGATTTTAAGGCGGATGGAAAGAGAGTCGAACATGGGGCGATCTCGCGAATGGATGACTGGTTGGCATCGGGTCGGTGTCGACCTCTTCGCCAAATCCATTCAGCGCCATGTTTGTCACATCGGCTTACTGTTAGCGGGCATGAATTGAAACCGATGAACGGTCATGTGTTTGTCATGAATAGCGGATGTTTTGGCAGGATCAGTGGCTTATCGAGCTGTTTTTAGCGCGTTTTCGTTGAGAAAAATTAACGCGTGATCTCAGGTCGTGGGTGCCAGGGACTCCGGCCGGGACCAGATCCACAGATTGCCCAGGCTCATGCCGGCGATGGCCAGGTAGACCGGCCAGCCATGGTCGAGCATCACCAGCATCAGCCCGGCGCACAGCAACATGCTGACGGTGGCGCTGACTTTGGCCCGGCGGGCGATGATTTTGCCGTTGCGCCAGTTGCTCAGGATCGGTCCGAACAGGCGATGGTTTTCCAGCCACGCACTCAAGCGTGGTGAGCTTTTGGTCGCCGCCCAGGCGGCCAGCAGGATGAACTCGGTGGTGGGCAGGCCGGGGATGACGATGGCCAGCAGACCGATGCCCAGGCTGACGTAGGCCAGCAGGCCGAAGAGGATGCGGGCGAGTTTGGAGGTGGCGAGGTGAGACATGGGACTCATGGTGACGAGTGGGGCGTTCGGTCGGCAAGGGCCGGTTCGGTTGTGCGCGGGGCACCTGTCCCGGTGGGAGCGGGCAAGCCCCAATGCCGGTCAGTTAGGCGAACGCCGACCTTTGTAGGAGCGAGCATGCTCGCGATGAACTCAAGAACAACGCGTTCAATCAGAAAGCACGCGTTATCGTTAACGTCCATCGCGAGCACGCTCGCTCCTACCGGCATTGGGGCAAGCCCGTTCCCTCATGAGTCAGGCCAATTCAGGTGCGGTGGCGTACGCCTGTTCCAGCAGCACGGTGAAACGGTTGAACGCGTCAATCGCGCCTTTCTCTACCGCCGCTTCTTCTTCGGCGCTGAACGCCAGGCCGTCGAGGGTCTTGACGAAGCTCTTCCAGCCTTCGGCGCGACCACCGGCCGGCTCGCCCAGGTGACGGGCACCGAAGGTTTCGCTCAGGCCCAGGCCAACTGCACGCTTGATCAGGAATGCCGCACCGAGTTTCGAACCTTCGGAAACGAAGACCCAGCCCAGGGCCTCGGCCTTGCCCGGGTTTTTCACGGCGCCGGCCACTGGCGCTGGAACCTCGGTTTCCAGGTCGGCCAGGTCAGCCTTGGCCGCCTCGGCGCGGCAGCGTTGCGGCAGGTCGGGCACGATGGCGGTCAGATCCGCATCGTTGTACAGCGACACCAGCTCCGACTGGAACAGGTACTGGGCCACGACGAAACGAGCAAAGTTTGCCTGGGTTTCAAAGGGCGCATGGGCTTTGACCAGGGCATCGAGTTTGGCGTGCGGCTCGTGGGTGATCTGGTTCAGGCGTTGTGAGCGCAGGCTCGCGCATTGGGTGGTGTCGACAGCAGTCATGTAGAAGTCCTTGAGAATGAGATGCGCTTGGTAACTAGACGAACCAGTGAGCGCTGCACAGTAAAAATCCTCACTGCGCCTTGTATAGAAAACGCAGTGAGTGACCTTTCACGGTGTGGTGATCAGATATCCCAGATCAGGTTGATCGCGAAGTTGCGGCCTGGCTCGGTCAGGCGGTCCAGGTTGGCCGGGCTGAGCATGGCGGCCTCACCCACGCTGTCGTAGCCGCGTACGTTGTCCCACTGCCAGTACTTCTTGTCGGCCAGGTTGTACACGCCCGCACTGACTGTCACGTCGTCGGTGACCTTGTAGAAACCGGCCAGGTCGAGCACACCGTAGCCGGGGGTCTTGAACTGGCTGCTGACGCCGTCCGGCGACTTGAAGCTGCTGTCGTCGACCAGGTTTTTCTTCTGCACCAGGGTCCAATTGAGCAAGGCGCCGTAGCTGTCCTGCTCATAACCCAGGCCGAACACGCCGGTCATCGGGTTGATGGAGTTCAGTGGCTCGCCGGTGTCGTCGTTGCGCCCGTGGGCATAGGCAATCGAGCCTTGGGTGTAGAGGCCCTGGGGTGCGCCGAAGACGTCCAGGTTCAGGCGGCCCTTGAGTTCCACACCCTTGATGGTCGCATGCTTGATGTTGTTGCTCTGGAATGTCAGCTCGTTGTAGCCAGGGGTGACGGCGTCTTCGTTGATGAAGTCGCGGTACTTGTTATAGAACACCGCCACATCGAAGTTGCCCGCCTCGAAGTTGCCGCGCAGACCGGTCTCGTAGCTCTGGCTTTTTTCCGGTTCCAGGTCCGGGTTCGGCGCGATGTTGTAGCCGATGGTGCTGTTCTCGAAGCGACCGTACAGCGCCTTGGCCGTTGGGGTGCGGAAGCCTTCGGCGTACTGGCCGTACCAGGTGTAGTTGTCGGTCAGGGCGTAGGTCAGGCCGAACCTGGGCGAGACGCGGTTCCAGGTCTTGTTCTCGTCGCTGACCGTGCCACGTCCGTCGGGGGACACGGTGTTGAGGAACTCCTGGGTGACGTGCGGCTTGAGTTCGGTGTAGTCGTAGCGCAGGCCCGGCAGGAAGGTCCAGTTGTTCCAGCTGATCTGGTCCTGGGCGAACAGGCTGTAGGTGTTGATGGTCGGGTCCGGGAAGTCGCTGGATTTTTTCAGGGTATCGGTGGGGCTGATGGCACCGATGGCGCTGCAGCCACCTCCTACCGCCAGACAGTAGCCGCTACCGCTGCGCGAGCCGGTGACTTTCTCCTGCTTGAGGGTGGTGCCGTAGGTCAGCACGTGGCTGGTTTCGCCAAGGGCAAACGCCTTGTCCAGTTGCGCATCGAATACCCATTGTTTTTCTTCATACAGGGTTTCGCGGGTCCGCATCACGTGGCGGATGATCGGAAAGTAGTTTTCCAGGGTGCTCTGGTCGGTCTTGGCGATCTGATAGTTCAGCGTCCATTTGACGTTGTCGGCCAGCAGGGAGTCGAGGGCGAAGGTGTTTTCCAGGCCATAGCGTTCGCGGGTAATGGTGTCGTTACCGGTGCGCGAGCGGTACATGCCCATTGGCTGGCCGTTGTTGAACGGGCCGCCGATGGCGCTTTGCTGATCGGTGTCGCGGTCGTCCTTGTACTTCTCGTACGTCAGGCCCAGGCGTGCGTCGTCGGCGTAGTTCCAGCCGGCCTTGGCCAGTACGTTGGTGGTGCGCACGTCTTCCGGGTTGGCGGCGGTACGGTCCAGGCCGGTGCCGTTGTAGTGGTCGTAGGACTCGGTTTCATGACCGTCGCGCTGGCTGAAGTGCAGCAAGCCGTCGAACTGCTCGGCGCGACCTGCGACGGTGGCGGATTTCAACCAGCTGTCATCGGCGGAGCTGTAGCCGGTTTTCAGGCGGGCACCGGTGTCCTGGCCTGGCTTGATGATGTCGTCCGGGTCGAGGGTGAAGTAGCTCACCGCACCGCCGATGGCGTTGCTGCCGTACAACACCGAGGCCGGGCCACGCAGGATTTCCACGCGCTTGACGATTTCCGGGTCCACGTAGTTGCGCTGGGTCTTGGCATAGGGGCCGTTGAAGAAACCGTTGGGAATCTCGACACCGTCGACCTGGGTCAGGATCCGGTCGCCGTCGATACCCCGGATGTTGTAGCCGCTGATGCCGCCCCGGGTGCCGGTGCCGCCGACCGAAACACCCGGTTCGTAGCGCACCAGGTCCTTGATGGTATTGACGTTGTTGCGGTCCAGTTCTTCGCGGGTATGCACGGTGACAGTGGCCGGCACGCTGTCGACACTCTGCTCCTGGCGCGTGGCGCTGATGGTCATCTGTTGCAGGGCAACGGTGCCACCGAGGTTGCGCTTCTCCAGCACGATGTTGTTACTGCCCAGCTTGCGATAGCTCAGGTTGGTCCCCGCCAACAGGCGATCCAGGGCTTTTTCCGGTGTCAGTGCGCCCTGAACCCCCGGCGAGGCAACACCTTCGGCCAGCTCAGCCGACAAGCCGACCTGCCAGCCCGTGACGGTGGTGAAGGCGTTGAGGGCCGACACCAGTGGCTGCTGGGCAATGGCGAAGGTGTAGTCGCCCATGTTGCGGCTGGGCTGTTGGGTCGCAGTGGCGGCCATGACAGGCGCCGCTTGCGCCCCGGCCAGCAGGATAGCCGCGGTCAGCAGGGACAGCGTGCAGTGCTGCACGCGAGCGGAAGGTGACGAGGATCGGTGGGTGAGGCGAGGGGACATCGAGAGCGCTCCGTGTCGCACGAATCGTATAGGTGCAGATCGGCATCAATGATGCGAATCAATTGCATTGGCTAAGACGAGACGTACAGGGCTGCGCTATCGAGTAAAAATAATTCTCATTCAGTACGTGGCGGGTTAATTCAGGATCACCAGCGCCGGAAACTCCTGGAGCCTGGCCGAGGTGATGTGGGCCAGCGAGCGGACCACGTCCAGCGGTTGGTCCAGCCGGTAATTGCCGGTCACCGCGACGTTGGCCAGTTGTTCGTTGGTGTTGATGATCCAGCCCGGGTAGTAGCGACGCAGTTCGGCCAGCACCTGGTTCAACGGGCAGTTTTCAAACACCAGTCGCCCCTGGACCCAGGCCAGGTCGGTCGCCGGGTCGAGCCTGGCCGGCTGGTCGAAGCCATTGGGGCCGATCCGGATGCTTTCGCCCGCGCTCAGGCGGACACGGGCGTCGCTGTGGGCACTGCGCAAGTCGACATCGCCCCGTTGCACGCGGACCTGGGCGATACCGTCCAGGTAACGCACGGCAAACGTCGTGTCGCGCACGCTGGCGGTGACAGGCCCTGCATCGATCTCCAGCGGCAGGCCGGGATTGGCGGCGACCTCGAAGTAGGCTTCGCCCTGATACAGGCGGGCAACACGTCGCTGATCGTCGATGGTGCTGGAGAACGCCGAGTTGGTGTTGAGCAGTACTTTTGAACCGTCCTCGAGCTGCAAGCGCTGACGCTCGCCGATCACGGTCAGGTGATCGGCCTGCAGGCGCATCGGCAGGTTGCTGAAGCTGAACAAGCCGAGGATCAGCACCGCCGCCGTGGCCAGCGGTTTCCAGTGCGGGCGCAGGCGCCCGAGCACGCTGACTTTTTGCTTGGCGGTATTGAGGGTCTGGGCGCACTGCGCGACCTGCGGGCCTTCCCAGATGGCCTGGGCCCTGGCGAACGCCTCGGCGTTGCACGGGGCGGCGGCGAGCCACGCCTGGAACTCGCGGGTTTGCGCTTCGCTCGGACTGTCCAGCACGATCAGCCAGTCCAGCGCCTGATCCATCGCGCGGGTACTGGCAGCGTCCCGCGCCGAGGCTGGCGGGTGGGAGGGCGGGGTGTCCGTCACGGGTGTTCCTCGACCGCGTCTGCGCACGGCTGGTTTTTAATTGGGGTGATGCAAGCGTCGGCCAAGGGTAACAAAGCCTGCGTCCTGACGCAGTCGTGCAAAACCATTGTCCGACAGAATCAATGACGGTTATGGCGATCAGCCACGCCGACACAGATTGCCATGATCAGCTTCAGGTCTTTTTGCACGGTGCTCAGAGAGACGCCAAGCTTCTCGGCAATTTCCAGATAGCTGTGGCCGTGCAAGCGGCTGAGGATGAAAATCTGCTGCTGGCGCGGGGTCAACTGGTTGAGGCTGACGTTCAGGCGTTCGAGCATCTGTTCGGCATGGACGGCATCCTCGGCACTGCTTAGTGGTGCGGCGACGTTTTGCACGACCTCCAGCGGAACGTCTTCAACCATGGTTCGCGATTGGATGCGGCGTGCGCGCAAATGGTCCAGCGCCAGGTTGCGGGCGGTTTGAAACACGAACGGTTCCAGGTGTTCGATGGCCCGCTCACTCAGTGCCCGGGTCACGCGCAGGTAGGTTTCCTGCAAGAGGTCCTCGGCGGTGCTGTGGTTGTTGACCATCCGCTCCAGGGTGCGCAGCAGCGAGACGCGCTGAGCGAGGAAGACATGATTGAAGCGCGACTGACTCACAGTAGGACCTGATCCATTTCAAGCGAATGATAATGCTTATCATCTATATGAAAGGTCAAGCTCTACTTTGAGCAATTATCTGCGCCCCTGCAGGTACGCCGGGTAATCGGGAATCCGGTATTCGTGGGGCTGATCCATCAAGGGGCTGCTGAGCAGGTAGTCGGCGCTGCATTCATTGCAGGCCACCGGAATGTTCCACACCGCCGCCACGCGCAACAGCGCCTTGATGTCCGGATCGTGAGGTTGTGGCTCGAACGGGTCCCAGAAGAACACCAGCATGTCCACCCGCTGCTCGGCGATTCGCGCACCGAGCTGTTGATCGCCGCCCAGCGGGCCGCTGATCATGCTTTCAACCGGCAGGTCCAGGCGTTTGCTCAACAACAAACCGGTGGTGCCGGTGGCGACCAGTTCATGTTGCGCGAGTCTGTGCTTCTGGCGTTCGGCCCAGTCGAGCAAGAACACTTTGCAGTGGTCATGGGCGACCAGGGCGATGCGTTTGCGCGCCGCCATGGTGGTGTGGGTAAAACTGATACCAATCATTGGCGGCTCCACGGCAACGGGGTTCATTCGGCGTTGCACAGCGCCAGGCAGTTATCGAGCATGCGGTTGGAGAAGCCCCATTCGTTGTCGTACCAGGCCAGGACCTTGAGCAGCCGGCCACTGCACTTGGTGTGGTTAGCGTCGAAAATCGATGACAGCGGGTTGTGGTTGAAATCGCTGGAGACCAGCGGCAGGGTGTTGTAGCCGAGGACTTTGGAGTGCTGGCTGGCTTCCCTGAGCAGTTCGTTGACCTCATGGGCCGTGACGTCGTGCTTGAGCTGCACGGTCAGGTCCACCAGTGACACGTTGATCACCGGTACGCGCACGGCCATGCCGGTCAGCTTGCCCGCCAGTTCCGGCAGCACCAGGCCCACCGCTTCAGCGGCACCGGTCTTGCTCGGGATCATGTTCTGGGTGGCGGAGCGGGCGCGGTACGGGTCGCTGTGATAGACGTCCGTCAGGTTCTGGTCGTTGGTGTAGGCGTGGATGGTGGTCATCAGGCCGCTCTCGATGCCCAGCTCGCGATGCAGCACCTGGGCCACCGGGGCCAGGCAGTTGGTGGTGCACGATGCATTGGAGATGATCTGGTGCGACTGGCGCAGAATGTCGTGGTTGACCCCGTACACTACCGTGGCATCGGCGCCCTTGGCCGGTGCCGAGATAATCACTTTGCGCGCACCGGCGGTAAGATGCGCGGCCGCTTTGGCACGGTCGGTGAACAGGCCGGTGCATTCGAATACCACGTCGACTCTCTCCGCGGCCCAGGGCAAATCGGCGGGGTTGCGAATGGCGCTGACGGCGATCCGGTCGCCATTGACGGTCAGGCTTTCAAGGTCATGCTGCACATCGGCATCGAAGGTGCCGTGTACGGTGTCGTACTTGAGCAAGTGGGCGTTCATTGCACTGTCGCCCAGATCGTTGATGGCAACGATCTGCAAATCCTGGCGATAACCTTGGGAATACAGGGCGCGCAGGACATTGCGGCCGATACGGCCAAAACCATTGATTGCGATTCGAAGAGTCATTTTTAACTGCGCCGCCGTCGTTTTGTTATTGGAATTACAAGATTATTCGCAAAAAAATAGAAAACAAGCCTTTATAGTGGCAATATTTTGTCTTATCTACAACGAGTGACCTGAATCAACTGGTCCGAGTGGTCAAGAAAACCGTTTGTCATCCCAATCACAACGGCCTTTGATCAGCATAGACAATCAGGTCGCCACATCCGTTAGCCTGGAGTTCTACACATGCATCCCCGCGTCCTTGAGGTCACCGAACGGCTTATCGCCCGCAGCCGCGCCACGCGTGAGGCATACCTTGCACTGATTCGTGGTGCGGCCAGCGACGGTCCCGTGCGCGGCAAGCTGCAGTGCGCCAACTTCGCCCATGGCGTGGCCGGTTGCGGCAGTGAAGACAAGAACAGCCTGCGGATGATGAACGCCGCCAACATTGCGATTGTTTCGTCGTATAACGACATGCTCTCGGCGCATCAGCCTTACGAAGTCTTTCCCGAGCTGATCAAGAAAGCCCTGCGCGAGATCGGCTCGGTCGGCCAGTTCGCCGGCGGCACACCGGCCATGTGCGATGGCGTGACCCAGGGTGAGCCGGGCATGGAGTTGAGCCTGCCAAGCCGCGAAGTGATCGCGCTGTCCACCGCCGTGGCGCTGTCCCACAACATGTTCGATGGCGCGCTGATGCTCGGCATCTGCGACAAGATCGTGCCCGGCCTGATGATGGGCGCGTTGCGCTTCGGTCATCTGCCGACGATTTTCGTCCCGGGCGGGCCGATGGTTTCGGGGATCTCCAACAAGCAGAAAGCCGACGTTCGCCAGCGCTACGCCGAAGGCAAGGCCAGCCGTGAAGAGCTGCTGGAATCGGAAATGAAGTCCTACCACAGCCCTGGCACGTGCACCTTCTACGGCACCGCCAACACCAACCAGCTGTTGATGGAAGTGATGGGCCTGCACTTGCCGGGTGCCTCCTTCGTCAACCCGAACACCCCCCTGCGCGATGCCTTGACCCGTGAGGCGGCGCACCAGGTGACCCGACTGACCAAGCAGAACGGCAACTTCATGCCGATCGGCGAAATTGTCGACGAGCGCGCGCTGGTCAACTCCATCGTGGCCCTGCACGCCACCGGCGGCTCGACCAACCACACGTTGCACATGCCGGCCATCGCCATGGCCGCGGGCATTCAACTGACCTGGCAGGACATGGCCGACCTCTCCGAGGTGGTGCCGACCCTGAGCCACGTCTACCCGAACGGCAAAGCCGACATCAACCACTTCCAGGCCGCTGGCGGCATGTCGTTCCTGATCCGCGAGTTGCTGGATGCCGGGCTGCTGCACGAAAACGTCAACACCGTGCTGGGTCACGGCCTGAGCCGCTACACCCAGGAGCCGTTCCTCGACAACGGTGAGCTGGTGTGGCGCGAAGGCGTGACCGAAAGCCTCGATGAAAGCATCCTGCGCCCCGTTGCCCGTGCGTTCTCCGCCGAAGGTGGCCTGCGGGTGATGGAAGGCAACCTTGGTCGCGGTGTGATGAAGGTCTCGGCGGTGGCGCTGGAAAACCAGATTGTCGAAGCCCCGGCCATGGTGTTCCAGGATCAACAGGACCTGGCCGATGCGTTCAAGGCCGGTTTGCTGGAGAAGGATTTCGTCGCGGTGATGCGCTTCCAGGGCCCGCGCTCCAACGGTATGCCGGAGCTGCACAAGATGACGCCATTCCTCGGTGTGCTGCAGGATCGCGGCTTCAAGGTCGCGTTGGTGACGGACGGGCGCATGTCTGGCGCTTCGGGGAAAATCCCGGCGGCCATTCACGTGAGTCCGGAGGCCTATGTGGGCGGCGCTTTGGCGCGGGTACAAGAGGGCGATATCATCCGCGTCGACGGCGTCAAAGGCACCCTGGAGCTGAAGGTGGACGCCGACGAGTTCGCCGCGCGCGAGCCGGCCAAGTGCCTGTTGGCGGACAACGTCGGCAGCGGTCGCGAACTGTTTGGTTTCATGCGCATGGCCTTCAGCTCGGCAGAGCAGGGCGCCAGCGCCTTTACCTCTGCTCTGGAGAGCCTTAAGTGAAGCTAGCGCTGGTCGGTGACATCGGAGGGACCAACGCGCGGTTTGCGTTGTGGAAGAACCGGCAACTGGAATCGATCCAGGTGCTGGCCACCGCCGACTATGAGTGCCCGGAAGACGCCATTGGCGTTTACCTGGCCGGTCTGGGCCTGGCACCGGGCGCGATTGGCTCGGTGTGCCTGTCGGTGGCCGGCCCCGTCAGTGGTGACGAGTTTCGGTTTACCAACAACCATTGGCGGCTGAGTCGCCGGGGATTTTGCCAGACCTTGCAGGTCGACCGGCTGTTGCTGGTCAATGACTTCTCGGCCATGGCCTTGGGCATGACGCGCCTGCAACCGGGTGAGTTCCGGGTGGTCTGCGAAGGCACTCCCGAGCCGTTGCGCCCGGCGGTGGTGATCGGCCCCGGCACTGGCCTGGGGGTTGGTACCTTGCTTGATCAGGGTGATGGTCGCTGGAGCGCACTGCCGGGGGAGGGCGGGCATGTCGACCTGCCATTGGGCAGTCCGCGTGAAGTCCAGCTGTGGCAGCACCTCTTCAACGAGATTGGCCATGTCAGTGCGGAAACGGCCCTCAGCGGTGGCGGCTTGCCGCGTGTCTATCGGGCGATCTGCGTGGTAGACGGGCATGCGCCAGTACTCGACACGCCCGAGGCGATCACCGCGGCCGCTCTGGCGGGTGATCCGATTGCCCTGCAAGTGCTGGAGCAATTCTGCTGCTGGCTGGGGCGCGTGGCTGGCAACAACGTGCTGACCGCCGGTGCGCGCGGCGGGGTGTACATCGTCGGTGGGGTGATTCCGCGGTTCGCCGAGGTCTTCCTTCAAAGCGGTTTCGCCCGCTGCTTCGCTGATAAAGGCTGCATGAGCGATTACTTCAAGGGCATTCCAGTGTGGCTGGTGACGGCACCGTATTCCGGTTTGACGGGGGCGGGTGTGGCGCTGGAACAGGCACAGTAAAGATCGATCATTGCGTCAGGCATAATCCGCCCCATCCATAACAACAAGGACGCCACCCCGTGAGCTCAGTCAACAAGTCGATTTTGTTGGTCGATGACGATCAAGAGATACGTGAGTTGCTGGATACCTACCTCAGCCGGGCCGGCTTTCAGGTGCGCACCACGCCCGATGGCGCGGGGTTTCGCCAGGCGCTGAACGAGGCGCCGAGCGACCTGGTGATCCTTGATGTGATGCTGCCGGACGAAGACGGCTTCAGCCTGTGTCGCTGGGTACGTCAACACCCGCGCCAGCCCCATGTACCGATCATCATGCTCACCGCCAGTTCCGACGAAGCCGACCGGGTCATTGGCCTGGAGCTGGGGGCCGATGACTACCTGGGCAAACCCTTCAGCCCCCGTGAGCTGCAGGCGCGGATCAAGGCCCTGTTGCGCAGGGCGCAGTTCGGCCAGGACCGCCCAGGCGGTGAGGTGCTGGCCTTCGATGAGTGGCGCCTGGACATGGTCAGTCACCGCCTGTTTCACACCGACGGCGAAGAGGTGATTCTCTCCGGCGCCGATTTCGCCCTGCTCAAACTCTTCCTTGATCATCCGCAGGCAATCCTTGATCGCGACACCATCGGCAATGCCACCCGGGGCCGCGACCTGATGCCCCTGGACCGCATTGTCGACATGGCGGTCAGCCGCTTGCGCCAGCGTCTGCGCGATACCGAGAAACCGCCACGCCTGATTCGCACCGTGCGCGGCAGCGGCTATCAGTTGGCCGCCAGTGTGGTCGCCAGCAATGGCCACTGAGGTCATTACCCGGCTGATCCGCAAGGTGCCGGTGCCGCGTTCGCTGCTTGGGCGCATGCTGTTGCTGACCTTGCTGGCGGTGTTGTTCGCCCAGGCGCTGTCGAGCGTGATCTGGGTGTCGCAATTGCGCGCCACGCAGCTGGAGGGCCTGGTGACGGCCGCCCGCAGCCTGGCCCATTCGATGACCGCCAGTGTCAGCTACTTTCGTTCGTTGCCGGTGGCCTATCGGCCGTTGGTGCTCGATCAACTGCGCAGCATGGGCGGTACCCGGTTCGTGGTGACCCTCAATGACAAGCCGCTGGACATGCAACTGCTGCCGGCGACTGCGCGCAAACAAGCGGTGCTGGCGGCGGTGGATGAGGTGCTGCGCAAGTCGTTGGGAGCCGATACCGATATCTCGGTGCAATTCGTCAGCCCGGACGACCTGCGGATTTTCAACGGCGGCTTGAAGCTCGATGAACTGCCGCGCTCCTGGGCCCATTACGCGCTGACCCTGGAACCGGTCAACCCGCCGGTGCTGGTCACCCAGATCAAGCTGGCCGAGGGGGAGTGGCTGTACATCGCCTCCCTGTTGCCAGAACCCTATACCAGCCTTGAAGAGCAGGGCCTGCCCTCGCAGCAGGTCTGGTTCATTGTGCTCACCAGCGGCTTCTTGCTGTTGTTTATCGGCCTGTTGGTGCACTGGCAAAGCCGGCCGCTCAAGCGCCTGGCGCGGGCGGCGCGTGACATGTCGCTGGGGGCCGAGGTGGAGCCGGTGGCCGAGGGCGGCGGCAGTGAAGTGGTCGAGGTGGGGCGCGCGTTCAATGCGATGCGCGAGCGCATCAGCCGCTACCTGACCGAACGCAGCCAGTTGTTCAGTGCGATTTCCCATGACTTGCGCACGCCCATCACCCGTCTGCGCCTGCGCGTCGAACTGCTGGAAGACGAACAGCTGCAAGCCAAGTTCGGGCGTGACCTGGATGAGCTGGAACTGTTGGTCAAAGGCGCGCTGCAATGCGTCAAGGACACCGACATCCACGAGAACATCGAGCCGGTGGATCTCAATCATGTGCTCGATTGCCTGGTGGAGCCTTACCTGGCACCCAACGGCAATGGCCGCGTGACCCAACAGGGGCGGGCGCTGGCGCCGTATCCCGGCAAGCCGTTGGCGCTCAAGCGTTGCATCGGCAACCTGATCGACAACGCCCTCAAGTACGGGCGGAACGCTCACCTGCACATCGATGACGACGACAGTGCGTTTATCCTGCACGTCGATGACGAAGGGCCGGGCGTGCCTGAGCAGCGCCTGGAGCAGGTGTTCGAACCGCACTTTCGCCTGGCCGGGCAACAGCAGGGGTATGGCCTGGGATTGGGTATCGCCCGCAACATCGCCCATAGCCATGGCGGTGAAGTCAGCTTGCAGAACCTGCGTGAGGGCGGGTTGCGGGTGACCTTGCAGTTGCCGCGCTCTCTTGACTGACTGGCACCGATCCTGTGGCGAAGGAGCTTGCTCCCGTCGGCCGGTCCGCGTTCGGGCGCAACCGTTGATCGTTCCCGCGCGGGAGCGTGGGAACGATCAATCAAGCACCCTCGCCACAAAAGCTCCGAGCATTTGTCACACGTCAGTGACACACCCAGCCCCCTTCGTTACCTGCACCTTCCTCCACGTTGTTTAGACTCCCTCACAGTCATAACAACAAAAACAGGTCCCCCATGAACACCTCCCAACCTGCGTTCAGCAGCTGGCTGAACGCACCTGCCCATCAACAATGGCTGGCCGATGAAGGCCTGCGCCTGCTCGCGTTCGCCAAGGCCTCGAAGCTGCCCGAGGGCTTCGGCAATCTGGACTCCCACGGTCAATTGCCGGCCGATGCCCAGGCCCACACCCTGACTACCGCCCGCATGACCCACTGCTTTGCCATGGCCCATCTCCAGGGGCTGCCGGGGTTTGCCGAACTGGTGGATCATGGGCTCGATGCCCTCATGGGCCCCTTGCGTGACGCCAGGTTCGGTGGCTGGTTCGCCGCGCCCGAGTACCCTGGTGGCCACACGGACAAGGCGGCGTACCTGCACGCATTCGTCGCGCTGGCGGCCAGCTCCGCGGTGGTCGCTCGGCGACCGGGCGCCGAGGCTTTACTCATGGAGGCGGTCAATGTCATCGACCAGCATTTCTGGAGCGAGGAGGAGGGCGCCCTGCGCGAATCCTTCAACCGCGACTGGAGCGTCGAGGAGTCCTATCGCGGTGCCAACAGCAACATGCACGCCACCGAAGCCTTCCTCGCCCTGGCTGATGTCACCCAGGACAATCGCTGGCTGCACCGCGCGTTGCGGATTGTCGAGCGGGTGATCCACGGTCATGCGGCGGCTGACGACTATCGGGTCGTCGAGCATTTTGACCGACAGTGGCAGCCGTTGCGCGAGTACAACCAGGCCTGTCCGGCCGATGGTTTCCGACCCTACGGCACCACGCCAGGCCATGGCTTTGAATGGTCGCGGTTGTTGTTGCACCTTGAGGCGGCGCTGGTTCTGGCGGGCATGCCGGCCCCTGGCTGGCTGGTGGTCGACGCGCAAAGACTGTTTGCCAGCAACTGTCTTCACGCCTGGCACGTCGATGGCGCGCCAGGCCTGGTCTACACCCTCGACTGGGGCAACCAGCCGGTGGTGCGCCAGCGCTTGCATTGGGTTCACTGCGAGGCCAGCGCGGCGGCCAGCGCCTTGCTCAAGCGCACGGGCGAGGCGCAGTACGAAACCTGGTACCGGTGTTTCTGGGAATACAGCGAACGCTACCTGATCGACCGAACCCATGGCAGCTGGCACCACGAACTCGACCCCTTCAATTGCCCGAGCGCCGAGATCTGGGGAGGCAAGCCGGACCTGTATCACGCCTGGCAAGCGGTGTTGATTCCACGCCTGCCGCTGGCGCCGAGCCTGGCCAGTGCATTGGCCCGGGCGTCTATCCCGGCGGCTATGTAACCATATGGTGACATTTTGCCGTCGCTTCGTTACCTGCCGGGCGCGCGACGCTGTTTAAACTCGTTTGCAGCGCAAGCACCAGACTTGCATGCATAACAACAAGAAAGGTACTTCAGATGAATGGGATTTCCCGCCTCGCCACGGTCATTACTCTCGCCTCGTTGTTTCCTCTGAGCGCCCATGCCGCCGATTCCAAAGGTGCCGTGGAAGTCGTGCACTGGTGGACGTCCGGTGGTGAAAAAGCCGCCGTCGATGTCCTCAAGGCGCAAGTCGAAAAAGACGGCTTTACCTGGAAAGACGGTGCGGTCGCCGGTGGCGGTGGCGCTACCGCCATGACCGTCCTCAAGAGCCGCGCGGTAGCGGGCAATCCGCCGGGCGTTGCCCAGATCAAAGGCCCGGACATCCAGGAGTGGGGCAGCACCGGCCTGCTCAGCACCGACGCCCTGAAAGACGTTTCCAAAGCGGAAAACTGGGACGGCATGCTGTCGAAGAAAGTCTCCGACACCGTCAAGTATGAAGGCGACTATGTGGCCGTCCCGGTGAACATTCACCGCGTCAACTGGCTGTGGATCAACCCGCAAGTCTTCAAGCAAGCCGGTATCGACAAGGCCCCGACCACCCTCGAGGAGTTCTACGCCGCTGGCGACAAGCTCAAGGCCGCCGGCTTCATCGCCTTGGCCCACGGCGGTCAGCCATGGCAGGACAGCACCGTGTTTGAAGACGTGGTGCTGTCGGTCATGGGCACGGACGGCTACAAGAAAGCCCTGGTTGACCTGGACCAGAAAACCCTCTCCGGCCCGGAGATGGTCAAGTCTTTCGCCGAACTCAAGAAGCTCACCGGTTACATGGACCCTAACCGTGCGGGCCGTGACTGGAATATCGCCGCCGCCGAAGTGATCAATGGCAAGGCCGGCATGCAGATGATGGGGGACTGGGCCAAGAGCGAATGGACCGCCGCCAACAAGATCGCTGGCAAGGACTACCTGTGCGTACCGTTCCCGGGGACTGAAAAAGCCTTCGCCTACAACATCGACTCCCTGGCGGTGTTCAAGCTCAAGGCTGATCGCAAGGGTGACATCGCGGCTCAGCAGGACCTGGCCCGGGTTGCGCTGGGCAAGGACTTCCAGAAGGTCTTCAGCATCAACAAGGGCTCGATCCCGGTTCGCACCGACATGCTCGGCGACATGAGTGCCCTGGGCTTCGACGCCTGTGCCCAGGCCTCGGCCAAGGACTTCCTGGCAAGCGACAAGTCCGGCGGCCTGCAGCCGAGCATGGCCCACAACATGGCCACGTCCCTGGCCGTGCAAGGTGCGATCTTCGACGTCGTGACCAACTTCATGAACGACAAGGATGCTGACCCAGCCAAGGCCAGCGCCCAACTGGCATCGGCCGTCAAGGCCGCCCAGTAATACCAAGGCCGCCGCGGGCCCGGCCTGCGGCAAACCCCTGATCGTCGTCTCCCTGCACGGGCCATGGTTCGTGTGACGGGGGCGTTCGGCCCGGATTTCATTTCTTCACCTGGATAATCCCGATGAGCTCTGTGGCGGTTTTCAGCAAAGCCTCACCGTTCGACGCACTGCAGCGCTGGCTCCCCAAACTGGTTTTGGCGCCGAGCATGCTGATCGTCCTGGTCGGCTTCTACGGTTACATCCTCTGGACATTCGTCCTGTCCTTTACCAACTCCAGCTTCATGCCGAGCTACAAGTGGGTCGGCCTGCAGCAATACGTGCGCTTGCTGGACAACGACCGTTGGTGGGTCGCCAGCAAGAACCTCGCGGTCTTTGGTGGCATGTTCATCGCCATCAGCCTGGTGCTGGGGGTGTTTCTGGCGGTGCTGCTGGATCAGCGCATCCGCCGGGAAGGCTTCATCCGCACGGTCTACCTGTACCCGATGGCGCTGTCGATGATCGTCACCGGTACTGCCTGGAAGTGGCTGCTCAACCCGGGCCTGGGCCTGGACAAAATGCTCCGTGACTGGGGCTGGGAAGGCTTTCGCCTGGACTGGCTGGTGGATCAGGACCGGGTGATTTACTGCCTGGTGATCGCTGCCGTGTGGCAAGCCTCCGGGTTTGTCATGGCGATGTTCCTGGCGGGGCTGCGCGGTGTCGATCAGTCGATCATCCGTGCCGCCCAGGTCGACGGTGCCAGCCTGCCGACCATCTACCTGAAGATCGTCCTGCCGAGCCTGCGCCCGGTGTTTTTCAGTGCCTTCATGATCCTGGCGCATATCGCGATCAAGAGCTTCGACCTGGTGGCGGCGATGACGGCGGGGGGGCCGGGCTACTCCTCCGACCTGCCGGCGATGTTCATGTACTCCTTCACCTTCAGCCGTGGCCAGATGGGCATCGGTTCGGCCAGCGCGATGATGATGCTTGGTGCGATCCTGGCGATTCTGGTGCCGTACCTGTACTCCGAACTGCGGGGCAAACGCCATGAGTAATCCACTCGCCAGACCCACCCTGAGCTTCAGCCGCATCGCCATCTACGCGACGCTGCTGCTGGCAGCGGCCGTGTACCTGATCCCGCTGGTGGTGATGCTGCTGACCAGCTTCAAGTCCCCGGAAGACATTCGCACCGGCAACCTGTTGAGCTGGCCGCAGGTGATCGACGGCATTGGCTGGATCAAGGCCTGGGACACCGTGGGTGGCTACTTCTGGAACTCGGTGAAAATCACCGTGCCGGCGGTGCTGATCTCCACCTTCGTCGGTGCAATGAACGGCTATGTGCTGTCGATGTGGCGCTTCCGCGGCTCGCAACTGTTCTTCGGCCTGCTGCTGTTCGGCTGCTTCCTGCCGTTCCAGACCGTGCTGCTGCCAGCTTCGTTCACCATCGGTAAGCTGGGCCTGGCCAACACCACGACCGGGCTGGTGCTGGTGCACATCGTCTACGGGCTGGCATTCACCACGCTGTTCTTTCGCAACTACTACGTGAGCATTCCCGATGCACTGGTCAAGGCGGCACGCCTGGATGGCGCGGGCTTCTTCACCATCTTCGGCAAGATCCTGCTGCCGATGTCGATCCCGATCGTGATGGTCTGCCTGATCTGGCAGTTCACCCAGATCTGGAATGACTTCCTGTTCGGTGTGGTCTTCGCCAGCGGCGATGCGCAACCCATCACCGTGGCCTTGAACAACCTGGTCAACACCAGCACCGGGGCCAAGGAATACAACGTTGATATGGCGGCGGCGATGATCGCCGGGTTGCCGACACTGCTGGTCTACATATTCGCTGGCAAGTATTTCCTGCGCGGGCTGACGTCCGGCGCGGTCAAGGGGTAGAACAACATGGCAACGCTCGAATTACGCAACGTCAACAAAACCTACGGCGCCGGCTTGCCGGACACCTTGAAGAACATCGAACTGAAGATCGATGACGGTGAATTCCTGATCCTGGTCGGGCCGTCCGGTTGCGGCAAATCGACCTTGATGAACTGCATCGCCGGCCTTGAGAACATCAGCGGCGGGGCGATCCTGGTGGATGACGCCGACATCAGCGGCATGAGCCCCAAGGATCGCGACATCGCCATGGTGTTCCAGTCCTATGCGCTGTACCCGACCATGAGCGTGCGCGACAACATCGCCTTCGGTTTAAAGATTCGCAAAATGCCCGCCGCCGACATCGACGAAGAAGTGGCGCGGGTGTCCAGGCTGCTGCAAATCGAACACCTGCTCAGCCGCAAGCCGGGTCAGCTCTCGGGGGGGCAGCAACAGCGCGTGGCCATGGGCCGGGCATTGGCGCGGCGGCCGAAGATTTATCTGTTCGATGAACCGCTCTCCAACCTCGACGCCAAGTTGCGGGTCGAGATGCGCACCGAAATGAAACTGATGCACCAGCGCCTGAAAACCACCACGGTCTACGTGACCCACGACCAGATCGAAGCCATGACCCTGGGCGACAAGGTGGCGGTGATGAAGGACGGGATCATTCAGCAGTTCGGCACCCCGAAGCAGATCTACAACGACCCGGCCAACCTGTTTGTGGCCAGCTTCATTGGCTCGCCGCCGATGAACTTCATTCCCCTGCGCCTGCAGCGCAAGGACGGCCGCCTGCTGGCGTTGCTCGACAGTGGCCAGGCGCGCTGCGAGCTGCCGTTGGGCATGCAGGACGCGGGGCTTGAGGATCGAGAAGTGATCCTGGGCATGCGCCCGGAGCAAATCGTGCTGGCGAACGGCGAGGCCAATGGCCTGCCGACTATTCGGGCCGAAGTACAGGTCACCGAGCCCACCGGGCCCGACACCCTGGTGTTCGTCAACCTGAACGGAACCAAGGTCTGCTGCCGCCTGGCGCCGGACGTCGCGCCGGCCGTGGGCGAGACCCTGACGCTGCAATTCGACCCATCGAAAGTGCTGCTGTTCGATGCCAGGACCGGGGAGCGTTTGGGGGCTGCCGGTCAACCACAAACCGAATTGCACACAGCCAACGTCGCCCAATTCAAAGGCCGCTGAAAATCAAAACTGTAGGAGCGAGCTTGCTCGCGATGGACGTTAACGATGACGTGCGCCGTCTGGGTGAACGCGGTGCATTTGAGACCATCGTCGGAACGCCGCCCGGAGCAAGCTCGCTCCTACAAGGGGGATATCCGTGACGGACGGCCTGTCGTCCGACACCACCGTTGTAACCGCGTTAGAAAAAGAAAAGTTAATAACAATAAGACGAGGATGTAGGGATGAAGAAGAACAACACCAGTGCCCGGTTTATCTGCCAGCTGTCAGCGATTGCGGCGATGAGCCTGGCCGGTAGCGTGCATGCCGCTGAGGCGTTCAGTGCAGATTCCAAGTGGATGACGGGCGACTGGGGCGGCGAGCGGACCAGGCTGATCGATCAAGGCATCGACATCAAAATGGACTACGTCGGTGAAGTGGGCGGTAACCTCCACGGCGGTTACAACGACGACAAGACTGCGCGTTACGCCGACCAGTTTGGCCTGGGCGCGGCGCTGGACCTGCAAAAATTGCTCGGCTGGGATAACACCCAGGCCAAGATCCAGCTCACCAACCGTAACGGCGAGAACATCTCCAATGACCGTATCGGCGACCCGCGTGCCGGCACCTTGAGCTCCTCCCAGGAAGTCTACGGCCGTGGCCATATGGTCCGCCTGACCCAGTTGTGGATCCAGCATCAGTTCTTCGACAACAAACTGGACGTCAAGGCCGGTTACTTCGGTGAAGGCGAGGACTTCAACACCTTCCCGTGTGAGTTCCAGAACCTGGCGTTCTGCGGCTCCCAGGTGGGTAACTGGGCTACCAACATCTGGTACAACTGGCCGGTCAGCCAGGCGGCGATCCGCGTGAAGTACAACATCTCGCCCGAGTGGTATGCGCAGATCGGAGCGTACAACCAGAACCCGTCGCAACTGGAACACGGCAACGGCTTCAAACTCAGCGGCAGTGGTACCGAAGGCACTGTCCTGCCGGTCGAACTGGTCTGGTTGCCCAAGCCTGGCAACCTGCCAGGCGAATACCGTGTCGGTTACTACAAAAGTACGGCCAAGGCCGATGACGTCCGTGAGGATGACAACGGTAATGATGCGGCCACCAGCGGCAACGCCTATCGCAGCCACAGCAGCAAGCACGGCTACTGGTTCGTTGCCCAGCAACAACTCACCAGCCACAACGGTGACGCGTCTCGCGGTCTGAACATTGCGGCCAACGCCACTTTCCACGACAAGGACACCAACATCGTCGACAACTACCAGTCGCTGATGTTTGTGTACAAGGGCCCGTTCGATGCACGTCCAAAAGATGACGTCGGCATCGGTTTCGCCCGTATCCACGTCAACGATGACGTGAAGAAAAACGCCGAGCTGACCAACACCGCCAACGGTGTCACCCACTACGAGGATCCGCTGTTCTCGCCGCTGCGTGACACCGAGTACAACTACGAACTCAACTATGGTTTCCACGTTACCAACTGGTTGACCGTGCGTCCTAACCTGCAATACGTCACCCACCCAGGTGGCGTGGATGAAGTCGACAACGCTTTGGTCGCCGGCCTGAAAATTCAGTCGGTGTTCTAACGCTGGTGCGATAAGCTCCTTCCCATGTGCGCATTTTTGCGGACGGCCCAGGCTGTCCGCTTTTTTTTGGGGTGGCGCGCCCCTTGGTGATCGCTGATTTTCAGGACCGTGGCACATGCCAGAGCATCCGCTACAACGTTTCTTCAAGTCCTTGCGCGAGCGTCCGGTATTCGCGTGGGAGCGCTATCAGAAGCGCGACGTGTTGGTGATCGATCATCCGCTGTGCCAGGCGGTGTTCAGTCGCCAGGGCGCGCAGTTGTTGCACTTCCAGCCCACAGGCCAGAAACCCTGGTTGTGGTGCGCGGCGAAGTGGCCGCAGGTCGGCGCCATTCGCGGCGGAGTCCCGGTGTGCTGGCCGTGGTATGGCCGGCATCCGAGTGAAAACGCCTGGCCATCCCATGGCTGGGCACGGCTGCTGGACTGGAAGCTGATCGACAGTCGCAGCGATGACGACGGCGTGCACCTGCACTGGCAGTTACAGCTGTGCGATTGGCAAGTCGAGCTGCACGCGCACTTGGGCGAGCGTATGGAGCTGCGCCTGAGCACCGAGCACCAGGACAGCCTGCCGTGCCAGTTGAGTCATGCTTTGCACGCCTATTGGCGTATTGGTGACGTCGGTGAGGTAGCGCTGTCTGGGCTGGATGGCGCGCAGGGTTATGACCAGCTAAAGCGTGAGGCGTGCGAGCAAAAAGGCGAGTTGCGGGTCGAGGGTGGCTGCCAGCGCGTGTTTCAGCACGAGGGCGAGCTACAGCTCAAGGACCGTGCCTGGCAGCGCCAGTTGTGCATCGATACCGGCGACAGCGCGGACACCGTGGTCTGGCACCCCGGATCGCGCCCGCTGCTGGGGGTGAGCTGGAATGAGGTGAGCGAGTTTGTCTGCGTGGAAGCGGCCAGCGGTGGCACCGACAGCCTGAGCCTGGCCCCGGGGGAGCGGGCGCATTTGAGTTTGCAGGCGTGGGCGGCGGCGTGATGCTCATTCCCACGCAGGGCGTGGAAATGAGCGGGGCGAATCAGTTGAACTCATCTCCCACCGGATAGCGGCTGGCGTTGAGGCTTTCCTTGATTTTGCGCAGGTGCGGCTGGAAGTCGACGCCGCGGCGCAGGGTCATGCCGGTGGCGAGTACGTCGAGCACGGTCAACTGAATGATCCGCGAGGTCATCGGCATGTAGATGTCGGTGTCTTCCGGCAACGGGATGTTCAGGCTCAGGGTGCTGGCCTTGGCCAGTGGCGAGCCTTCGGCCGTCAGGCCAAGTACCGAGGCACCGTTCTCGCGGGCAATGCGCGCCACTTCCACCAGTTCGCGGGTGCGACCGGTGTAGGAAATGATCACGAACAGTTCACCGGTATGGGCCACGGAAGCAATCATGCGCTGCATCAGCACATCGGCGTGGGCGGTGACGGCCAGGTTGAAGCGAAAGAACTTGTGCTGGGCATCCAGCGCGACCGGTGCTGATGCACCGAGACCGAAGAAGTGGATCTGCCGGGCCTGGATCAGCAAGTCCACGGCGCGGCTGACCAGGTTCGGGTCCAGGGCCTGGCAGGCGCTGTCCAGCGAGGCGATGGCGCTGCCAAAGATCTTCTGGGTGTAGGCCTCCGGGTTGTCGTCGGCTTCCACCGCGCGGCTGACATAGGCGGCACCACTGGCCAGGCTTTGGGCCAGCTGCAGCTTGAGCTCCGGGTAACCGCTGACGCCGAACGAGCGGCAGAAACGGTTGACCGTCGGTTCGCTGACCGAGGCGGCCTGGGCGAGGGCGGCGATGCTGAAGCGAGTCGCCTGCTGCGGGTTGAGCAGGATGACTTCGGCGACTTTGCGCTCAGCCTTGTTCAGGTCGGCAAGGCGATTCTGGATCTGTTCCAGTAAATTTCGCACGCGGTCCATAAATGTTTCCTTAGAGCGGCTGCTATGCAAGCAGACTCGCTGCTTGCAAGTAAAGGCTCGGCTATGAAAATCGGGCCTTTGGTAAGGCCCTTTGCGGTGGCCTATCCTACTGGTGGCCCTGACTGACCACCACCGGGAATCTGTATTTTGGAATAATGTTGTGGTTATTACTACATTTTCCCTTGAGTGATGCCTTGAAAAAAGGTATTTGTAGCTTAACTTGATAAAAGAACAAACATCATGCCTTCGATTACGGTTGAACCGTGCACCTTTGCCTTGTTCGGCGCCTTGGGCGATCTGGCCCTGCGCAAGCTGTTTCCTGCCTTGTACCAACTCGATGGTGCAGGCCTGCTGCATGAGGACTCGCGCATTATCGCACTGGCCCGTGAGCCGGGCAGCGCGCAGGAGCACCTGGCCTTCATCGCCCGGGAGCTGCGCCACTATGTGGCTGCCAAGGAACTGGACGAAGCCGTGGTCGATCGCTTCCTGGCGCGGCTGACGTACCTGCATGTCGACTTTCTCAAGACCGATGACTACGTGGCCCTGGCTGAACTGGCCGGCACGACGCAGCGGATGATTGCCTATTTCGCCACGCCGGCGGCGGTCTACGGGGCAATCTGCGAGAATCTGGCGCAGGTTGGCCTGACTGAAAACACCCGCGTGGTGCTGGAAAAACCCATCGGTTCGGACCTGGAATCGTCGCGCAAGGTCAACGACGCCGTGGCTCGGTTTTTCCCGGAAAACCGTACTTACCGTATCGACCACTACCTGGGCAAGGAAACGGTCCAGAACCTGATCGCCCTGCGTTTCGCCAACAGCCTGTTCGAAACCCAGTGGAACCAGAACTACATTTCCCACGTGGAAATTACCGTTGCCGAGAAGGTCGGAATCGAAGGCCGTTGGGGCTATTTCGACAAGGCCGGGCAGTTGCGGGACATGATTCAGAATCACCTGCTGCAGCTGCTGTGCCTGATCGCCATGGACCCTCCGGCGGACCTGTCGGCCGACAGCATCCGCGACGAGAAAGTCAAAGTGCTCAAGGCACTGGCACCGATCAGTCCGGAAGGCCTGAGCACTCAGGTGGTGCGTGGCCAGTACATCGCCGGGCACAGTGAAGGCAAGGCGGTGCCGGGTTACCTGGAGGAAGAAAATTCCAATACCCAGAGCGACACCGAGACCTTCGTCGCCCTGCGCGCCGACATCCGCAACTGGCGTTGGGCCGGTGTGCCGTTTTACCTGCGTACCGGCAAGCGCATGCCGGAAAAGCTGTCGCAGATCGTCATCCACTTCAAGGAACCGTCGCACTACATCTTCGCCCCC
Organism: Pseudomonas sp. Irchel s3a18; assembly: GCF_900187535.1. Lineage (NCBI taxonomy): Bacteria > Pseudomonadati > Pseudomonadota > Gammaproteobacteria > Pseudomonadales > Pseudomonadaceae > Pseudomonas > Pseudomonas sp. Irchel s3a18. The sequence goes on along the minus strand of NZ_FYDV01000002.1, from coordinate 254,258 downwards.
GAGCAACGCTTGCAGATCAGCAACAAGTTGATCATTCGCCTGCAGCCGGACGAAGGCATTTCCTTGCGGGTGATGACCAAGGAGCAAGGCCTGGACAAGGGCATGCAGCTGCGCAGCGGGCCGTTGCAGCTGAACTTTTCCGATACCTGGCGCAGTGCGCGGATCCCTGACGCCTACGAGCGGTTGTTGCTGGAAGTGATGCGCGGCAATCAGAACCTGTTTGTTCGCAAAGATGAAATCGAGGCCGCGTGGAAATGGTGCGACCAGTTGATCGCCGGATGGAAGAAATCCGGTGATGCGCCCAAACCGTACGCGGCCGGGTCCTGGGGGCCAATGAGCTCCATTGCATTGATTACGCGGGACGGGAGGTCGTGGTATGGCGATATCTAAATTGAAACTGCCTCAGGGCGTTAGCGCCCATGAGTTCAAAAGCCCGGTGCTGCTGGCCGAAGGCCTGGCACTGAAGGTGGCCAAGCAACTGAGCGATGCGCTCGACGCCACGGGCACGGCAACGCTGGTGGTGTCTGGTGGGCGCAGCCCGGTGGCGTTTTTCCAGCACCTGGCCAAGCAAAAGCTGGACTGGTCGAAGGTGGTGGTCAGCCTGGCTGACGAGCGCTGGGTGCCCGTCGAACACGCCGACAGCAATGCCGGTCTGCTCAAGCGTTACCTGCTGCAAGGCCCAGCGGCCCAGGCGCAATTTCTGAGCCTGTACAGCGCCTGCGCCAACCTGGAACTGGCCGCCGAGCAGGCGGATCGTTTGCTCGCCGAGCTACCAAGGATTGACGTGCTGGTGCTGGGGATGGGCGATGACGGTCACACCGCCTCGCTGTTCCCGGACAGTCCGAATCTTGCGCAAGCGTTGCAGGCCGACGGTACACGCCGTTGCTGGCCAATGCTGGCGCCCACTGTGCCGCATCAGCGCCTGACCATGAGTCGTGCATTGCTGGCGTCGGCGACGCACACCGTTCTATCGATTTCCGGTCAGTCCAAGCTGACCACCTTGAGCGCCGCACTGGCCGGTGACGATGTCGCCGCAATGCCGATTCGCGCGTTTCTGCAACCCACGTTAGAGATTTACTGGTGCCCATGAGCCAAGGATCATCCGCTATGACAACCCCATCCCTTGCCGTTTCCATGGCGGATAAAGTTGCCCTGATCGACAGCCTCTGCGCCAAGGCGCGGATTCTGCCGGTCATCACCATCGCTCGTGAACAGGACGTACTGCCGTTGGCCGATGCCCTGGCAGCGGGTGGCCTGACGGCCCTGGAAGTGACCCTGCGCTCGCAGTTCGGCCTCAAGGCCATCCAGATTCTGCGTGAACAGCGTCCGGAGTTGCTCACCGGTGCCGGCACCGTGCTGGATCGCACCATGCTGGCCGCCGCGGAAGCGGCAGGCTCGCAGTTCATTGTCACGCCAGGCATCACCCGTGACTTGCTCGAAGCCAGCGTGGACAGCCCGATTCCGCTGTTGCCCGGCATCAGCAACGCCTCCGGCATCATGGAGGGCTATGCCCTGGGATACCGCCGCTTCAAGCTGTTCCCGGCGGAGGTCAGCGGTGGCGTGGCGGCGATCAAGGCCCTTGGCGGCCCGTTCGGCGAAGTGAAATTCTGCCCCACCGGTGGCGTGGGCCCGGCCAACATCAAGAGCTACATGGCGTTGAAAAACGTGATGTGCGTGGGTGGCAGCTGGATGCTGGATCCGGAGTGGATCAAGAACGGCGACTGGGCACGCATTCAGGAGTGCACCGCCGAGGCGCTGGCGCTGCTGGACTGACGGGGTTACCCGCAGGGTTTTACGAAGAATTGTAGTAGTTGCGTTCTACGGCTTTTCGGCGCACTTGGTCGGTGCGCCGTTTTTTTTGCCTGGCGAAAAGTGCCGCCCCGTTGCATTCAAGGGGCGGCGGGCCTCAACTCAGTTCGATCAGCGCCTGCGCCATCAGGTGCATGTCCGCTGCCGTGCTGATCAGGCCGGGGGTGATGCGTATGCACGGCCCACAGGCCGAACCGCTGCGGGTCACGGTGAACAGGTTGTAGTCGCTGAGCAGGCGGTCGACCATCGCCTGCTGGTCGGCCTGGCGAGTGAAGCGCATCGAGGTGATGCCGCAATACAGGCGCGGGTCATTCGGAGTCATGACCTCAATGCCTGGCGCGTCTTGAACGGCGTCGACCCACAGATTGCGCAGGTAGTTGAGCCGGGCGCCCTTGGCGGCCGCACCGCCGATGGCGCGATGTTCTTCGAATACCAACGGCAAGGTCAGCAAGGCGGGAATATTCGGCGTGCTGTACGGCGTGCGTGAGCGGGTGTCGGTGGCCGGGAAATGAAACTCGCCCATGTCTGGATCGATGTCGGCCAGGCGTTGCGGGGCGATGTAGAGGAAGCCCAGGGTCAGCGGTGCACCGATCCATTTGTGCAGGTTGTAGCCGGCAAAGCTGATGCCCAGTTCCTCGAGGTCGAATTCGATCTGGCCCAGGGCATGGGCGCCATCGAGGATCACGTCGATCCCGTGCTCACGGGCACAGGCGGCAATGGCCTTGACCGGCATCACGAGGCCGGTGCGGTGGGTGACGTGGGTCAGGGCCATGAGTTTGATTCGCGGGTGCTGCTCGAACGCTGCGCGATAGCTCGCCACCAGGCTGTCGAAGCTGGCGGGGTGGGGGTGCTCGATTTCGATCACCTCGACCCCACGATAGCGTGCCAGCCAGCGCATCGCACTTTTGACCGTGTCGTATTCCAGGTCGCAGATCAGTACCTGATCACCCGGCTGCAAGCGGTTGTAGTTGCGAATCAGCGATTGCAGCGCGTCCGAAGCATTGCGGGTGAGGGCCAGGGCTTGCGCGGGGACTCGCAGCAAGTCCGCCAGTTGCCTGCGAATCTCCACGCTTTCGAGTTTTTCGAAGCGTTGACGCACGTGCACCGAGTTGCTGCTGTTGATCAGTTCGATGTTGCGTTGGTATTCCTCGATGACCGTGCGCGACATGCGGCCGAAGTAACCGTTTTCCAGGTTGATGGGGCCAGGCTGGACATCGTAGCGATCGGCAAAGGTCCGCCAGAAGGCTTCATCATGGGCGCGGAAGGTGTTATCGGGCATGGGGAGAACTCGGTCTGGATTCGGTGGTTCAGTGGCGAGGCTTGGGTTTGCCGTGCTTGGCGCGCAGCGGGTCGAGCAGGTCGGACAAACCGTTGTGATCGATTTCCTGCATCAGGGCCAGCAGGCCACCCAGTTCACCGTGGGGGAAGCCCTGACGGGCGAACCAGTTCAGGTACGGGCCGGGCAGGTCGGCAATGATGCGCCCTTTGTATTTGCCAAAGGGCATTTCTCGGGTGACCAGCAGTTCAAGCGTTTCGGGGTTCATCGGTCAGTCGTCTTGATTCATACAGTCCGGAAAATACAGGCATTGCGCAGGCACGCCAATCGACAGATCCTGCCAATAACCAGCATACAGATGCTTGCGGGTGATGTAGCGGACAGCTCCATGGCGATTGTGCGCTGTTCACGGCGACGTGCGGGCGGCGCAGCCAGGAGCGCGCCCGTTCGCAAGCGTTGAACAATCGTAAAGGGGCTCGGCCTTGTGGCGAGCGAGCGTGCTCCCTCGCCACCGGTGAGCGGTCAATCAGCCGATGCTGATGGTCGGCAAGGTAGGCAGGGTCACGGTCTGTTGCTTGCGGGGCGCGAGGATCTCGGCTTCGCCATCAACCACCAGCTCATCACGCTGGTTGAACACGCGGGTGGCAATGCGCACGCGGAACTTCGGCAGTTTCTCGAGGATTTCCAGGCGCACGGTCAGGGTGTCGCCGATCTTCACCGGCTTCTGGAAACTCATCTGCTGGCCGAGGTAGATGGTCCCGGGCCCAGGCAGCTCGCAGGCGACCGCGGCACTGATCAGTGCGCCACTGAACATGCCATGGGCGATACGCTCCTTGAACATGCTCGCCGCTGCGAATTCGGCATCCAGGTGCACCGGGTTATGGTCGCCGGACATGGCGGCAAACAGCTGAATGTCGCGCTCTTCGACGGATTTGCTGTAGCTGGCGGTCTGGCCGACTTCGAGGGCTTCGTACGGCGTGTTGGTAACCTGGGTCATGTGTCTTGAATCCTGTGACGAGTTAAGTGTAATAACCAAACGTTATTCGGTTCTGGGTGGCCGGCGGTGGCTCAATGCCTGGGCCAGCCAGGTGAGCAGGTCCGCGGTCACTTCATCGCGGTTGCTTTCGTTGAACAGTTCGTGCCGTGCCTGCGGGTAGATCGTCAGTTGCAGGCACTGGTTGCCGGCCTGGCGCAGTGCATCGGCCAACGCCTTGAGACGCTTGCCTTCACTCACCGGATCACATTCTCCGCCAATGACCAGCAACGGCAGGCCCGGATCGATCTGCGCGAGATTGGACGCTTTGCTGATCTGCTGCAAGCCGCCGAGCATATCGATCCACAACTGGTTGGTGCAGCGGTAGCCGCAGAGTGGATCGTTGACGTACTTGTCGACTTCCGCCGGGTCGCGGCTGAGCCAGTCGAACGGGGTGCGGTTGGGTTTGAACGCCTTGTTGAACGAGCCGAACGACAACCACTCGATCAGCGCACTGCGACCAGTCGCGCCTTGGCGCCAGCGTTCGAGGCGGGCAATCAGGCGCGCCATGCGATACAGCGCCACGGGCTGGAAATTCGAGCCGCTGAGTACGGCGCCATACAGGCTGGCGCTGTGGTGCAGCAGATAAGCCTGGGCAATGTAGCTGCCCATGCTGTGGCCCAGCAACACAATCGGCGTGCCCGGATGCTGCTGGCCGATGTGCTGATTCAGGCTGGCCAGGTCACCGACCACTTTGCGCCAGCCATCCTTGTCCGCGTAGTGCCCTAGCACGCCGTTTTCGGCGGTTTTGCCATGGCCGCGCTGGTCCAGCGCATAGACGCCGTACCCTTGGTTACACAATACCTGCGCCAGGCGCTCGTACCTTGCGCTATGTTCCGCCATCCCGTGGGACAGCAGGATCACCGCGTTGAGCGGGCTTTCGGGTAACCACTGGTTGACGAAAAGCTGGCTGTGGTCATTCGCGGTCAACCAGAACGTGTCGTGGATCATGGCGATTCCTTTGCGCTGAGTCGTTGCATTGTATAGCTGATCAAGCGTCTGGCGTCCGATGCGGGCCTCCCAAGGCGGCAAGATTCACACTATCAATGACACTCGTGCTTATATTTGCCTGAATCGCCATAACTGCTAGTGTCCCAGAAGCTCCGCTTCTCAACATCGCAGAGAGGCGGCACGGACTCGCTCAGGTAAAGAGGACAAGAATAATGCAACCTGATTTCTGGAATGATAAACGCCCGGCCGGCGTACCCATTGATATCGATCTGGGTGGCTACAAGTCGGTGATCGAGGTGTTCGAGCGTTCCTGCAAGAAGTTCGCCGACCGTCCAGCGTTCAGCAACATGGGGGTGACCCTGACCTACGCTGACCTGGAACGCTACAGCGCAGCCTTCGCCGGTTATCTGCAAAGCCAGACCGATCTGGTGCCGGGCGATCGCATCGCGGTACAGATGCCCAACGTCCTGCATTATCCGATTGCCGTGTTCGGTGCGCTGCGTGCCGGGCTGATCGTGGTCAACACCAACCCGTTGTACACCGCGCGGGAGATGCGGCATCAGTTCAAGGATTCCGGTGCCCGGGCGCTGGTGTACCTGAACATGTTCGGGCAGAAGGTCCAGGAAGTGCTGCCCGACACCGATATCCAATACCTGATCGAAGCGAAGATGGGCGACCTGATGCCCGCCGCCAAGGGCTGGCTGATCAATACCGTGGTCGACAAGGTCAAGAAGATGGTCCCGGCCTACGACCTGCCACAGGCCACTTCCTTCAAGAGCGCGTTGCGCATGGGGCGTGGCCAGGGCATCAAGCCCTTGCAGGCCGGCCTCGACGACGTCGCCGTGCTGCAATACACCGGCGGCACCACCGGCCTGGCCAAGGGGGCGATGCTGACCCACGGCAACCTGGTGGCCAACATGCAACAGGCCCGCGCCTGCCTCGGCCAACACGGCAAGGATGGCCAGCCACTGCTGCGCGAAGGCCAGGAAGTGATGATCGCGCCGCTGCCGCTGTACCATATCTATGCATTCACGGCGAACTGCATGTGCATGATGGTGACCGGCAACCACAACGTGTTGATCACCAACCCACGGGACATTGCCGGCTTCATCAAGGAGCTGAAGAACTGGCGGTTCTCGGCACTGCTGGGGCTCAACACGCTGTTTGTCGCGCTGATGGATCACCCTGACTTCAAGACCCTGGACTTCTCCAGCCTCAAGCTGACCAACTCCGGCGGCACCGCCCTGGTGAAGGCCACGGCCGAGCGCTGGGAAGCCATGACCGGCTGCCGGATTACCGAAGGCTATGGCCTGACCGAAACCTCGCCGGTCGCCTGCACCAACCCCTACGGCGATCAGTCGCGCATTGGCTCCGTGGGCCTGCCGGTACCCGGTACCACGTTGAAGGTGATCAACGACGACGGTGTCGAACAGCCGCTGGGTGAGCGCGGCGAGCTCTGCATCAAAGGGCCGCAGATCATGAAGGGCTACTGGAACAAACCCGAAGCCACGGCCGAAGTGCTGGATGCCGAGGGCTGGTTCAAGTCCGGTGACATCGCGGTGATCGACCCGGACGGTTTTGTGCGCATCGTCGACCGCAAGAAAGACATGATCATTGTCTCGGGTTTCAACGTGTACCCCAACGAGATCGAGGATGTGGTCATGGCCCACCCGAAAGTGGCCAACTGCGCGGTCATCGGCGTACCGGACGACCGTTCCGGAGAGGCGGTGAAACTGTTCGTGGTGGCGCGCGAAGCGGGGGTCAGCCTTGAAGAATTGAAGGCGTACTGCAAGGAGAACTTCACCGCCTACAAAGTACCCAAGCACATCGTGTTGCGTGAGTCGCTGCCAATGACGCCGGTGGGCAAGATCCTGCGCAGGGAGTTGCGCGACATCGCGTAATGTTTTGTTAGCAGCGCGGTACCAAAAAGGGGCGCCCGAATCTGGGCACCCCTTTTTTTGTCTTGTGAATCTGGTGCGGTGGCCCGATTTAGAGCGTTTAAAGATTGCGTAGAATCTTTACTCTAAAACTGACTATTAAATAGTCTTGAGTCGCTAATGTGACTGTGCGGGCTTTCTTTGGCCCTAGTAGGGCTTTTGCAAAGCTGCTACTCTCGGCGCGCTTTGTGACTTCTCGGCCTTAAAGTTGTAAGCCAGATTCACCAAAAACACACACCAATAATAATCGCATCAAATGCGGTGAAGAATTCGCGTTGCTGAGGAGTGGGCTTCCATGATCGAAGACTTTTGGAAGGATAAGTACCCAGCTGGGATTGCTGCCGACATCAATCCAGACGAGTATCCGAATATTCAGGCAGTGTTGAAGCAGTCCTGCCAACGCTTCGCCAACAAGCCGGCCTTTAGTAACCTCGGCAAGACACTCACCTACGGTGAGCTGTACGAACTGTCGGGTGCATTTGCCGCTTATCTGCAACAGCATACCGATTTGCAGCCCGGTGATCGAATCGCCGTGCAACTGCCGAACCTGTTGCAATACCCGGTCGCCGTATTTGGCGCCATCCGCGCCGGCCTGATCGTGGTCAACACCAACCCGCTGTACACCGCGCGGGAAATGGAACATCAATTCAATGATTCCGGTGCCAAGGCGCTGGTGTGCCTGGCGAACATGGCGCACCTGGCCGAGGCCGTGGTGCCCAAGACGGGCGTCAAGCATGTCATCGTCACTGAAGTGGCCGACCTGCTGCCACCGCTCAAGCGCCTGCTGATCAACAGCGTCATCAAGTACGTGAAGAAGATGGTGCCGGCGTTCAATTTGCCCAAGGCCATCAAGTTCAATGACGTGTTGAGCATAGGACACGGCCAGCCCGTGACCGAAGCCAGCCCGGCCAGCAGCGACGTGGCCGTGCTGCAGTACACCGGCGGCACCACCGGCGTGGCCAAGGGCGCGATGCTGACCCATCGCAACCTGATAGCGAACATGTTGCAGTGCAAGGCGCTGATGGGGTCCAACCTCAATGAGGGTTGCGAGATCCTGATCACGCCGCTGCCGCTGTACCACATCTATGCCTTCACCTTCCATTGCATGGCCATGATGCTGATCGGCAACCACAACATCCTGATCAGTAACCCGCGCGATTTGCCGGCGATGGTCAAGGAACTGTCGAAGTGGAAGTTCAGCGGTTTTGTCGGGTTGAACACGCTGTTCGTGGCGCTGTGCAACAACGAAGGCTTCCGCAAGCTGGACTTCTCGGCCATGAAAGTGACCCTGTCCGGTGGCATGGCCTTGCAACTGGCGGCGGCCGAGCGCTGGAAAGAAGTGACCGGCTGCCCGATCTGCGAAGGTTACGGCATGACTGAAACCAGCCCCGTGGCGACCGTCAACCCGATCCAGAACATCCAGATCGGCACCATCGGCATTCCAGTGCCATCCACCCTGTGCAAGGTCATCGATGACGCCGGCGTTGAACAACCGCTGGGCGCAATCGGCGAACTGTGCGTGAAGGGGCCGCAGGTGATGAAAGGCTACTGGCAGCGTCAGGAAGCCACCGATGAAATGCTCGACAGCGAAGGCTGGTTGAAGACCGGTGACATCGCGCTGATCCAGGAAGATGGCTACCTGCGAATCGTCGATCGCAAGAAAGACATGATTCTGGTCTCCGGTTTCAACGTGTACCCGAACGAACTCGAGGACGTGCTGGCAGCAGTACCGGGCGTGCTGCAATGCGCGGCCATTGGCGTGCCGGACGATAAGTCGGGCGAAGCGATCAAGATGTTCATCGTCGCCAAACCGGGTGTAACACTGACCAAAGAGCAGGTGATGACGCACATGCGCGCCAATGTCACCGGCTATAAGGTGCCCAAGGCCGTCGAGTTCCGCGATGCGTTGCCGACCACCAACGTGGGCAAGATCCTGCGTCGTGAACTGCGCGATGAAGAGTTGAAGAAGCTGGGCGTGAAGAAGTAAGGCGCCGATTACCAAAAAGCCCCGCGGATGCGGGGCTTTTTGTTATTTGCCTGTCAGGCGCGCTTCTGTACAGCCGGATTGGACTACAGGCGAAACTGCGCGAAATTCACATTGGTGCCTGCCGGGCGCATGTCCTGTAGGTACGAGTCCTTGTCGGCGCTCAGTTCCAGGCTCAGGGCCGCCTTGCGCTTGCCTTCGTTGCGCACCACCAGGCCTTCCAGCTTCTCGCGCAGAAACACCGTCGGCACTTTCAGGTGCAGCAGTTCGTCGGTATCGGGTGTGTGCATCAGCAGGTGGATCCACTCATACTGGCCAATGGCCAAGCGCGACACCGGGATATCAAACCACCAGATGTTGCGGTTGCGGTTCAATTCGGTGAAGTGACAGTTGTTCACACCCAGCACTGCACCGCCCAGTTCCTGGTTCCTGCGGGCAATGGCCTGCTTTTTATCGAGTTTCATAACGTTCCTACGGGATTGGTTCTTCAGTGCCATGGCCTGAATACGTGATGCATTCTCCCGGCAAAGCCTGCAAACATAAAGCCCAACCTGCATGGGCGGATGAAATGACCCGGCGAAAACAAATGAAACTCACCCCAGGGTTCGACGGTCAATCGCTGCGCACGGGGTTGACCCTGGATGTTCATCGCACACCACGGTGAGCCGTCCGGGTCATGGACGGATGGCGGTTTTGACGTCGGCTATTGTCTGGTGGTTGCTAGCCTTGAAACTGTTTCAAGGTCGCCAAGTAGGTTACTTTGATGCAACGAACGGCCCTTGAGTCGCCCCCCCTGGCTTCAACCCTGTTGCGGCGAATGGAGACGCTATGTTTTTCCCGGATTTGAAAGGCTTGCCTTTGCACCGCGTGATGATGCGCACCGTCACGGAGTTCATCGCTGACGAGATGTCAACCTATGCCTCGGCGCTGGCCTATCAGATGCTGTTCTCGCTGTTCCCGTTCATCCTGTTCCTGATCGCGCTGATCGGTTTCCTGCACCTGCCGGACTTCTTTTCCTGGCTGCGCCTGCAGTCGGAGCTGGTGTTGCCACCCCAGGCACTGGAGCAGGTCAACCCGGTCATTGACCAGCTCCAGCAATCGAAGGGCGGATTGCTCTCGGTCGGTATCGTCATCGCTTTGTGGACGGCTTCGGCGGGTGTGCGGCTGATGATGAGTGCCATGAATGCGGCGTATGACGTGGTCGAGCGTCGCCCGATCTGGAAGCGCTTCCCGCTGTCGATTATCTACACCGTTGGCATCGCCGGCATGTTGCTGGTGGCTGCGGCCCTGATGGTGCTTGGTCCGCAGGTGATGGAGTGGATCGCCTCGCAGATCGGCATGCAGGAGGTCATTGTCACAATCTGGACGATTTTGCGCTGGCCGGCGATCGTGATTCTGTTGATGGTGGCCGTGGCGCTGACGTACTACGTGATGCCGGATGTGAAGCAGGAATTTCGCTTTATCACCCCCGGCTCCGTGCTGGCGGTGGTGGTGTGGATCATTGCGTCGCTGGGCTTTGGTTTCTACGTGAAAGCCTTCGCCAACTACAATGCCATGTATGGCAGTATCGGTGCGATCATCGTGCTGTTGCTGTACTTCTACATTTCCGCGGCGGTGCTGTTGCTGGGCGCGGAGATGAACGCGGTGATCGATCACATGTCGACCGAGGGCAAGGGGCCTGGCCAAGCGCCCCTCGGTGAACACGACACCCCCAAACAACACGTATCGGGATTGGGTCGGGATCACTCGCTCAAACCGACCTCTGACGAAGCCTGACGATGATCCGTGAAATTCTCAAAATGGGCGATGAGCGCCTGCTGCGTATTGCCCCGCCAGTACCGGACGAGATGTTCGACAGCCCTGAGTTGTGGCAGTTGATCGACGACATGTTCCAGACCATGGAAAGCGTCGGCGGTGTCGGCCTGGCCGCCCCGCAGATTGGCGTTGATCTGCAGCTGGTGATCTTCGGCTTCGAGCGCAGCGAACGTTACCCGGATGCTGAAGCCGTACCGCAGACGATCCTGATCAACCCGCTGATCACGCCCCTGCAGCCCACGCTGGAGGAAGGCTTCGAAGGTTGCCTGTCGGTGCCCGGGTTGCGCGGTGCGGTGGAGCGTTACCAGCACATCCGCTATGAAGGTGTCGATCCCAAGGGGCAACCGATCGTGCGTTTCGCGTCAGGGTTCCATGCCCGTGTCGTGCAACACGAGTGCGATCACCTGATCGGCCGGTTGTACCCGTCGCGAATCAGCGACTTTCGCAAGTTCGGCTTTACCGAGGTGATGTTCCCCGACCTGGACCCCGCGGCAGACGGTTAAGCCGCGTCAGTGACCAGGCCCCGCCCCATTGCAATCATCGGCTTGCTGCGGCTATAGCGCAGCAGGCGCTCGGCCAGTGCATAAGGCAGCTGCGGGCCGGCGGCGAAGCCGTTGCGTTCATAGAATTCGCGCAAGTCCGGGTGGCAGAACAGCCACACCGGGGCACTGATCGGTCGCAGCGCCTCGGCCATCAAGGCGCCCGCAATGCCTTGCCCACGACAGCCCGGGTCGACAAACAAGCCGGTCAGCCAGAACCCGTCCGCAATCGGTCGTAGACAGAGTCCGGCGATGATCTCGTCGCGTTTGCCAACCCACAATTGCGCATCGCGCACGGCCTTCATCGAAGACTGGTGCGTGCGGTAGAACTTGTTCATCAAGGGCCACAGCGGCTCATCGAGCCGGGTGTATCGGGTGTCGGGCATAAAGGGGGTCGCCAGTGCGCAAAGCCGGCGATTATAAAAGAACGCGCGCACCAGGATAGGTGTATACCTGATCTCACATCCCGCAAGAGTGGAGTACGTATCATGGCCAAAGGCATGGATTCAAAGAAAGCTGCGAAAAAAAAGCCGGCGAAAAGCGCCGATGAAAAACGCGCTGACAAGAAGGCCAAAAAGGTCGGGGTGTTCGGTCATTGAGCCTGCTTTGACGGAGCCCGGCAATCGGGCTCCGTTATCACATCCAAGCCAATAAGCATTCGATCTGCAAGATTTCCCTGCACCGTGCTCAGAAGGAGGCAGGGCCAACTTTAGTCTGTTGGCTTGCCCTTGTTCTGAATCGAGCAATGTCCCATTACCTTGATCCACACTTGCGTGGACAAATCGAAACCCTTCTCGCACCGTCACCTTTGTGTTGGCAATCTGTTCCCGGCTGAACCGTTTCTCGTCCAGAAGCGCTCGGTACTGCCCGGATAATGGCCTTGAGCCATCTGTTGTGCTGGCTATGCTCACCTGTAACTAACTATGTTGGCCGTCATGTAAGTGCATGCCGACCGCACAGGGATGTGTGGAAATTGTCGAGGTGGTGCGCAAGAACCACGATTTGTCCTTGAGTGCCGTGTCGAGCATGCAGTCGAGCTTGAGTCGCACCGGGCTGGGCGTGGAGTTGGCCAATGAGGCAGGGGAAGTGATCCTGGAAATCCAGCAGGGCTCACGGCATGTGGTGGATGCCATCAGCCAGTTCAATTCGACGTTGCAACTCAATTAACCCGGCCTGTCGCTAGAAGGCTTCTTGACCCGGCACTGGCGCTGGGTCGAGAAGCCTTTTTTGTGCCTGTCGCTCAGGCCGGGTCAGGCAGCGCCGACGCGGGCAAGCCGAAGGTGCGATCGAACAGCCAGTTGAAGGCAAAGGTATAGCAGGGGATGAAGATGATCAGTGCCAGGTCCAGCAGGAAGGCTTGCACCAGGCTGATGTCCATCCACCAGGCTATCAGGGGAATCAGAAACACGATCAAGGTCAGCTGAAAACCCACGGCGTGGGCGATGCGTCGCTGGACGGTGCGGGTTCGAGATGGTTGGCGGCTTTCCCAGCGCTCGAACAGCGAGGTGTAGATGAAGTTCCAGCTCACCGCGATGGTGGTGATGATCACGGCCAGCGGCCCGGTGCTGCTGGGAGCTGTGCCGGACAGCAGCGCCAGGCCAAGTGCGGAAAATGTCATGCCGATGACTTCGTACAGCGATACATAAACCAGTTTGCGTTTCACGCCTTGCATGGCCATTGCCCCTTCGTTCAGTGAGTGGCACCCGCCCTTTGTGGATCAGGGCTGGCGAAGGCGGCGAAAGATAGCTTCAATAGGCCTGACAGAAAAAGTTGGTAGCTTTCAGGTTTGTTGATAGGTGATGCGATGAGTTTTTCCAGCGACAGTATCGAGTTGTTCCTGGCCGTGATCGAACGCGGCTCCTTTTCGGCGGCCGCCCGCGCCCTTGGCAAGGTGCCGTCGGCGGTCAGCATGGGCATCGCCAATCTGGAGGCAGAACTCGGTTATCCGCTGTTCGACCGCCGTCATCGCGAACCGGTACCTACGGCCATGGCCACGTCGTTGGTGCCCCATGCGCGGCTGGCGGCCGAGCAGCTCAAACAGCTTCGGGTGCATGCCATCGAATTGTCCCTGGGGCTGGAAAGCAAGCTGTCGATCGGGGTGGTGGCGGACATCGACAAGACCCGTTTACTGGCGGCGATCAAGCACATCGCCGAGCGTTATCCGCTACTCGATATCGAGCTGCTCAGCGCCCCGCAGGATGATGTGTTGCAGCTGCTGCACAGTGGCCGGGTCAACGTTTGCCTGGCGTTCGCCGGGCTGAGTGTGAATGTGCTGGAGCGGTTCCAGTTCGTCGGAACCGAGCAGATGATCGCCACCATATCTCCGGTCAACACGGCCTTCCAGGCCCTGGGGGAGGCCCCCTATCTGGAAGACCTGGTGCCGGTGCGGCAGATCATCGTCGCCAGCCGCGACTTGCCGATCAGCGAAACCCGACCACTGCTCGGCGAATCCCATTGGCGCACCGATACCCTGGAAATGGCCCTGGAAATGGTCGAGGCGGGGATTGGCTGGGGCAACTTTCCGTTATCGGTGGTCGAGCCACTGCTGGCGTCCGGGCGGCTCAAGCGTTTGGGCTTCAGGAACATCGAAAATGGACTGGTGCTGCCGGTACATGCGGTGTGGCTCAAAAGCCAGCCGCTGCAAAAGGGCGCCCTGGCGTTTGTCGAATTGATGGCCGGGCAGGCCTGAGTGAGTGAACGGCATTTGTCGTGCCGGTGCCCACAGCCTGCGTCACTGAGCCGCTGTTACGTACTCTCGCGAACCTTGAGCTCGAAGCCCAGGTCGACCACTGGCCTGGCGATCGTGTTGCCGGCCATCAAGGTGAGCATATGCTCGGCCGCGCGGCGGCCAATGGCCTCGCGCGGGGTGCTGATGCTGCTCAGGCGCGGCACCATGTGTGCAGAGGCCGGCAGGTCGTTGAAGCCCAGTACGGCCACTTGTTCGGGGACCTTGATCCCGTGGCGCATGGCTTCGAGCAGGGCACCGTGGGCCAGGTCGTCGTTGCCGAAGAAGATGGCGTCGACCTGCGGGTGGGCCGCCATCATGTGCAGGAACAACTCGCCGCCCAGGCCTACCGAGGAAGGACGCGGTGTCAGCAACTCGAGGGCCGGGTCGTAGAGGTTGGCCTGTTGCAGGGCTCGGCGAAAACCCTCGCCGCGCAGCAAGGTTCGCTGGTCGAGTTGTGCGCCGATGTAGGCCAGGCGCTTGCGGCCTCGCGAAATCAGATGCCGGGCAGCCGTTTCACCGGCACTGAGCTGCGAGAAGCCGACGCAATTCAGACCGGCACCGGGGTCCAGGTCCATCATATAGACGCAGGGGATGTTGCTGGTCTCGACCATGCGTCGGGCACTTTCAGTGCGATCAAAGCCGGTCAGCAACAGGCCACGCGGCTGATAGGCCATGTAGTTGCGCAGCAGGTTTTCTTCTTCATCGCGCGAGTAGTGGTAGTTGCCGATCAACACTTCGAAGCCTTTGGGGCGCAGTACCTGATGAATGGCTTCCAGGGTTTCGATGAACAGCAGGTTCGACAACGACGGCACCAGTACCACGACCGACTGGCTCTGGGCCGAGGCCAGGGCGCGGGCGGCGGGGTTGACCACGTAGTTCAGTTCCAGAGCGGCCTGCTGGACCTTTTCCACCAGTTCGGTGGCAACCGTACTGATGCCGCGCAAGGCCCTGGACGCGGTAATCGGACTGACCCCGGCCAGGCGGGCGACTTCGTTCAGGGTAGGGCGGCCAGTGGTGCGGGTATTTTTATCGTTTTTAGAGGAGGTCATCGGACGGCTTGCCAAACAAAATTCAAGGCACTAAGGTAGCGCTGTCTCGATGCGGCTGCAAATGCTTGAGCAGGGGTTGCCTGATCCCTGCTTTTTGGCGTTGGGAAAGAACCTGCTGCAACCCATAAAAATGACAAGAAGGCGTCGGCAATGCCTGCTTTTGCACGAGAGTTTCCATTGGCAAAGGTAGCGCTGTCTGCGCGCTGAGGTGTTAGATGAGTCAACCAATCACCGCCCTGGTCATCATGGGCGTGGCCGGCTGCGGCAAGTCCAGCGTCAGCGAGGCCCTGTGCCAGCTCAGCGGTGCGACCGGCATTGAAGGCGATAGCTTTCATCCTGCGGCCAATATCGAAAAGATGAGCGCTGGCATTCCCCTGAACGACGACGACCGTGCCGGCTGGCTCGACAGCCTGTGCGAAGAGTTGCGTCGTGTCGATGCCACGGGCGGGCACCCGGTGCTGACCTGTTCGGCGCTCAAGTATATTTACCGCGAACGCCTGCGCAGCGCTCTGCCTGGGCTGGGGTTCGTGTTCCTGGAACTGACCCCGGAAGTCGCCGCCGACCGAGTGTCCCATCGTCCCGGCCACTTCATGCCGTCGACCTTGATCGCCAGCCAGTTCGCAACCCTTGAATCACCCGTCGGGGAGCCGTTGACCCTGGCGCTGGATGCATCGACCCACAGTGTCGATGAATTGGCCGTGCAAGCGCACCACTGGTGGCTGGGCCATGGTTTGAAGCTCGCCATATGAATTTTGCTTTGAAAGGTAGCGCTGTCCTGATGGCTTACGTATTCCCTGCTTTCATAACAACAACAACCAGGAGACACCCCTAATGTTTGGCATGTCCCACGAGACGTTTCTGCTGCTCGATGCAGTGGTCACGGTGATCGGCTTGATTGTCCTGATCACCAAGTTCAAGCTTCACCCCTTTATTGCCCTGATCATCGCCGCCGCTTTCCTCGGGCTGACTTCGGGCATGCCGATCGGCACCATCATCAAGGCATTCCAGGACGGCTTCGGTGGCGTGCTGGGTTTTGTCGGCATCATCCTCGCGCTGGGTACCATGCTCGGCAAAATGATGGCCGAGTCGGGCGGGGCGGATCAGATCGCCCAGACCCTGATCCGCGCTTTCGGCAAGGACAAGGTGCAGTGGGCGATGATGTTCGCCGCGTTCCTGGTGGGCATTCCGCTGTTCTTCGAAATCGGCTTCGTGCTGCTGATTCCGCTGGTATTCATCGTTGCCCGGCGCACTGGAGTGTCGATCATCAAGATCGGTATCCCGCTGCTGGCCGGTCTGTCGGCGGTCCACGGTCTGGTCCCGCCACACCCGGGCCCGCTGCTGGCCATCGGCGTGTTCGGTGCCGACATCGGTAAAACCATTCTCTATGGCCTGATCGTGGCGCTGCCGACGGCCATCATTGCCGGCCCGATCTTCGGTACGTTCATCGCCAAGCACATTCCCGGTCATCCGAATCAGGAGCTGGTGGATCAACTGGTCCGTGAGTCGGATTCAAGCGAACTGCCGAGCTTCGGCATCACCCTGCTCACCGTGCTGTTGCCGGTGTTCCTGATGCTGCTCAAAACCTTTGCTGACGTGGCGCTGCCGGACGGCAACTTCTTCCGCACATGGATGGACATGATCGGCCACCCGATCTCGGCACTGCTGTTGGCGTTGCTGTTGTCGCTGTACACCTTCGGTTACAAGCAGGGCATCGGTTCCAGCCAGATGCTCAAATGGCTGGACGCGAGCCTTGCCCCGACCGCCGCGATCATTCTGATCATCGGTGCTGGTGGTGGCTTCAAGCAGATGCTGGTGACCAGCGGTGTGGGTGATGTGATCGGTCACATGGCGGTGAACGCGCAGATCTCGCCGATCCTGCTGGCCTGGCTGGTGGCGGCGGTGATTCGTATCGCCACCGGTTCGGCGACCGTGGCGACCATTACTGGCGCGGGTATCGTGGTGCCGGTGGTGGGGATGATTCCGGGTGTGAACCGTGAGCTGCTGGTGCTGGCCACCGGTGCCGGCTCGTTGATTCTGTCCCACGTGAACGACGCGGGCTTCTGGCTGGTCAAGCAGTACTTCAACATGACCGTGGCGGAAACCTTCAAGACCTGGACCGCGATGGAAACCATCCTGTCCGTGGTGGCGCTGGGCTTTATCCTGCTGCTGTCGATGTTCGTTTAAGCACCACGCGAAACACCTGTGGGAGAGAGCCGGGCGGCGTTCCGCTTGCCCGCTCCCACGGTGTCTTGTGTCAGGCGTTGGTCTTGCCGACCAACCCATCGGCCCGGAACATCCCGCGAATCCCGCGGACAGCCTGGCGAATCCGGTCCTGGTTCTCGATCAGCGCGAAGCGCACGTGATCATCGCCATACTCGCCAAAGCCAACCCCTGGCGAGACGCAGACCTTGGCTTCGGCCAGCAATTTCTTGGCGAACTCCAGCGAACCCAGGTGGGCATAGGCCTCGGGAATCTTGGCCCAGACGTACATCGAGGCTTTCGGGTTTTCGACCATCCAGCCCAGTTCATGCAAGCCCTTGACCAGCACGTTGCGACGTTGCCGATACTGCTCGGCGATATCCTTGACGCACTGCTGATCACCTTCCAGTGCCGCGATGGCAGCCACTTGTAGCGGGGTGAATGTGCCGTAGTCGTGGTAGCTCTTGATCCGTGCCAGCGCGTTGACCAGCTCCGGGTTACCGACCATGAAACCGATGCGCCAGCCCGCCATGTTGTAACTCTTGGACAGGGTGAAGAACTCCACGGCAATGTCCTTGGCGCCCGGCACCTGCATGATCGACGGGGCTTTCCAGCCGTCATAGACGATGTCGGCGTAGGCCAGGTCGTGGACCACCAGCACGTCGTACTGCTTGGCCAGGGCGATGACGCGCTCGAAGAAGTCCAGTTCCACGCACTGCGCGGTCGGGTTCGACGGGAAGCCGAGGATCATCATTTTCGGCTTGGGGATCGAGCCGCGAATGGCGCGCTCCAGTTCGGCGAAAAAGTCCACGCCAGGAATCAGTGGCACCGACCGCACCTGGGCGCCGGCAATCACGGCACCGTAGATATGGATCGGGTAGCTGGGGTTGGGCACCAGCACGGTGTCGCCCTGGTCCAGGGTGGCGAGCATCAAGTGCGCCAGGCCTTCCTTGGAACCGATGGTGACGATGGCTTCGTTTTCCGGGTCGATGTCGACCTCGTAGCGATCCTTGTACCAGCGCGAAATGGCCCGGCGCAGGCGAGGAATGCCTTTGGACGTGGAGTAGCCGTGGGTGTCTTCGCGCTGGGCGACCGTGACCATTTTTTCAACGATGTGCGGCGGGGTCGCGCCATCGGGGTTGCCCATGCTCAAGTCGATGATGTCTTCGCCACGACGACGGGCGGCCATCTTCAGCTCGGCAGTGATATTGAATACGTAAGGGGGGAGTCGATCTATGCGCGCAAAGCGGCGCGGCGAACCTTGGTCTGCCATTGTTGCCTCTGGAGTACGTAAGCGCCCGGAACCGTCCGAGCGACGCTGGCCACTGCGGTGGCCTGGACGCAAGATAAGGGCGCCGATGACGGCTTGTCCAGTAGCGAAGATCAACTTTTTTCGACGACACTGGCCCGCTCGCAGCGGATTGTTGCGGACAAAACACGTTCTTGCCTGCTTCTTGCATAGCTACGCGCCACTGACTCAACCACCTTCGAACGGGATGAAACATGGAGTTTTCCAGCGGCTTTTTGCTGAGCCTTTCACTGTGCCTGGACATCGGCGTGGCCAACATCGCGATGATCACCCTGGCCATGCAACGTGGGTATTTTCAGGGCTTCGCACTGGGGCTCGGGACCTGTGTTGGTGACCTGGTTTACGCGGTACTGGCGCTGGCCGGCATGACCGTGCTGTTGCAGTACTCGGCGGTGCGCTGGGTGTTGTGGGTCGGTGGCTCGGCGTTGTTGCTCTATTTCGCCGCCAGGATGATTTACTCGGCGATCCATCACAGTGTCGTGCTGGCGGAGGCGGGCGAGGTGAGTAGCGGTTCCCATCGTCGTGAGTTCTTTCGTGGGATCTTTCTGGCCATGTCCTCACCCAGCGCCATTCTCTGGTTCGCGGCCGTGGGCGGTACGCTGATCGCCCGTTCCGGGGGCGGCAGCCTGGCCAGCGCCGGGTTGTTCCTGGCGGGGTTCTTTTGTGCCGGGCTACTCTGGTGCGTTGCCTTGTGCCTGGCGGCGACCCAGGGAGGCAAGTTATTGGGCGATAAGCTGCTGCGGTATTCCTATATGGCATCTGCGGCGATCTTCTGCTATTTCGCGGTCTACGTGATCGTTTCTGGCTATCAGGAGTTCATTGGCTCGACGGGAGCCGCAGAACTTCCCGGGCTCTGATGGGGGGAGAATCCGGTTTGCCTTCTATACTCTCTGGCTGAACCCACCTTTGAGCGGCAGGAGTTGATTCATGGATGATCCAAAAAAGGGCGTCGTTGCCGAACCGCGCCTCGAAAAAGGGCATTTCTTGTTGATCGCCGGGCTAGGCGAACGGTTTACCCAGGAGACCACCGAAGGCATTCCCGCACTCTGGGATAAATTCATCCCCCATATCGGCAAGGTGCCTGGGCAAATGGGCGATGTGACCTACGGCATCTGCTGCAATCCAGATGGCAAAGGTGCTTTTGAGTACATCGCCGGTGTCGAGATCAGCAAGCTCGATGACCTGCCTGAACTGTACCGCTGGATCGAAGTGCAGCCCCAGCACTATGCGGTGTTCGAGCACAAAGGCTCGCTGGGCGACTTGCCCCGGACCTTTCAATACATCTGGAAAACCTGGCTGCCAGCCTCGGGCCGTGAGGCGGCGGACGCCCCGGAGTTCGAACGCTACAGCGCCGACTTCAATCCGCAGACGGGGGAAGGTGTGCTGGAAATCTGGTTGCCGCTCAAGGCTGACTGAATGGCGCGAGAGGCGGCGCAGTCAGCTGCCTCGCCTCTTTACCCTTACCGTTTGCCCTTGCTGGTACGGCGCGCTCTGATCACATCGATCATCAGGGAAATGAAGCCAAAAGCACTGATGGTGAACAGCATCAGCAGGCCAGCCTGAACGCTCGTCATGGTGAGATTCCCTGTGTGTGGTGAGAGACAGGGATTACCAATAGCCCGAAACCAGGGCGATATAAAGCCGCGATGCAAAGGCTATACGAAGGCTTTACGGCCGCGCGTATGATCGATATGCGGTGCTTATTCATTTATGATTCGCCCCCTCTTTTCTCGCTGATCGGGTCACGCCATGAACACCTCCACGACTGTCATACGCCAGGTCACGCCGGATGACCTTGATCGCTGTTTCACCATTGAAACCGAGGCGTATGAAGGCGATGAGGCGGCCACTCGCGAGAAAATCGCCACGCGCATCGATACCTGGCCAGAGGGGTTTATCGTGGCCGAGGTCGACGGTGTCGTGGCCGGGTTTATCAACTCGGGTGCGGCGTATCAGGTAGAGATGGCCGATGAGGCCTTCAAGGAAATGATCGGTCACGACCCGGACGGCCCACAGGTGGTGATCATGTCCGTGGTGGTGCACCCGGACTATCAGGGGCAAGGCCTGGCCAAACAGTTGATGACCGAGTTCATCGAGCGCATGCGGGAGATGGGCAAGATCCGTATCAACCTGATGTGCCGGGAACAGCACGTTGCCTGGTACGCCAGTTTTGGCTTTGCCTACCTCAAGGCCTCCGAGTCAGACCATGGCGGCTTGGCCTGGCACGAAATGGCCCTGGACCTGTAAGCCTCCCCGCCAGCAATAGGGGGCTCAATACAGGCTGTCGCGTAACCTCGCAGGCGCCTCCTGATCATAACGTTCGGCATCGAACCGGCCATCGTTCAGGCGCTTGTGAAAGGCGCCCGCGGTGGGCAGTGCCGAGCGGTCCAGGTACTTCTGCGGGTTCCATAAGTCCGAACGCACGATCGCCTTTGAACAGTGGAAAAACGCCGCTTCCACCTTCACCACCATCACTGTTCGCGCCGGTTTGCCATTCACGGCAAAGCTTTGCAGCAGTTGCGGCTCGGCGCTGATGGTTGCCGTGCCGTTGACCCGCAAGGTCTCGCCGATACCCGGAATGATGAACAGCAACGAGATCCGCGAATCGAGGACGATATTGCGCAGCGTGTCGATCCGGTTGTTGCCCGGGCGGTCGGGGATCGCCAGGGTCCGTTCGTCAATGATCCGCACGAATCCCGGTGCATCGCCACGGGGTGAACAGTCCATGCCGTGCGGCCCGACCGAGCCGATGATCACCAGTGGCGAGGCTTGCACCATCGCTTGATAGTCGAGGTTCAGGCTGGGGATCTGCTTGTTGACGGCGCGGTTGTGGGGCAGGCCGTAGAGGGCTTCCAGTTGTTCGATGGTCGTGAGCATCGCTTGTATCATCCGTGACAGTGGGCGGGGAGTCAGAAGTCCAGGGTCATGCGCCGTTCATGGCCGATCCGGCCTTTATAGGCATGGCCGCTGTCGACCCAGCCTTGCTTGAGGTAGAGCCCCAGCGCCGCTTCGTTGTGCGCATCCACCGACAATTCCAGGCCCTTGATGTCCGGCCAGGCCTGGCGCGCGACTTCCGGCAAGGCTTGCAGGCAGGCGGTGCCGTAGCCCAGGCCCTGGCAGCGGTGGTCCACCTGCAGGGCGTGCAGGGTGGCGGTGTCTTCGTGGGCCCAGTCCGGCAGGAACGGTGGGCGCTTGAGCAGCAGGAAGGCGACAGGCCTCTCGTCCGCGATCAGGGCAAAGCCCCTGATGGCGTCGCCTGCGGTCGCGCTGAGCGAGTGCAGGGCACCGTGAATATCCCCGGAGAATGACTTCTGCGCCGGGTGGATCTCGATGTCTTGCACGCGCTCGCGCTGGCGGGGCGAAAGCTGTTCATAAGGAACGAGTTGAGTGGTCACCGACGGTGTCCGTATTCCGGCAAATGTGAGGTTCGGATTCTAGCCAGTTTGCCGCTTCGAGATTTTTTTATTTCGGCTGTCGATTTGCTTTTTGGTCAGTCGACTAAGGGTGTCCTCACACAAAACACTCGGAGTTGCGTCATGAATGCACACACAGAAAACACCGATATCCAGAACCTGATCGAGACGTACCGGCAGTTGGTGATCGCCAAGGACATTGACCGGCTCATGGGGCTGTACGCCGACAACATTGTCTCGTTCGATGCCGTCAAGGCGCTGCAGTTCAAGGGCAAGGCGGCCTACCGCGCGCACTGGGAAGAGTGCATGACGATGTGCCCTGGCCCGGACCTCTTCGAGTTTCATCAGGTCAACGTCCTGCGTGCTCAAGACATAGCGTTTGCCCACTGGCTGGCTCACTGCGGCGGTACCGACGACAAGGGTGAGACCAAAGGTTGCTGGATGCGTGTGACCGCCGGCTATCAACGGGGCGGTGAGCACTGGCGAATCGTTCACGAGCACTGGTCGGCCCCCTTCGACATGACCAGTGGCGCCGCGTTGTTCGAGTTGCAGCCCTGATCGTCGGGTTTTTCGCCAAACCCTCGATCTGCAGCCATAGTTGATCAGCCTGATGTTGGAGAGCCTTATGAAATACCTATGTCTGGTCTACAGCGACGAGCGCGTGCTGCACAGCTCGCCCGACAGCCCTGAAGACGCCGAGTGCATGGCCTATGCCGAGTCTGTCCAGGGCAGCGGCCGGATGCTCGCCGCCGAGGCGTTGCAGTCCGTGCAGACCGCGACCACGGTGCGCATGCGCGCCGGCAAACTGTCGATTACCGATGGTCCGTTCGCTGAGACCAAGGAGCAGTTGGCAGGCTTTTATCTGATTCAGGCTAAGGACCTGAACGAAGCCATCCAGGTCGCCGGCAAGATCCCGGCGGCCCGGGTCGGCAGTGTGGAAGTGCGTCCGATACGTGAGTTGAATCCCTGATAACCACGACAAATAACAACGATAAACAGGAGGTTGTTCATGACCACTCATCACGCTGGCCGCCAGCCGGCCGAGTTCGAGTTATCCATCAGCCGCTTGATTGATGCGCCGCGCAATAAGGTGTTCCGCGCCTGGACCGAGCCGCAATGGCTCACCCAGTGGTGGGGGCCGCACGGCATGACCACGCCGGAGTGCGAAATGGACCTGTGGGTCGGCGGTCAATTCCGCACACTGATGCGCGCGCCGGACGGCAGCGAGTACCCAACCAGCGGGGTGTTCCTGGAGATTCATGCGCCCCGGCGGCTGGTCTTCACCGATGCGTTCACCCCAGGCTGGACGCCCTCGGGTAAACCCTTCATGACCGCTGAAGTGACCTTCGACGACGTCGATGGCAAGACCTTGTACACCGCCCGTGCCATGCACTGGAGTGCAGAGGATCGCAAGGCGCATGAGGCCATGGGGTTTCATGACGGTTGGGGGCAGAGCCTGGACCGGCTGGTCACTCTGGTCACCACGGGCATGCCGGACTGATGCCGGGCGAGACGGTCAAGGCGCTGGTCGAGACGGTGTATCGCAACGACTCGCGGCGCATCCTCGCCACCCTGATTCGCTTGCTGGGGGATTTCGACCTGGCCGAAGAGGCGCTGCATGAAGCCTTCTTTGTCGCGGTCGAGCGCTGGCAGCGCGATGGCGTGCCCGACAATCCTCGCGCTTGGCTGGTGTCGACCGGGCGCTTCAAGGCGATTGACGGTTTGCGCCGCCGGGCACGATTTGTCGCCTCGCAGGCGTTGTTGGTGGCGCAACTCGAAGCGCTGGAAGAGGCCGAGTGGAGTGTCGAAGACGTGGAAGATGATCGCCTGCGGCTGATCTTCACCTGTTGTCACCCGGCCCTGGCAGCCGATGCGCAAGTACCGTTGACCTTGCGTGAAGTCTGCGACCTGACCACTGAAGAAATCGCCCGGGCGTTTCTCGCCACACCGGCGACCATTGCCCAGCGAATCGTGCGCGCCAAGGCAAAGATTCGCGACGCCGCCATCCCGTATCAAGTGCCGTCGATAGCCGAGTTGCCCGAGCGCCTCGACAGTGTGCTGCGGGTGATCTACCTGGTGTTCAACGAAGGCTATTCGGCGTCGGTAGGCAGTGAGTTGACCCGTGAAGACCTGACCCGCGAGGCGATTCGTCTTGGCCGTTTGCTGATGGAGCTATTACCGGAGCCCGAGGTGATGGGGTTGCTGGCACTGATGCTGCTCAATGAGTCGCGACGTCCGGCCAGGACCTCGGCTGCGGGTGAGTTGATTGTGCTCGATGAGCAGGATCGTTCGCTGTGGGATGCCGACATGATTGCCGAAGGCAGTGCCCTGGTCGAGCGGGCGCTGGGTACCCGGGGGTTCGGGCCTTACTGCCTGCAAGCGGCAATCTCGGCCGTGCATGCCGAAGCGAAGGTGGCCGAGGACACCGACTGGCCACAGATTGTCGGCCTGTACGACGTCTTGTTGCAGGCCATGCCTTCGCCGGTGATCGAGCTCAATCGCGCGGCGGCACTGTCCCGGCGCGACGGGCCGTTGGCGGCGCTGAACCTGGTCGAGGGGATATTGAACCGGGGAGAACTGCTCGACTATCACTTGGCCCATTCGGCGCGAGCCGAATTCTGTCGGCAATTGGGCCGTGTGGAGGAAGCCAAGGCGGCCTATCGGCGTGCGCTGGAGCTGACTCGGCAAGCGCCGGAACGACGGTTTATCGAGCGGCGATTGGCGGAGTTGAGTTAGTGGCGAGGGCGCGCACGCCCTCGCCGCGACTCAGGCTTGTTGGCGTGTCGCGGCCAACACGATTTCGCGGATGCACACGTTCTGCGGTTGCGCATAGGCGTATTGAATCGCCGATGCGACGTCTTGCGCGCTCAGCACGGTGCCGCCCATATCCTGCTTCCAGGCGTGGTAGCCGCTCTTGATCGCTTCATCCGTGGTGTGGCTCAGCAACTCGGTTTCCACGGCTCCCGGTGCGATGGTGATGACCCGCACGTTATGTGGCGAAAGTTCTTCGCGCAGGTTTTCGGAGAGACCGTGTACCGCGAACTTGGTGCCCACGTAGGCCACGTGGTTGGGGAAGGTCTTGCGCCCGGCCACGGAGCTGACATTGATGATCGTGCCATGCTTGCGCTCGGTCATGCCGGCCACCACGGCATGAACGCCGTTGAGCAGGCCTTTTACATTGACGTCGAGCATCTGCTCCCACTGTGCCGGGTCCTGGGTCGTGATGTCCCCCAGCAGCATGACGCCGGCATTATTGATCAGGGCGTCGGCCGGGCCGAACTGTGTTTCGGCGTCTTTGACCGCTTGAATCAGGGCCGTACGGTCGGTGATGTCGACGCCACGGCTCAACGTGTCGGGTAGGGCCAGGGCTTCCAGGCGCTCAATGCGTCGGGCCAGTAGCAGCAAAGGGTGGCCGGCTGCCGAAAACAGACGGGCACAGGCCTCGCCAATGCCAGAACTGGCACCGGTGATGATGATCAATGGCTTGCTCATGGAATGGCTCCTGAAATAATAAAAATGGATAGCTGATCTTGGATCTCAGTATATTTACGAGTATCTCGGCTGAAAAATGCCTTATTTCTCTGTCTGCCATCGGGATAGCCTATGGATATTCGTCACCTCAAGGCGTTTCTCGCGGTCTTCGAGGAGCGCAACATCACCAGCGCGGCGCAGCGGCTGTTCATCAGCCAGCCAACCCTGTCGGTCACCATCAAGCAGCTTGAAGAAGACCTGGGGGCGGCGCTGTTTACTCGTCAGCCGCGCGGTGTGGAAGTCACGGACCAGGCGCGAGTGCTCTATCCGCAGGCACGTCGGATGGTGCTTGAGGCCGACGCTCTGCGGCGCTTGTTTCGTGGTGGTGAAGACCGTGCATCGTTGGAACTGGGCGTGGAGGGTGATATTGCCGACAGCCAGGTCGAGGGGGTTGTCCGCATGATCCATCAGGCATTGCCCAACCTGTTGCTGACCTTGCAGGAAGGTTGTCAGGGCGATGCGCGACTGGCAGTGGAAGAGCTGTGCTGCGAGGACGAGTTGTTTCTGCCGCTCTGGGAAGAACCCTACGTCATGGCATTGCCTCTTGGGCATCCCATGGCCCGGATCGACTCAGGAGAAAATTACACCCCCATCGAGGACTGGATCACCTGCCCGCAACACGTTTCCCATCAGCGCTTGATGGCGCTCTACGGGCGCTCGCCGGAAGCGGTGGCCGGGCATGCGGGGTCACTGATGCAGGCGCTGCGCATGGTGGCTGCAGGCGTTGGCGTGGCCATGTTGCCGCAGTCGTTGGTGGATGGGCATCCGCGGGTCGTCTCCCGGGCCTTGCACGGGCCTGCGCCGACGCGCCGGGTTGGGCTGTGCTACGCCGCCCAGGCACTTGAATTGCCCACGGTGCGCGTCCTGCACGAGTACTGCCAGACCAACCGGCCGCCCTCTGTCGGGGAAGCTTGAAAGCCTCACTCCAATATCCTGGCCAGCAACCAGCTCCCCGCCGGCCCTGGCGGGTGTAGCCGTGACCAGAGCGCGTGAACCGATACGGATTTTGGCCAGCCGCGCACCTTGAGTTCCTGCACTGTCCCGGCGCCAAAGCGTGCAACCACCCAGCGCGGCAAGGGCGCCCAACCGTAACCCCCCTGGGCCATTTCCAGCAGCATCAGATAGCTGGGGGTTGACCACACCCGTCCCTTGGCGCGGGTTTCGTAGGGGTTGATGATGGTCGCCAGGCGCAGCTCGCGATGCTGCGCCAGGGTTTGTTTGTCGACCGTGTGCAGCGCCGCCAGCGGGTGCCGTGGCGATATGAACAAGGCGATCTCCGTGCGTTCGTCGAGGGTCGCGCAGTCCAGGTCGGCGGGGTAGCTGTCCTTCATCTCGGCCAGGGCGATATGCGCGCGGCCACTTTGCACCAGGGCGACCAAGTCATCGCACTCGGCAATCAGGCATTCGAGCTCAAGGTCCGGGTAGCGCTGTTCGAAGCTGCTCAGTGCCGCATCGAACCGGTCGGAATGATAGGTATCGGAAAGCGCCACCGTCAGCTTGGCCTCTACACCCTGTGACAGTTGGGCGGCGGTCATTTTCAGGCGGCTGGTGGCTGCCAGGATCTCTTCGGCTCGTTGCAACATGACATGCCCGGCCGACGTCAGGCCGGGTTTGCGGCTGCTGCGGTCGAACAGTGTCACGTTCAGGTCGATTTCCAGGCTGGCGACGGCGGCACTGATGGTGGACTGGCTCTTGCCCAGTTTGCGCGCCGCGGCGGAAAACGAGCCTTGGGTCGCCGCTTGTACGAACGCCAGCAGCACTTCATGGGAGGGCATGAACTATCGCCTTGATCGATGGTTATTGATTATGAAGTATCGTCTTGGTGAGGGATCATGGCAACCACACTTACCAAGGAGCTTGATGATGAGCACCCATAAATCCTTCACTGAACGTGTTTTTCAAGCCATTGGATTCGAAGTGCTCGCGATCATGCTGTGTACTCCGCTGCTGGCTTGGCTGATGGACAAACCGATGGTCGACATGGGCGTGGTCACGCTTGGCATTGGCCTGATCGCCCTGGGCTGGAACGTGGTGTTCAACGGCCTGTTCGATCGGCTGCTCAAGCGTCTGGCGCTGGTCCCCAGTGCCGGGACCCGGGTCTTGCACGCACTGATGTTTGAAGGTGGCCTGGTGGCGATCAGTATCCCGCTGATTGCCTGGTGGCTGAAGGTCAGCCTGATGGAGGCGCTGATTCTGGACATCGGGGTACTGCTGTTCTTCCTGCCGTACACCTACATCTACCACTGGGCCTACGACGTGCTGCGTGAGCGGATGGTATTGGCCAGGGCGTAGTTGCCACCCGGTGAAAGAACAGTTGCGGTTGACCAATTGCCGGCCGAGCCGATGGGTGTTCCCATCGGCTCGGTCGGCTGCAGCCGGTGGTTGCTCAGAACAACCGGGTGAACAACCAGTACAGACTGCCCGATAACACAATCGCCGCGGGCAGGGTCAGTACCCAGGCCATCAACAGGTTGCGGATGGTCTTCATCTGTAGCCCACCCCCATTGGCCACCATGGTCCCGGCCACCCCCGACGACAGCACATGGGTGGTCGAGACCGGCAGGCCGAACATATCGGCAGCGCCGATGGTCAGCATGG
This sequence comes from Pseudomonas sp. Irchel s3a18, assembly GCF_900187535.1. Taxonomy (NCBI): domain Bacteria; kingdom Pseudomonadati; phylum Pseudomonadota; class Gammaproteobacteria; order Pseudomonadales; family Pseudomonadaceae; genus Pseudomonas; species Pseudomonas sp. Irchel s3a18. Next base: position 226,087 of record NZ_FYDV01000002.1, on the reverse strand, counting down.
CCACGGTTTCGGCGGAGGCGCCCTGGGCATAGGTCAGGTGCGTCTTGCCGATCTTCTCGCCGACGGTCACCACGATGCGTTTCCAGCCGACCATGGTGCCCAGTCCCAGTGCAATCGCCACGGCGATTTTCACCCACAACGGAATGAAGCGCGTGGCGCTGTCGATCTGTTGCTTGAACAGTTGCAGCTTGCCGGTAGTGTCGGCATCGAAATGGCCGACGTTGTTCTTGTCCATCAGGCGAATGGTTTCGCTGGCCAGGTACATGTCATTGCGCACGTTGCCCATGGCTTCGGCCGGCACCTTGGCCAGCGAGCCGTAGCCCTTCACTTCGTTGCCGATGTGACCGGCCAGCGCGGCAAGGGCCGGGACCAGTTCGGGCGTGGCCTGCTTGCTGCGCACGTAATCGGTGAGTGTCGAACGAGGATCGGCGAGGGCGAGTCGTGGCGCACCCTTGACCAGCGCCTGCTGGGTCACCTCGGCCACGGCGGCGAACTGCAACGCTTGATCGGCGGGCATGGTGCGGTTCAGTGCATAGGCCATCGGCAGGGTGCCGACCAGAATCAGCATGATCAGGCCCATGCCTTTCTGGCCGTCGTTGGAGCCGTGGGCGAAGGACACGCCGGTGCAGGTCAGGATCAGCATCCCGCGGATCCACCATGGCGGCGGGGTGTTGCCGGTCGGAGCCTGGTACAGGGCGCGGTTCTTGACGAAGGCGCGCAGGGCCAGGAGCAACAGCGCGGCGAACCCGAAGCCGACCAGCGGTGACAGCAGCAACGCATAGCCGATTTTGGTGGCCTGGGCCCAATCGACGCCACTGGTGCCATCGCGCCCGTGCATCAGGGCATTGGCAACGCCGACGCCGATGATCGAGCCGATCAGGGTGTGCGAGGAGGATGCCGGCAGGCCCAGCCACCAGGTGCCGAGGTTCCACAGAATCGCCGCAATCAGCAGGGCGAAGATCATCGCGAACCCGGCCGAGGAGCCGGCTTGCAGAATCAGCTCCACCGGTAGCAGGGCGATGATGCCGAAGGCCACGGCGCCGCTGGACAGCAGCACCCCGAGGAAGTTGAAGAAGCCCGACCAGACCACTGCGAATTGTGGCGGCAGCGAGTGGGTGTAGATCACTGTTGCCACGGCGTTGGCGGTGTCATGGAAACCGTTGACGAACTCAAAGCCCAGGGCAATCAGCAGCGCCACGCCCAGCAGCAAGAACGGGGTCCAGGTGGTCATCGTGGTGCCGACACGATTGATGTCATGCATCAGGCTGTAGGCCGTGAACAACAGCCCCATGGCCAGTACGGAAAAGAACACCACGACGGTCAGTACGCTGGGTTTTTTGTCGACGTTGGGGCTGACGCCGCGTGTAGAGGTGGGGGGGGCGGCAGTCGAGAGGGGAGTAGCCATTGCCGGACAATCCTGTGGAGAGGAGGGGTGTTCGTCATGATCGGTGCTAAACATTGCGCAAACGCTGCGGTGGGTCAGTGTTTTGGATGTTTGCAGATCCGTTGACCCGCTTGGTCTCGACAGGGGCGGAGAAGGTAGCGGTTGCCCGCAAACGGCTCTGTGCCACTGGTCGGAGCCGCTCAAGAAATCCACGGCGGCGCCGATGATGCCTAGGCTGGTTTGCGCACCCCGGTGCCCGCCTTATTCCTGTCGTGAGATATCCCTCGATGTTTTTGCACAAGTCCCTGAGAGCTCAAATCCTTGCACTGCTGAGTGGCAGCCTGTTTGCGATGTTGCTGATCGCGCTGGCCAGCTTTCACTTCCTCTCCAATGGGGTGCAGAATTATCGCAACCTGATCGAAGGCCCGTTGCACACCTCGCAACTGATCGATGAGGCCAACCTGCAGTTCAAGGCGCAGGTACAGGAGTGGAAAAACGTCCTGCTGCGCGGCAAGCAGCCGGCCGACCTGAACAAGTACTGGAAGCAATTCGAGGACCGTCAGGGCGATGTGCAGAACATCCTCGGCGAGTTGACCCGTCAACCGGCAATCGACACGTCGCTCAAGGCCCGAATCGAACGCTTGCGTGAAGAGCATCGGATGCTGGGCATGGCCTATCAAAAAGGGCGTGACGCGTACCTGGCCGCCGGGGGCGATCCGGCTGTGGGTGACAATGCGGTCAAAGGCGTGGACCGCGCGACCAGCGAGCAGATGAGCGAGTTGGTCAATGCGTTGCGCAAGCAGGGTGACGAGCAGTCTAGGCTGATCAGTGCCAGCGCCGATCGCACCGTGCTGGCGGGTATTGTGGTGATGCTGCTCTCGGGGCTGTTGATTGGCCTGCTGAGCTCGTGGCTGGTCAACCGTCAACTGGTGGAGCCGATTCGCCGGCTGATCGGCTACGTTGCCGAATTGAGCCAGGGACGCTTCGCCGAGCGCGTGGCCAGCGATCGTCAGGACGAGTTGGGCCGGTTGGCGGTGGCGGCCAATACCTTGCGCGATTTTTTGGCCGAAACCTTCGGCCGCCTGCAACGCAGCGCCTCGGATCTGGACAGCGCCAGTGGCGAGCTCAATTCCATTGCCACCTTGATGTCCCACGGCACCAGCGAACAGTTCAGCCGCACGGATCAAGTGGCGACGGCGATGAACGAAATGTCGGCCACGGCCCAGGAGGTCGCGCGTCATGCCGCCGATGCGGCGCGGGCGGCCGACGATGCCGACCAGTCGGCCCAGCAGGGCGAAAAGGTGATGCACAATACGATTCATGCGATCACGCAAATGCGCGGGGAAATCGCCAATACAGCGACCGTGATCCGTCGCCTGGAAACCGACAGCGGCCGGATTGGCAAGGTGCTGGAGGTGATTCGCGGTATTGCCGAGCAGACCAATCTGCTGGCGCTCAATGCCGCCATCGAAGCGGCGCGGGCCGGGGAAGCCGGGCGCGGGTTTGCGGTGGTGGCCGATGAAGTGCGCAGCCTGGCCCAGCGCACGGCGGCGTCGATCATCGAGATCAATCAGATCATCCAGAGCGTGCAAATGAGTGCCGTGGATGCGGCGCAGGCGATTGAAAGCGGTCAGTCGCGCAGCGAGGAGAGTGTCGAGCAGGTGACTGAGGCCGGTGCCATGCTTGAGCGCATCACCGAATCGGTGGAAGCGATTCGCGACATGAACCGCCAGATCGCCACCGCGGCGGAAGAACAGACCTCGGTGGCCGAGGACATTTCGCGCAACCTGACCGAGATCACCAGTATCGCCAGTACCAACCTGGACAACGTGCAGCGTACGGAAGCGGCGAGCAACAACCTGCACGACCTGTCGGGTCAGCTCAATGCAGTGACCGCGCGCCTGAGTGCATAGGGGTAGCACGGCGAGACCTTAAGGGTGTCGCGCTTGCTTCGCAGACGCAAAAAAGCCGCACGGCCCTGAGGCGGTGCGGCTGTTGACGTCTACGGATCAAGTGTCCTGTTTGTTGCTCAGCACGGCGCCCGTCTTGGCGTCCAGTTTCACGTCCCACTTCACGTTCTTGGCGTCACGAATTTCGACTTCGTAGACATAGGCGCCCGCGGTGGTGTGATCCAGTTCAGTGTCGACGATGTTCGCCGCGGTGCTGCCCGGGTGCTGAGCCAATGCAGCCTGATTGAGTTTTTCCATGTCCATGATGGTGCCAGCCTTGAGCAGACCCGGGATCAGGTCCGGGCGCACGTCGGCCATGGCGAAACCGGCGGTCAGGGTCAGGGCGGCGGCAGTGAACAGGGTGGTCAACTTCTTCATGGGGGCATTCCTTGGTGAGCTGTTTAAGTGGGGGCAGGTTAACCGGCGCAACTTAATTGATCCTTAATTCCCCCGAGTGGATGTCCAGCAGCCGGATCGTTCCCGCGCGGTACGCGGCAACGATCTTGCACACTAGCAGATGACGACTCAGTAGCCGTTGACCTCAAGCAACTGCGCAACGCTGCCCGTCATCGGGCGCTTGTAGTACTTGAGCAGCTCGCTGGCGCGGTTAGTGAAGATGCCGTCCACACCGGCGTCCATCACCTTCTTGTAATCCACGTCATCGTCGATGGTGTAGACATGCACCAACAGCCCCTTGTCGTGGGTGTACTGGTTCATCCATGGCTTCACCAGGTCCGAATAACTCTGATCGCCGAGTTGGGTCAGGGTGGCCGAAGGGCCGGTGCCGATTGCGCCCTGGGCCTTGGCGTAGTCGACCCATTGTTCGAAGGCGGCGTTGTCCTTGGGTTCCTGCCTGGCGTAGTAGGTGGCTTTGTCCTTGTCGCCAGACTCGGCAAAGCTCAGGTTGGACTTGGCGTCGATACCGCCGGCGCCGACCCACAGCAGCAGGATCTTCGGCACTTGCGGCATTTCTTTGTGCAGCATTTCCAGGCTGCCCTTGTCGAAGGTCTGCAGGACGACTTTGCCTTTGCCCTGGCCAACGCTCAGTTCACTTTTGGCCAGCTTGGAGCCAATCGGGCTCAGCCAGCCACGGTCTTGCAGCTTGTCCTTGAGGTCGCGCTCGATCCCCGGAAACTGCTTCGGCTCTTTGGTCTCGATGTACAGGCCGGGTTTGTGCAACGGGTTGCCCTGGGCAATGTCGATGACTTCGTCCAGGGTCAGGATTTTCAGGCCCGCGTAGTGGGCGCGTGCACGATCCGGGTAGGCGGTGTTGAACCAGCTGCCGGCGTCCAGGGTCTTGAGTTCGGCGAGGGTGAACGCGTTGGCCGGGCTGTCCTTGCGCTCTGGAAACTTGATGGCGACGTCGGTGGTGCGTTGCAGGTTGTCGTCGTGCAGGGCAAACAGCACGCCGTCCTTGCTGCGTTGCAGGTCAAGTTCCAGGTAGTCGGCCCCCAAGTCGCGTGCCAGCTTGTAGGCGGCGGCGGTGGATTCCGGTGCATCGAAGGACGCACCACGGTGGGCGATCACGGCCGGATGCGGGATTCCGTTGGCCGTGGCCAGTGCGGTCGGGCTCTGTTGGCCGGTAGCCTGTGCCTGGCCGAGGCCGAGCATCAGGCTCAGCAGCAGGGCGCTTTGAGTGAAGGTAACAGGCATGGTCGAGGTCCTTTCGTAAGATGCAATTGCAAAAGAGTACCTTTTAACAATTGAGCGCAGGATGTGCTATCGCCAGACCGACATAAACATCCATGAGGGCGATTTTTCCCGCGCATTTGTGCGGTCCTTTGCAGTACGATCCGCTTCAGCCATTTCCCCGTCAGAGGGAAACCCGCAACAGTCTTCAGCCCGCCCTGCGTGTAAACCATCGTTCAGCTGTCCTTCGGGACGCACCTGTGAGGTTTACCATGCGCATCACGTCCGAGCTCATCTGCCAGGCCGCCGACCAACTCAACGGTTTCGTCGGTTTCAATCGCAAGACGGCTCACTACATCGTCCGCTTCAGCGAAGACTCGTTCGGCATGGATGTCGCCGACGATGCAATCATCCCGGCCAGCGAGTTCGTCTGGGCGTGCGAAGACGGCCAGATCATGACCCTCAAGCGTGAGTTGATCCGCTTGCTGCTGGAGCAGAATATCGATGACCGGATCAACATCACCGAACCGTTGCGGGTGTACATGCGTCGTGAGGATCTGCCGGAAATCTCGGCGGTGAGGAGTCTGGTGCAGGGCTGAGGGTTTCAAGGCGCCTGAGGCGTGCTGCAACTTACCGCTCGAAGCCGTACGCGCGCTCAACCTTGCACACCCGGGTGTGAAACGCTTCGTACCAGATCGAGCGTCCTTGCTCGCGGATGGCGCTGTGTTCGGCGTGATGCTTCCAGGCGAGGATTGCCGCCTCGCTGGCCCAGTAGGACACGGTGATCCCCAACCCGTCATCGCCCCGCGCCGATTCCACGCCGAGAAACCCCGGTTGATCGCGGGCCAGGTCGAGCATGCGTTGCGCGGCCTGGCCATAGCCTTGATCCCCGGCGGTGCGCAGCGAAGTGAAGATGACCGCGTAGTAAGGCGCCGCGGGTGTGTTGGCGATCATCAGCGGTGCCTCGCGCAGGCCTGGACAAAGGCGTCGACCAAGGGCACGTGTTTGCCGGCGAGCGCTGCGCGTTCGGGTTGAAACAAGGTCGCGACGAAAAACGGATGATCGTGCAACTCCACGGTTCGCACCTCTCCCGCCGCGTCGTGGCCGGTGGCATGCAGGTCCTGATTGAGCAGCGCGCGCTCGAACTCGGGATTGACCCCGTAGCGGCACCGGTAACCTTCCTGGATGTCGCGGCTGGCGTAGGCACGGGCGATCAGCGAGCCCTCGATCAAGTGAATGCGGTCGACGGCCTCGACCAGTGAACAGGCCAGTGGCGAGAGCACGGCGCGAGCGGCGTCCGGCGAGGTTTCAGCATGCTCGGCATCGGCCCAGCCCAGCACGTTACGGGCGTACTCAAGCACCGCATGCTGAAAACCACCGCATGTGCCGAGGAACGGCCGGCGTTGTTCACGGGCATATCGAATCGCCCGCAGCGCGCCGTCGGTGTGGCGATAAGGGCTGGCGGGCACGCACCAGAAACCATCGAAGTCAGTGAAACGGGTACCGGCGTCGATATGCTCGGTGGCCAGCCAGTGAAACCGAACATCAAGGTCGGCATGTTGCGCGGCCCGGTTCAACGCCACAGGAATGGCCTGGTGGGCGGTGACCTGTGGGTCGTAGTCACCGATCAGCGCGATGCGCAGGTGAGGGGTCGTTTGCATGGAGGCTCCCGAGGCTTGTTGATTCCCGGAGGCCACTATAAATTGGCGTTCACGCAATCAATATTGGCGTTTACCCAAGTGATCAATGCATCACTGCACTATCGACTGGACTACCCTGACCTGGCCCTGATTCTTGCCTTGGTGCGCGGCGGCTCTCTGGCCCGGGCGGCGGCCCTGTTGAAGGTCGATGTGTCCACGGTGTTTCGTGCGGTGCGGCGCCTGGAAGCCGCGTTGGGCCAGGTGCTGTTCGACAAGAGCCGCGCCGGCTACTTGCCGACCACCTTGGCTCGTACCCTCGCTGAACAAGCCGAGCGTGCCGAGCAGGCGTTGGAAGCGGCGCGTATTGGGGTGGAGCAGGGCGGTGAGGTCATCAGTGGCACCGTGCGCCTGACCTGCACCGACTCAGTGCTGCATGCTTTGCTGCTGCCCGCCCTGGCGCAGTTCATGCCGTCATACCCGGCGTTGACCCTGGAGCTGAGTACCTCCAACGATTTCGCCAACCTCAGCCGCCGTGATGCCGATATCGCCTTGCGCCTGACCCGTTCTCCCCCGGAGCATCTGGTAGGGCGGCGATTGGGGGCGGTGTCATACAGGGTGTGCGCCAGTACCGCCTATTTGCAGGCGGTGGATCAGGGTGATTGGTCACGCCTGAGCTGGATCGCGCCGGATGACTTTCTGCCCGACCATCCGACGGTCATCTGGCGTCGTCAGCAACTGCCTGGCGTGATCCCGGGTTATCGCTGCAACAGCATGCTCGCCGTGACCGAGTTGGTGCGCGCCGGGCTGGGTGTGGCAGCGCTGCCGGACTTTCTGATCGATCCCGCGCAAGGCGTGCAACCCTTGAGCGACCCCCTGCAAGGCTACGACACCAGCCTGTGGTTACTGACCCGGCCGGACTGTCGCGCATTGCGTTCGGTGGTGACCTTGTTTGATCAATTGGCGCGGGCCATTCGCCTGCCGCACTGACGCCCTTCACGCGATTGAGGGCGTGAACCGGCCGGCGCTGCTGATTCTGTCGCGGCCATTACTCTTGGCGCTGTACAGCGCCTTGTCTGCGGCATCCAGCCAGCTGGCGGCGTCGGCGAAGTGTGGCTGGCAGGTGGCCAGGCCGATACTCAGGCTGACCCTGAGTCCGGGTATTTGCGGATGGCGATAATTGCCGAACACTTCACGCAGGCGCTCCATGACTGCGGTGGCATGTTCCAGCGGCAGATCGGGCAGAATCACGCAGAACTCATCCCCTCCATAACGTCCCGCCAGATCGTTTTCCCGCAGGTTGCGTTTTAGCTCGAGGCTGAGTTGACGTAGCACGGTATCGCCAACGATATGCCCGTAGTTGTCATTGATGAGTTTGAAATGATCGATGTCGATCAAGCCAACGGTGGCCTGGGTCTGTTGCTGCTGGCACTGCTGGAACGTGATCTGCAGCAGGTCTTTCCAGGCACCGTGATTGAGCAACCCGGTCAGGCTGTCGGTACGGCTCAAGGCACTGAGGGTGCGTTTGTGCTCGGACAGTTTGATCGCCAATTGATAACAGACCATGCCAACCGCCAAGGGGTAGAGCGTCAGCATCGGCAGGCAAGCGTAGACCTGAAGCTGACTGACCGTCGGCGAGAAGGCCGCACCGAGCAGCAACCATGAAACCGCTACACCTGTCAGTTGCGCCAGGCTGCCCTGCACGAGCAGGCGCACGCCACCGGCTGCCACGTTGTTCATCGTCATCATTGAAAGGATGGTCACGGTGCTCAGCGGGTTGAACTGCATGCTGGCGGCCCAGAAGCCGCCCAGCAGCGAATCGAACAGCAGATTGTGGTGTTCGGCCTTGTACGGAAACGGCGAGCGTGTCGACAGCAGATATGCAAGGTGTGGCCAGACCACGGCGTTGAACAGCAGCGCGGCCCAGACCCAGGCGGGAACCGGTAGCGGATAGAGTGCCGCTGCTACGCTGAGGGCGCCAATGCTCAGGCCGATGATGCGGGGTTTGTAGATGCGCTTGGCAAACGACAGCCCTTTGCCGCGTTGGTTTTCCATAAGTCCCTGTGCCCGGTTCGCGCTGAAATACTTTGTTGTGTTTTATTCAGGGCGTTCATCCAGCGGATGCCACTCATCAATAGTGTCATTTATTGCACGCGCGTTCATCAACTCCCTCGCCAGCCAGTCGCTGGTGGAGGGGGCATCAGTTGTCAGGATAGTCCAGAGTTCAGCGCTGGTAGCAGGCCAGGAACATGTCCAGCGCCGACTCTATGACTTGTGTCTGCATCTTGGGAGACAACGCCGGTTCGTTCATGGAAATCTGCGGCCAAAAGGCGAAGGCCTTGAGCATCCCGTGCATTTGCTGGGCGGCGAAGCCGGGATCCACGGGCTTGAGCTTGCCGTCAGCTTGAGCGGCGCGAATCCAGGCGCTGAGTACTTCTTCACGTTCGCCCATGCGCAGGACCATGTCCCGGACCCGCTCCGGAGAATGGATGGTGGCGGCAATGGCCACGCGTGCCAGATCCAGGAAACTGTTGTCTGCCAGCAGTGTCAATTTACAGTGAAGCAACTGGCTGAGCTGCTCGCGAATCGGCAGGTCAGGGTTGTAGACGGTGTCTTCCTGCGCGGTGACGTTGGTCCACAATCGTTGCAGAATTTCCGCGAACAGCTCTTCTTTACTGGGGAAGTGGTTGTACACGGTGCGCTTGGACACGCCTGCCGTCGCAGCGATCTTGTCCATGCTGGTGATGTCGAAACCGTGGGTGCGGAATTCGGCAATCGCCGCCTGAACGATGGCTTCGCGTTTACGGTCGGTCAGGCGCTGTAGAGCTGTCATAAATCCGCTTCGGCAAGGTAAATGGGTAATTACACTCCACAGTTTACTTAGTCCCGGCTTTGATGCAATCTTGAAACTACACCGTACAGTGTAATTGTGCGGCAAAAAAAATTAGAGTTTGCGGCTGACGCGTGCGTGCATTGGCCATTTATCGTCCGAAAAGAAAATCCTCAGCCTCAATGGTTTTTCTGGAGTCCCACCAACATGGCCACGTTCTCTTACCAGGCAGATACCGCCAAGGAACTGAAAAGCTCCCTACAGGAACAGGGGCGCTATCTCAACCATGCGGTCGTCCGTCAACTGGGCTTGCGCAAGAGCTTGCGGGTTTTCTGGAACATGCTGTTCCACAAACCTGCCAATACACGGCCAACGGGTGCCGTGCCGGTTCAGGGGTTGACCCGTCAACAGCTGCTGGACGCTCCCAATCACAGCGTGTTTCGCCTAGGGCATTCCACCGTCCTGCTAAAACTGCGCGACAAATTCTGGCTGACCGATCCGGTGTTTGCCGAGCGTGCCTCCCCGGTGCAATGGGCCGGCCCCAAACGGTTCCACCAGCCACCGATCAGCCTCGATGAACTGCCGGAAATCGAAGCGGTGATCCTGTCCCATGACCACTACGATCACCTGGACCATCAGTCCATCTTGAAGATCGCCGACAAAACCCGGTACTTCCTCACCCCGTTGGGTGTCGGCGATACCTTGATCAAGTGGGGCGTTGATGGCAACAAAGTGCGCCAACTGGATTGGTGGGAGGGCACCCAGGTCGACGGGATTCATTTCATTGCCACCCCTTCGCAGCACTTCTCCGGTCGCGGACTGTTCGATGGCAACAGCACGCTCTGGGCTTCCTGGGTGATCATCGACGCCGACCGGCGCATTTTCTTCAGCGGTGATACCGGCTACTTCGACGGCTTCAAGCGAATCGGCGAACAGTTCGGGCCCTTCGACCTGACCTTGATGGAAACCGGAGCCTACAACGTCGACTGGCCACTGATTCACATGCAGCCGGAACAAACCCTGCAAGCCCACATCGATCTCAAGGGGCGCTGGCTGCTACCCATTCACAACGGCACCTTCGACCTGTCGATGCACGCCTGGCACGAACCCTTCGATCGCATCCTGGCCCTGGCCTGGGAGCGCAATGTATCCATTGCCACGCCGCAGATGGGTGAGGCTTTCAACCTGAGTCAACCGCAACGGGGCGAAGCCTGGTGGCTGGAGGTTGAAGGGGAGGTCGAGCCGGTGGTTGTCAGCGGCTAGAGAGGCGGGCGGAAGTCGTTGGTTCTTCCGCCATGGTCAGTGATCAGGCAAAGACCACTTCAATCCGCCCTTCGCGCCTTGATCTCGGCACGGTCTTGACGACGATTTGTATATCGCGGCCAAGACGGGAAAGACATTCCATCATCTTGGCCTCACTGACGCCTCGAAATTTTCCACGGAGCATTTCGGAAAGCTTGGGCTGTGATAATCCCAGGATATCGGCAGCCTGAACCTGGGTCAGGTGACGAGCTTTGATGATTTCACCGATCTTGGTGGCGAGTTGCGCTTTAACCCGCATTTCGTTGGCATCGGCCCCACCCAGGTCTTCGTAAACGTTGCCTGTGCTTTCTTCGATATCAATCATGTCCTGATCCCTTTGCGTGATTCTGGGCCGCTAGCAGCCTTGTTTTGATCAGTTCGATATCGCACTGGGCGGTTTCGATACCCTTGGTCGATTTCTTCTGAAAGCAGTGGAGAACGTAAATCGCAGTCTTAAAACGAACGGTATAAACGGCTCGATACGTATTGGTATTGAAGTCTTCAACGACCTCAAGTACACCCGCGCCACCAAAACCTTTCAATGGTTTCGCTTGAGGATGCTTTGCACCATCCTGTGCCAAGTGGAGGGCGAACCCAAAAACGTCCTGTATGCCTTCAGGCATCTGTTTCAGGTCTTTTTTACTGCTACCGACCCACAAGAGTGGCTTCCCTGTACTCATGTGAAATATACCTATTTAGGGATAATCGTCAAGCTATGAAACGCGATCACTCAATCATCGCGTAATCCGCTCGTCCCACCGGGTCGGGGGTCGATCCCCGGACACTCATGGCTCTGCCCGGCGCAAAGCCCGGGAAGAACACCAGGCCCTCTGCTTCCAGTCGATAGGCGAGGGCCAGACGGGTGACGTCGAGCACTTCAGCGCCGGCCTCGAACCGTTGTATCGCTTCAACGCTGACCCCGGCCTCCCGGGACAAAACCTCCAGAGACCAACCCAGCAGCGCACGGGCCTGTGCGCTGTGTTTGGGGGTGAACTGGAACAGAGCGATACGTTCCAGGGTGATTTTCATCGCAAGAGAGGCCATGGTTTTTCTCCGGGCTCGAGAGTGGCAAATCAATAAGTACTGTGTTTTTGTACAGTTGTTTTGCGTCCGGATCAAACTCAATTTTTTGATGGGTGGCGTCGCAGCCCTGCGCGGCGGGGGATCGGCGGTGGTGAAGCAATGGGGCTATTGGGCGCTCAGCTCTCCAACCCCGGTACCTCCCGAATGATGAAGTGATCCAGATTCTCGATATCACCACTGAATACCCCGAACGTCTGCTCAGGGTTTTTCTTGCTCGGCACCTGCTTCAACTCCGGCGTTACACCATAGAAAAAGCAAAACAACTCCCGCTCGCTGCCAATGGCGCTCTTGATCTCCTCCAGGAAGGCTTTGCGCTTGCGGTAGTTCTCGACCAGGCTTTTGCTCAGGTAAACGTTCACCGAGTAGGGCTTCTTGTCGAGCCAGACCTTCTTTTCGAAATCGATGCGGAAACTGGTGTTGTAGTCCTTGATCGCCTTGATCTTGCCCCAGTAAATCAGCCCCTTGTTGTCCTGCAGGTATTCGATCTTCTTGAAGAATGCACCGTAAGACGCCGTGTGCTCGCCGATCTTCAGCGGCATGCGCTTGAGCAGGTCCTTGTTATCGAAGTTCGAAACGAAGCACTCCACGGGATGGGCAAAGACACTGGTCTTGTCCGGTGCCGAATCCTGGGTTGGGTGCTCGATGTGGCGGGCGGATGAAGGCGTTTCCGACTGAGCCTGCCCCCCATCTGTCGCCGTCGTCGGACTGGGCGGCTTACGCACATACTGACGCCGGGTCAGCAGTAACTCCGACGGAAAATGCTCCTCCGGCCCATCGTCCGTTTCCGCCCCTTCGGAACCTGGTGTCTTGAGGCTGGCATAAGGACAACCTTCAATGTGCCGGGTGCTGGGCACGTTCTTGAAGTGCGGCGTCCTGATGTAGTTCACGTTCTTGGCATTGAACGTCCCCAACACATTGGCCTCATCCAACGCCGCCCGACAGGCATCGTTGGGGCACTGGAAGTGCTCCTGGGCGGAATCGAACGCCATCGTCTCGTCGAAATTCAGATCGCGCACGTCATAGATCGACAGCTTGGCGTCGAGGCTGAGGCAGTAGGCGAGGTCGAATTTCATGGCGGGCTCGGGTCCTTGAGGGGGAGGGGTATTAATAGCGGGAGGTTGGATGGGTTGCACTTTCTGTTATTACTACAGAGCAAACCAGCAGGGCCCTACCTGTGGCGAGGGAGCAAGCTCGCGCTGGGCTGCGAAGCAGCCCCAATCTCGACAGGTGAGTTCTGTAAGGCGCCCCAGTTACTCAGGCTGCAATCGCTCCACTCTTTTGTAAAGTGAAGCAGTGAATTCATCCTTGTCGCTGGAGTGGTGGCAGCGCCGATGACAATTCGGGCACAGCGCTACAGCATTGCTGGTTCGATCAGATCCTTTCTGTGCCAAGTGTTTAACGTGATGAACCTCGAGAAACGGCCTGCCGTCCTTTTCGAAGGGGGAGGGTTGACCACAACCTTCGCAAGTACCGTTAGCCGCTTTGCGTACCCAGGCTCTTACCTCTGGATCACGCACGTAAGCATTGCCCGAGGTAGGCGCTTGTTGTGGTTTCATGATCCCTTTCGGTTCACCCTTGAGCGGTTGCTTCTCAAGTTTGGCGGCACGCCGCTCTAGTGTTGCCTCATCAGCGGTCGGGGCAAAGTCATCAGGCGTCAACGTGCTTGGCGTGTTCAGTGCTTCACGAATGCTACGGGTAACATTCGCGCCGACATTCTTGGCAGGCTTGTATCCCTTAATGCGATCTCGCCCGAGTTCGACCAGCACGGTAGAAATGTTCTGCATCCGAAACTCAACCGAGCCTTTGGTGCGAACAGCTAGGGCACCCTCGCGCAAGACGCGATTCTCATGAGCTTTATTGATCTTCTGACCGTTTTGCTCGCGTGACAGCATGCTGAGATAGGCATCAACCGCAGCCTGAATCTCCATGTCACTCCAATCGCTATTGCTCTTTTCAGTGTCCATACAATCGCCGAGGGTTGAATACCTTCGGACGATACTGAGTGGCCATCATGGCTGTCTACGAAATTTCCTACAGGCTGAGGTGTTGCTACCGTCAAAGAGTCAGGCTATGTCTTTCGGAAGTAATCCCGTAGCCAAGAAAGCAGGCTTTTTATCTCGGCCACAAAAAAGCCCTGGGCACATCACATGCTCAGGGCTTTCGTAGGTCGTTGACTCAGTAGAGATGAGCCCCAGGAATCAATCCCAGCTCAAAGCCCCACCTGTCTGATACTCAATCACTCGCGTCTCAAAGAAGTTCTTCTCTTTCTTCAAGTCCATGATCTCGCTCATCCACGGGAACGGGTTGGTCGTCCCTGGGTATTCTTCCTTCAAGCCGATCTGCGACAGGCGACGGTTGGCGATGAACTTGAGGTAGTCCTCCATCATCGCTGCGTTCATGCCCAGTACGCCGCGAGGCATGGTGTCGCGGGCGTATTCGATTTCCAGCTGGGTGCCTTGCAGGATCATCTGCGAGGCTTCTTCCTTCATTTCGGCGTCCCACAGGTGCGGGTTTTCGATTTTGATCTGGTTGATCACGTCGATGCCGAAGTTCAGGTGCATGGATTCGTCGCGCAGGATGTACTGGAACTGCTCGGCGACGCCGGTCATTTTGTTGCGGCGGCCCATGGAGAGGATCTGGGTGAAGCCGCAGTAGAAGAAGATGCCTTCCAGAACGCAGTAGTAGGCGATCAGGTTGCGCAGCAACTCCTTGTCAGTTTCGACGGTACCGGTTTCGAACTTCGGATCGGAGATCGAACGGGTGTACTTCAGGCCCCAGGTGGCTTTTTTAGCGACCGACGGGATCTCGTGGTACATGTTGAAGATCTCGCCTTCATCCATGGCCAGCGATTCGATGCAGTACTGGTAGGCGTGGGTGTGGATCGCCTCTTCGAACGCCTGGCGCAGGATGTACTGGCGGCATTCCGGGTTGGTGATCAGGCGGTACACGGCCAGTACCAGGTTGTTGGCAACCAGGGAGTCGGCGGTGGAGAAGAAGCCCAGGTTGCGCATCACGATGCGGCGCTCGTCGTCGGTCAGGCCTTCCGGGTTTTTCCAGAGGGCGATGTCGGCGGTCATGTTGACTTCTTGCGGCATCCAGTGGTTTGCGCAACCGTCCAGGTACTTCTGCCAGGCCCAGTCGTACTTGAACGGGACGAGTTGGTTGAGGTCGGCGCGGCAGTTGATCATGCGCTTCTCATCGACCGCAACGCGGGCGGAGGCACCTTCGAGTTCGGCCAGGCCTTCGGCGATGTCGAGTTTGTCGAGGGCGGCCTTGGCGCGAATGATCGCGGCCGAGTCGGTGGCGGTTACGGCGCGCGCTTCAAGCGCTGCAGCACCACCGGCGCTGTCGAGGCGGTCCATGTTGGCTTCTGTAGCGTGGCCAGCATTGGCGCCCTTGGCGACAACTTCGCCGTCTTCTTTGTCGAATTCGTCCCAGCTCAGCATGACGTGTCGTCTCCTGCGTGAGGGCCAGATGCCCGTGTGACAACTCTGATGGTCGGTTGTTCACACGGCGTGGTGGCCGCGATGGATCTAAAGGAATCGTTTTGTTGCAGCAGAACGCAGGCAAAAAACAGAAATGTCTACGGGTGTCCTGAAGTCGCTGAAGGGCGGAATCGACAGGGTCAGTTCCGGTGGTGGCTTCAGCATGGCTTTCACTCTCATGTAAGGAGGTGTTGCAGGCCCGATTTACCGGCGCATTATAGGTGTTTTTTTGTGCTTGTGGTGCGACGAAATCGCCTAGCAAGCGGCCATTGAGGGCGCATCTCAAGACGGAGCGAGCATTTATGGGGCTTTGGCCGGTGTGGATTTTTTTTACCGGGGATCGGGAATTTTTTGCAGGGTTGGGAAGGGGCTGTCGAGAGGCTCATGCAAACCCTCCCCCCTGCGGGAGCGCCCGCTCAATAAAACATCGACTGTGAGTCTTCCAGGTCGTTGCACAGCAGCGGGTTGTTCGGGTCGAGACCGAGTCGCTTGAAGGCTGGTAGGCCGGTGATATCAATCTGTGTCAGCGGATGATCAGTGTCTTGGTGGCCGTAGACGGTTGCCATTTGCACGAGGTCGACATAATCGACCCGCTGGGGCTGACGCTTGAGGTCCAGGTACTGTCCCGGCAGCTTGGCCAGCATTTCCGGAAACTCCCAGACCTGCAGCAGTTTGTCGCCGAGCAGGGGATGAATGTGCTCGATCACGTGGTTGAGGCTCACTGGGTCGGACAACAGTTCGTAGTGGTCTTCGGCGTAGGTCAGGATCGGCAGTACGCCGATCTGGTGCACCAGCCCGCCCAGTGCGGCCTGGTCCGGTTTCAGTTGGGTGTGGCTGCGGCATAGGGCGTAGCTGATGCCGGCGATTTGCAGGCTCTTGCGCCAGACATCGCGCATCTTCTGTTCCACCACCTCGGACCGGGCATGGAAAATCTGCTCCATGACCAGTCCGATAGCCAGGTTGCTGCTGTAGTTGACGCCCAGTCGGGTGATGGCCGCGTGCAGGTCGGTCACTTCCTGGGTGGCGCGCAGCATGGGGCTGTTGACCACTTTGATCAGGCGCGCCGACAAGGCGGTGTCACGGCCGATGACTTTACTCAGGGTGGTGACGCTGACGTCCGGGTCTTCAGCGGCCCGGCGAATCTGTAGGGCCACTTCCGGTAACGTTGGCAGAACCAGGTCATCGTTATCGATGGCCTCAACCAAGTCCTGTTGGATCTTTTCCGCCAGCTTGCTCATTTCGTTTCTCTAGGTGTTGCCAAAAGGTGCTGCTTATTAACGCTGGATCTCAAGATCGCGATCCAGTTGGTAAGGCAGGTCGAGCAGGTGCAGGGCGGGCCCTTCAAGCGCGCCCAGGTGCAGGTCGGCGCTGTCGACGGCTTCGGCTTGCAGCACGGCGAGCAGTTCAATGCTCTGGCCGGCGTGGGCGGCGATCACCACTTCACCGATGGAGCTGCCGTGGGTCGGGGAGAACAGGGCGGTGCCGGGCTCGGGCAGTTCGCTGGTGTCCAGTTGCAGGCGATACAGGCGGCGCTTGAGTTTGCCCAGGTACTGCATGCGCGCGACGATTTCCTGGCCGGTGTAGCAGCCTTTCTTGAAGCTGACGCCGCCCACGGCTTGCAGGTTGAGCATTTGCGGGATGAACAGCTCGCGGGTGCCTGGCATGACCTGGCCGATGCCGGCGCGGACCTGGCCCAGCAGCCAATCGTTGAGCGTACCCTGGGCCAGTGTTGGCGAGAGTTTTTCGGTCAGGGATTGCGCCTGGTCGGCGGCGGCCCAGAGTTCGGTGCGGCCAGGGGACACGCGAATGGCGATC
Source organism: Pseudomonas sp. Irchel s3a18 (assembly GCF_900187535.1). Taxonomy (NCBI): domain Bacteria; kingdom Pseudomonadati; phylum Pseudomonadota; class Gammaproteobacteria; order Pseudomonadales; family Pseudomonadaceae; genus Pseudomonas; species Pseudomonas sp. Irchel s3a18. The sequence continues at coordinate 208,973 of NZ_FYDV01000002.1, read as the reverse complement.
AAGCCGTTGTGACGCACTACTGAGTCGGTTTCCACGGGCACGTCGAGCCCGAGCGTCGCCAGTGCTGCGTCGGCATCGGCCAGGCCAAAGCGAACCCAGGCAGCGCTTTCATCGGTGAGCCTGGATTTGGAGAACACGGCGTATTTTTTCAGGTCCGCCAGTTGTGGCTCCAGTAACTCGCTGGCCATTGCCATCACCACCCCGTCACCTTCCAGCAGGATGCGAAAGCTCGACTGCATGCGGCCTTTCTGGGTGCAGCGCGCACCGAGGCTGGCCCGGGTGTCGCTCAGGTAGTTGAGGTTGCAGGTCAATTGCCCTTGAAGAAACTTGCTGGCGTCAGAGCCACGGACGGCGAGAACGCCTTCATGGGACAAGGTGCAGAAAAAAGCGGAATCGGCCATGGGTCATCGCAGGGTAAAAAAGTCTGGGGGACATCATAAGGGGGCGCTGTTGAAATGGGTAGTTCACAAAGGATCGTGGGTGACCGACCAAAGCCGACTGTTCGACCGGGGCAGGGGCTGTATACTTGCGCTCTATTTGAGGAGCGCTCCATGGTCGAAGATGTTGAACTCAATCGCCTCTACTGGCACAGCCGCCGCGGCATGCTTGAACTTGACGTGTTGCTGGTGCCGTTTGTCAAAGAGGTTTATGCGCACCTGAATCAGGTTGATCGCGAGTGCTATGTCAGGCTGCTTGAATGCGAAGACCAGGACATGTTCGGCTGGTTCATGGAGCGTTCCGAATCGGAAGATCCTGAACTGCAGCGCATGGTTCGCATGATCCTGGATCGTGTCCAGCCCAAGTAATTCGTTTGAATGCCGCTGGCATGCCTCACGGCAATTGCTGGCGGCTTATCTCCTCGCCCAGCTGTTCGCGCTGGGTTCGCTGTTGATCCTCGATGTTCCCTGGTGGGCAAGCGTGCCCGGCGCCTTGCTGTGTCTGATCCATGGGGCGTGGGCGCTGCCACGGCAGATTCTGCTGACTCACCCCGGTGCAATTCGTGGTCTGCGCCGCGATGCCGATGGCTGGCAGCTGTGGAGTCAGGCCTGCGGTTGGCAAGCGGTGCAACTGCGCCCTGACAGCCTGGCCTTGCCATTGATCGTGGTGTTGCGCTTTCGGCTGCGTGGGGAGCTGCGGGTGCGCTCGATCTGCGTGCCGCGCGACGCGCAGGCGGCGGATGTCCATCGGCGCCTGCGGGTGCGGCTCAAGTTCAGTCGGCGTAGGTGGGTGGCACCAGAATAGTGTCCAGTGCTTGCGGCAACAGGTCCGGGTAGTCGAGGGTGTAGTGCAGGCCCCGGCTTTCCTTGCGCTCCATGGCTGAGCGAATCATCAGCTCGGCCACCTGGGCCAGGTTGCGCAGTTCGATCAAGTCCCGGCTGACCTTGTAGTTACTGTAGAACTCGTCGATCTCGTCCAGCAGCAGGCGCACGCGGTGCTGGGCCCGCTGCAGGCGCTTGTTGGTGCGCACGATGCCGACGTAGTCCCACATGAAGCGCCGCAGTTCGTCCCAGTTGTGCGCAATGATCACATCTTCGTCGGAGTCGGTGACCTGGCTGGCGTCCCAGGCGGGCAGGGCGTTGGGGATTGCAATGTGCGGCAACTGCTCAAGGATGTCGGCAGCCGCCGAGCGGGCGTAGACGAAACACTCCAGCAGCGAGTTGCTGGCCATGCGGTTGGCGCCGTGCAGGCCGGTGAAGCTGGTTTCGCCAATGGCGTACAGCCCGGGTACGTCCGTGCGCCCCTGTTGATCGACCATGACCCCGCCACAGGTGTAGTGCGCGGCCGGAACCACCGGGATCGGCTGTTTGGTGATGTCGATGGAGAATTCCAGGCAGCGCTCGTACATGGTCGGGAAGTGCGACTTGATGAACGCTTCAGGCTTGTGGCTGATGTCCAGGTAGACGCAGTCGATACCCAAGCGCTTCATCTCGTGGTCGATGGCTCGGGCGACGATATCGCGCGGGGCCAGTTCGGCACGGGGGTCGAAGCGCTGCATGAAACGCTCGCCGTTCGGCAGTTTCAGGTGAGCGCCTTCGCCCCGCAGGGCCTCGGTGATCAGGAAGCTTTTGGCTTGCGGGTGATAGAGGCACGTGGGGTGGAACTGGTTGAACTCCAGGTTCGCGACCCGGCAGCCCGAGCGCCAGGCCATGGCAATGCCATCACCGCAGGCGCCATCGGGGTTGCTGGTATAGAGGTAGACTTTTGCCGCGCCGCCAGAGGCGAGGATTACAAAGCGCGCGCCGTAGGTGTCGACTTCGCCGGTACCGCGATTGAGGACGTAGGCGCCAAGGCAGCGATCGCCTGCCAGGCCCAGGCGCTTCTCGGTGATCAGGTCGACGGCGACCCGCTGCTCCAGCAGTTCGATGTTCGGGCGCAGCCGCGCTTGTGCCAACAGGGTGTTGAAGATGGCGGCACCCGTGGCATCGGCGGCGTGGATGATGCGTCGATGACTGTGGCCGCCCTCGCGGGTCAGGTGGAATTCGAAACCGCCGTCCTCTGTCCCGGACTGTTCGTCGCGGGTGAAGGGGACGCCCTGATCGATCAGCCACTGAATGGCTTCGCGGCTGTGTTCGACGGTAAACCGCACGGCGTCTTCGTGGCACAGGCCGCCGCCAGCGTTGAGGGTGTCATCAACGTGGGATTCAACGGTATCGGTGTCATCCAGGACGGCCGCGACGCCACCCTGGGCCCAATAGGTCGAACCGTTGGCGAGGTTGCCTTTGCTCAATACGGCAATGCGCAAATGGTCGGGCAGCGTTAGCGCCAGACTCAAACCGGCAGCGCCGCTGCCAATCACCAGAACATCGTGTTGAAACTGTTGGCTCATTTCAGGATTCCGCTCAAAGCGACCCGGGTCGGGGTTGGCGCAAGACACCTGATTCGGCGAGTCAAGGCAGCCACACAGCCTACTAGTATATAGAGGGGTGGATCGGCACAATAGTCAGGCCTTCGTGGCAATGTGAGACTACCGTGATGGAAAAGCCTGAAGGTCGTGTCAGGTGATTTACCTGTTGAAAGGCCGTCAAGCGTGCTTTATCGCGGACAAAGCGCGCATGTTCGCTTCACGGTTATACATTGTCCGTTTGGTTCGACGATAAAACATGGGAACTTTTGCACCGCGCTCAAGCTCAATAGACGGTTGCCTGAAACAAGGGACAGCGTCGGTTTGCGCAGGATCCGTGTTTCGGTCCTTGCGAATGGATTCGACGACAAGATTATTGGCGCAGCCGGCCAAGCCGGTGCTGCGCTTTTCGTGTGTGCCAAATCAGAGCACGCAGGAAACTTGCCTGGAGGGGGAGAACTTTTGCGAAAAGCACGAGTCTATGTTTGCAAGCCTGATCGATTAGTGATGCAAGCCTCCTCCGAGCTTATCGAGGAGTGTTCATGCTAACCCAGGAAGAGGATCAGCAGCTGGTCGAGCGCGTTCAGCGTGGCGACAAGCGTGCGTTCGATCTGCTAGTGCTGAAATACCAGCACAAAATTCTCGGGTTGATCGTGCGTTTCGTGCACGACACCCATGAAGCCCAGGATGTCGCACAGGAAGCTTTTATCAAGGCTTACCGTGCACTTGGTAATTTTCGCGGGGACAGCGCGTTTTATACGTGGCTTTACCGTATCGCCATCAACACGGCGAAAAACTATCTGGTTTCACGCGGCCGTCGGCCGCCGGATAGCGATGTCAGTTCCGAGGATGCAGAGTTCTACGATGGCGATCACGGCCTCAAGGACCTCGAATCGCCCGAGCGGGCATTGCTACGCGATGAGATCGAAGGCACCGTCCATCGAACCATCCAGCAACTGCCAGAAGATTTGCGTACGGCTTTAACTTTACGTGAATTCGACGGTCTGAGTTACGAGGACATTGCGAGCGTCATGCAGTGTCCGGTGGGTACCGTGCGCTCCCGGATTTTCCGCGCCCGGGAGGCCATCGATAAAGCCCTGCAGCCGTTGTTGCAGGAAAACTGAGACAGCGGCGACAGCCAAGAGAGGAACGCCATGAGTCGTGAAGCCCTGCAGGAATCGCTGTCCGCAGTGATGGATAACGAAGCGGACGAACTGGAATTGCGTCGGGTATTGAATGCCTTTGACGATGTTGAAACCCGCGAAACCTGGGCTCGCTACCAGATCGCTCGTGCCGTCATGCACAAGGACTTGCTGATCCCGCGTCTTGACCTTGCCTCGGCCGTTTCGGCCGCGCTGGCTGACGAAGCCGTACCGGCAAAAGCCAGTCGCGGACCTTGGCGCAGCCTGGGTCGTCTGGCGGTAGCCGCTTCGGTGACTCTTGCTGTCTTGGCGGGTGTGCGCCTGTACAACCAGGACGAGATCGCCGGTGTCGAACTGGCCCAGCAATCGACCCAACCCGGCCTGAGCGTTCCTCAAGTCAAGGGCCCCGCCGTATTGGCAGGCTACAATGAAGGTTCGCAAGCCACAGGTCCCATGGCCAATGGCGTATTGCAAGGTCAGCCAGGCTGGCACGATCAGCGTCTGCCAGGCTATTTGCGTCAACATGCTCAACAAGCTGCACTCAAAGGCACTGAAAGTGCCCTGCCTTACGCTCGTGCAGCGAGCCTGGAAAACCGTTAAGGAGGATCATGCGCGCCATACCTCTACTTACGCTGTTGCTTAGCGGCTGGTTTGTTGTTCCAGCCCATGCCGATGAGGCTCAGGAATGGTTGACCCGTCTGAGCCAGGCCGAGCAGCAGCAAAGCTTTCAAGGCACTTTCGTTTACGAGCGTAACGGTAGTTTTTCTACCCACAACATCTGGCATCGTGTCCAGGAAGGCAAAGTCCTCGAGCGTTTGCTTCAGCTCGACGGCTCGGCCCAGGAAGTCGTACGCATTGATGGGCGTACTCAATGCGTCAGCGGCAGCCTGGTGGCGGGGCTGGGGGATGCGCCCGATACCTCCGCTCGTGTATTGGACTCGCAAAAGCTCAAGAATTGGTACGACCTTGCCGTCATCGGCAAGTCGCGCGTGGCCGGGCGGCCAGCGGTGATTGTTTCGCTGACGCCCCGTGACCAGCATCGCTATGGTTTCGAACTGCACCTGGATCGCGAAACCGGCCTGCCATTGAAGTCATTGTTGCTGAATGAAAAAGGGCAGTTGCTGGAGCGATTCCAGTTCACTCGCCTGGATACGGCCGACGTACCGACCGATCACGATCTGCAGGCCACTGCCGAGTGCAAGCCCGTGGTGCTCGAAGGCGACAAGGCGTCTGCTGTCAAAACCGCTCAGGACTGGCATTCCGACTGGTTGCCGCCGGGCTTTGAGCTGACCGCCAGTGGCGCACACAAGGATCCGCAGACCAAGGCTCAAGTCAGCAGCCTGATGTATGACGATGGCCTGGCACGCTTTTCGGTATTCCTTGAGCCGCTCAATGGCGCAGCGGTCACCGATACCCGTACTCAGCTGGGGCCAACCGTTGCCGTTTCCCGGCGCCTGACCACTCCCAAAGGCGAGATCATGGTCACGGTAGTGGGGGAAATCCCCATCGGTACCGCTGAACGGATTGCGCTCTCCATGCGCACCGACGCCGCTACGGTCAAGCAGTAAGTCGATCCGGTGACGCTCATCGAACGACGGCTCGTTTGTGCACAAGGTCAGTCAATGTCCACGTCACAATCGAGATGTCGAAATGTTTGGTGAGCATTTCAATTTGCAAAAAACCTTAAATTTTTTTATAGGTCAGGGTCCCTCGGCTCTGGCCTTGTATAGTTGTTCCCGGAACAAAAGTACCGGTGCATGTTTCCCCGGTGTTTCTTGCTCCATATCGCTTAACCATGCTCGTCGTAACGGGAGCCGTATGTCGATACCACGTTTGAAATCCTGCCTGACCATTTTTGCCACTGTGCTGGTGCTGGGTCAGGCCGTCACTGCCCAGGCAGCCGAGCTGCCTGACTTTACACAGCTGGTTGAGCAGGCCTCACCCGCGGTGGTGAATATCAGTACCACCCAGAAATTGCCCGATCGCAAGGTATCCAGCCAGCAGATGCCTGACCTGGAAGGTTTGCCGCCGATGCTGCGCGAGTTTTTCGAGCGAGGCATGCCGCCTCAGACGCGCCCCCCTCGTGGTGATCGCCAGCGTGAAGCGCAATCCCTCGGTTCGGGGTTCATCATCTCGCCTGATGGCTACGTCCTGACCAACAACCATGTGATCGCCGATGCGGATGAAATTATCGTGCGCCTGGCGGACCGTAGTGAGCTCAAGGCCAAAGTGATTGGCGCTGACCCGCGTTCCGACGTGGCGTTGCTGAAGGTCGAAGGCAAGGATCTGCCGGTCCTGAAATTGGGCAAGTCCCAGGACCTGAAAGCCGGGCAATGGGTCGTGGCCATCGGTTCGCCGTTCGGCTTTGACCACACCGTGACGCAAGGCATCGTCAGCGCCATCGGGCGCAGCCTGCCGAACGAGAACTATGTACCGTTCATCCAGACCGACGTGCCGATCAACCCGGGTAACTCCGGTGGTCCGCTGTTCAACCTGGCGGGCGAAGTGGTGGGGATCAACTCGCAGATCTACACCCGCTCCGGTGGCTTCATGGGCGTTTCGTTCGCCATCCCGATCGACGTTGCCATGGATGTTTCCAATCAGCTGAAAGCCGGTGGCAAGGTGAGCCGTGGCTGGTTGGGCGTGGTCATCCAGGAAGTCAACAAGGACCTCGCCGAGTCCTTTGGCCTGGACAAGCCTGCCGGTGCGCTGGTGGCCCAGATTCAGGACGATGGTCCGGCCGCCAAGGGTGGCTTGCAGGTTGGTGACGTGATTCTGACCATGAACGATCAGCCGATTGTTATGTCGGCGGACCTGCCTCACCTGGTGGGCGCGCTGAAGGCTGGCGCCAAGGCCAATCTTGAAGTGATTCGCGACGGTAAGCGCAAAAACGTCGAACTGACCGTGGGGGCGATTCCGGAAGAAGGCAAAGAGCTCGATGCCCTTGCTAATAAATCCGGTGTCGAGCGCAGCAGCAATCGCCTGGGCGTTGCCGTGGTCGAGCTCAGCGATGAGCAAAAGAAAGCGTTCGACCTCAAGAGCGGCGTTGTGATCAAGGAAGTGCTGGAGGGTCCTGCCGCGCTGATTGGCTTGCAGCCAGGCGATGTGATCACTCACCTGAACAACCAGGCCATCGGTTCGGCCAAGGAGTTCACGGAGATCGCCAAGGCGTTGCCGAAGAACCGTTCGGTGTCGATGCGGGTTCTGCGTCAGGGGCGTGCCAGCTTCATTACCTTCAAGCTGGCTGAGTAACCCGGTTACTCGCTTGTAAAAGAAACGCCTCGCAAGAGGCGTTTTTTTTCGTCTGCACAAAGCCTCTGGAGGCTGTGTGGCCGTCGGTTGGAGGGGGGGCGATACCTGCTGGTCCGGTTTGCGTGGCGGCTGGTGGTGGCTGTCAGTGCTTTTCCCGGGGCAAAAGAAAACCCCCGATAAACCCAGGGGGGCTATCGGGGGTTTCAGGCAGGCGCCTTGCGGCGCCTGCCGGCTCAGCTTATTGGCAAGCTTCGCAATCCGGCTCGTCGATGGCGCAAGCCTTCGGCACTGGAGCAGGGCCGGCTGGGGCAGCCAGGACCGAGTCGTCACCGTGGTTGCCGCCGCTGGAAACAGCGTTCAGCTTACCGGTGTTGATGGTCGACTTCTCGGTGCTGGTCGCGGCCAGGGCGCGGAGGTAGTAAGTGGTTTTCAGGCCACGGTACCAGGCCATGCGGTAGGTCACGTCCAGCTTCTTGCCCGAAGCGCCAGCGATGTACAGGTTCAGGGACTGAGCCTGGTCGATCCACTTCTGACGACGGCTGGCCGCGTCGACGATCCACTTGGTGTCCACTTCGAAGGCTGTCGCGTAGAGCTCTTTGAGTTCTTGCGGGATGCGCTCGATCTGCTGCACCGAACCGTCGTAGTACTTCAGGTCGTTGATCATGACCGAGTCCCACAGGCCGCGAGCCTTGAGGTCGCGAACCAGGTACGGGTTGATCACGGTGAATTCGCCCGACAGGTTCGATTTCACATAGAGGTTCTGGTAGGTCGGTTCGATCGACTGCGACACGCCAGTGATGTTGGCGATGGTGGCGGTCGGTGCGATGGCCATGATGTTGGAGTTACGAATACCTTTCTGCACACGGGCGCGTACCGGCGCCCAGTCCAGGGTTTCGTTCAGGTCAACGTCGATGTACTTCTGGCCGCGGGCCTCGATCAGGATCTGTTGCGAGTCCAGCGGCAGGATGCCTTTGGACCACAGCGAACCCTGGAACGTCTCGTAGGCGCCACGCTCGTCAGCCAGGTCGCAGGAAGCCTGGATCGCGTAGTAGCTGACCGCTTCCATCGACTTGTCGGCGAACTCGACGGCCGCGTCGGAGCCGTAAGGGATGTGCTGCAGGTACAGAGCGTCCTGGAAGCCCATGATGCCCAGGCCGACCGGACGGTGCTTGAAGTTGGAGTTCTTCGCTTGCGGCACCGAGTAGTAGTTGATGTCGATCACGTTGTCGAGCATGCGCACGGCAGTGTTGACGGTGCGCTCCAGCTTGGCGGTGTCGAGCTTGCCGCCCACGATGTGGTTCGGCAGGTTGATCGAACCCAGGTTGCAAACGGCGATCTCGTCCTTGTTGGTGTTCAAGGTGATCTCGGTGCACAGGTTCGAGCTGTGGACCACGCCCACGTGCTGCTGCGGGCTGCGCAGGTTGCATGGGTCCTTGAAGGTCAGCCATGGGTGGCCGGTTTCAAACAGCATGGACAGCATTTTGCGCCACAGGTCTTTGGCCTGGATGGTCTTGAACAGCTTGACCTTGCCCGGGTACTCGGTCAGGGCTTCGTAGTACTCGTAGCGCTCTTCGAAGGCCTTGCCGGTCAGGTCGTGCAGGTCCGGTACTTCGGACGGCGAGAACAGGGTCCACTTGCCGTCATCGAAGACGCGCTTCATGAACAGGTCAGGGATCCAGTTGGCGGTGTTCATGTCGTGGGTACGACGACGATCATCACCGGTGTTCTTGCGCAGCTCGATGAACTCTTCGATGTCCATGTGCCAGGTTTCCAGGTAGGCACAGACAGCGCCCTTGCGCTTGCCACCCTGGTTAACCGCTACGGCGGTGTCGTTCACTACTTTCAGGAATGGAACCACGCCTTGCGACTTGCCGTTGGTGCCCTTGATGTACGAACCCAGCGCGCGAACCGGAGTCCAGTCGTTGCCCAGGCCGCCGGCGAATTTCGACAGCATGGCGTTGTCGTGGATCGCGTGGTAGATGCCCGACAGGTCGTCCGGCACGGTGGTCAGGTAGCAGCTCGACAGCTGTGGACGCAGGGTGCCGGCGTTGAACAGGGTCGGGGTCGAGGACATGTAGTCGAAGGACGACAACAGGTTGTAGAACTCGATCGCACGGTCTTCTTTGTTCTTTTCTTCGATTGCCAGGCCCATGGCCACGCGCATGAAGAAGATCTGCGGCAGTTCGAAGCGCACGCCATCCTTGTGGATGAAGTAACGGTCGTACAGGGTTTGCAGGCCCAGGTAGGTGAACTGCTGGTCGCGCTCGTGGTTGATCGCCTTGCCGAGTTTTTCCAGGTCGAAGGACGCCAGGACCGGGTTCAGCAATTCGAATTCGATCCCTTTCGCGATATAGGCGGGTAGCGCCTTGGCGTACAGGTCGACCATTTCGTGGTGAGTGGCGCTCTCGGCGACGCCGAGGAAGCCCAGGCCTTCGGCACGCAGGGTGTCCATCAGCAGGCGAGCGGTCACGAACGAGTAGTTTGGCTCACGTTCGACCAGGGTACGGGCGGTCATCACCAGGGCGGTGTTGACGTCGGTCAGGGCCACGCCGTCGTACAGGTTTTTCAGGGTTTCGCGCTGGATCAGGTCGCCATCGACTTCTTCCAGGCCTTCACAGGCTTCGGTCACGATGGTGTTCAGGCGGCCCATGTCCAGTGGCGCCAGGGAGCCATCGGCACGGGTGATGCGGATCGACGGGTGAGCCTGTACCGCTTCCTCGGCAGGGGCGCGCACGGCGCGCTCCTTGGAGCGGGCGTCACGGTAGATCACGTAGTCGCGCGCCACTTTCTGCTCGCCGGCACGCATCAGGGCCAGTTCGACCTGGTCCTGGATTTCTTCGATGTGGATGGTGCCGCCCGATGGCATGCGACGCTTGAAGGTCGCGCTGACCTGTTCGGTCAGGCGGGCAACGGTGTCGTGGATTCGCGACGAGGCGGCAGCGGTGCCGCCTTCAACTGCGAGAAACGCTTTGGTGATAGCGACGGTGATTTTGTCATCGGTGTAAGGAACGACAGTGCCGTTACGCTTGATCACACGCAATTGGCCAGGCGCGGTGGCGGACAGATCCGAATTCGAATCAGCGCCCTGCGGCAAGGTGCCTTGCGGGTTCTCGCGAGTTGTGTCGGTTTGCATGGGGGGGTGTCTCCACATTCTCTATGTTTGTTTGGGCACCATCACGGTGCCCACCGTTCCGTCCTGAAGCACTACAACCGGCAAGCGCCGGGCATAACAACTTCGGGACAGTAGGAAGGGGCTGTCGTGCGCCGCTTCCATGCCGAAGTCTTTGGTTTCAAGCCAGGGGCTGAAAACCGAATTCCGTTTGGGTGACAGTAAATGACTGCAACACCCGTACCGTTTTCGCTGTTTTGAGTTGGAAAACGGTCGCCATCCGCGGGAGCGGTTTGGGCTTCTGAAAAAGCGTTTGGTTCAACCAAAAACATGCAAGAAAAGCACTTGAGTTTCTTGTCTGATTTGTGTTTGGTTTTCAGCTCGAAACCCTACATCTAGGGGTTTTTTTAGCGTGAGCTACAAGATAATGCGTTTTAGGGGGTGATTGCAACGTACTACCTGTGGATAAAGCTGTGCGTAAAATGTGTATGAAACGGCCGATCGTCGTGTAGGCCGCGACCTTGCTGGGGTAGACCGTTTGTCACTGTTTTTTACCCTGGAAAATAGCCTTGGGCGGATTTTTGCGGGCGCGAACCCTACCACAAAAAAACGCAGTTACCGAGCGCATTTGCCAGCTTGTGTTCTCGAGGGGAGGCGTTGCTACAATCGGCTGCTGCCCATGCAGTTTTATCCACTCCAATCATTACAAAAAGACGTGTGGATTCTTCCTTAATAGTGTTCTGGCAAGCAGAGGTCACCCGTGGAGCAAGAAGCCTGGCAGGTATTGATTGTCGAGGACGACCAGCGCCTGGCTGAGTTGACTCGTGAGTACCTGGAAAGCAATGGACTGCGTGTTGCCATCGAAGGCAATGGCGCGTTGGCGGCGGCACGGATTATCGCCGAGCAACCGGACCTGGTGATCCTTGACCTGATGCTGCCCGGCGAAGATGGTTTGACGATTTGCCGCAAGGCCCGCGATCGCTACGACGGACCGATCCTGATGCTCACCGCACGTACCGACGACATGGACCAGATCCAGGGCCTGGACATGGGGGCCGACGACTACGTGTGCAAACCGGTACGACCACGCTTGTTGCTGGCGCGTATCCAGGCGTTGCTGCGGCGCAGCGAGACGCCCGAGCCGGCGGCTCCCGAAAAGCTCCGTCGTTTGCAGTTTGGCCCGTTGGTGGTCGACCACGCGTTGCGCGAGGCCTGGCTACATGGCAATGGCATCGAGCTGACCAGTGCCGAGTTCGACCTGCTGTGGCTGCTGGTAGCCAACGCCGGGCGGATTCTGTCCCGCGAAGAGATTTTTACCGCCCTGCGCGGCATTGGATATGACGGCCAGGACCGCTCCATCGATGTACGCATTTCCAGGATCCGCCCGAAAATAGGCGATGACCCGGAACATCCGCGCCTGATCAAGACCATTCGCAGCAAGGGCTACCTGTTCGTTCCCGAAGCCTGTGCAGACCAGCCCCTGTGAACTCGATCTTCCTGCGCATCTACGGCGGCATGTGTGCTGCTCTGATACTGGTGGCTGTGCTCGGGGTGCTGGCCTTGCACTTGCTTAATGAGGTGCGCAGCGAGCAATACCGGGAACGGCTGGCCCATGGCACGTTTTCGCTGATGGCCGACAACCTGCGGCCGATGAACGAGACCGAGCGACATCGGGCGCTGCTGGTGTGGGAGCGTTTGCTGGGCATTCCGTTGAGTGTGCAGACCTTCAGCCAGACGAATCTCGACCTGGGTCAGCGTACCCGCGTGCTGCGCGGCCAGGCGCTGGTGGAGCAGACAGGCCCGCACGCGGCCAAGGTCTACCGTCTGGTCAGCGACAAGGAGCAACTGGTGCTCACCGGGGAGGTGCAGCAGATCAGCGAGCAACTGGCGCGGGCGACTATTTACCTGCTGGCCGATGAGTTGGTGCGCTACCCGGTGGCTGAGCAGCCCAAGCGCCTGGAGGCCTTGAAGAAGGACAAGGGGTTCGGCTTCGAGCTGAACCTGGTCACGGTGGACCAGGCCGACATGGACGAGGACCAGCGACGTCGTGTGTCCGAGGGCGACACGGTGATGGCGTTGGGCAAGGGCGGCGATTCGATCCGGGTATTTGCCGGGATGGTGGGCACGCCGTGGGTACTGGAAATCGGCCCTCTGTATCAAATGAACCCTTATCCGCCGGAGTGGCTGATCTTGATCGCGGTGCTGGGGCTGTGCCTGATCGGCTTGATCGTCTATTTGTTGGTGCGACAACTGGAGCGTCGACTCAGTGGCCTGGAGTCGGCCGCGACGCGAATCGCCAAGGGCAGCCTGGAGACCCGGGTGCCGACACGAGGGGCGGACTCGGTCGGGCGTCTGGCGGCCGCCTTCAACGGGATGGCCGAACACCTGCAGCAACTGCTGGCGATTCAGCGCGAGCTGGTGCGCGCGGTGTCCCATGAACTGCGCACGCCCGTTGCGCGATTGCGTTTTGGCCTGGAAATGATCAGTTCGGCGACCACGCCACAGGCGCGCGACAAGTACCTCGAAGGCATGGATCACGACATCCAGGACCTGGACGGTCTGGTGGACGAAATGCTCACTTATGCACGACTGGAGCAGGGCTCGCCGGCACTGAACTTCCAGCGGGTGGACCTGGATGCCCTGGTCAATCAGGTGATCAGCGAGCTGGCGCCGCTGCGGGCCAACGTGACGGTGCAGCGCGGCTTGTGCCTGTCGGCGGCCGATTGTGATGGTGCCTGGGTCGAAGCCGAACCCCGCTACCTGCATCGTGCGCTGCAGAACCTGGTGGGCAACGCCATGCGTCATGCCCAGGCGCAGGTCTCGATCAGTTATCAGGTGGGCCAGCAACGGTGTCGCGTCGACGTCGAGGACGACGGCCCGGGCGTGCCGGAAAGTGCCTGGGAAAAAATCTTCACACCGTTTTTGCGTCTGGATGACAGTCGCACCCGAGCCTCGGGTGGCCACGGCCTTGGATTGTCTATCGTGCGCCGAATCGTGCATTGGCACGGTGGCCGGGCATTGATCAGCAGGAGCAAAAACCTGGGCGGGGCGTGTTTCAGCCTGAGCTGGCCGCGCAATCAGGAAAAGGCCGAACGCTGAGGGTTCAGGCCTTGATGCTGACCAGGCTCAGCAACTGCCCGTCCTTCATCCCGAACTGTGCGTCCAGTTCCTTGCCGTTATGCCACTCACTGGACAGGTCCGTCAGCAGGCGCAGGCGTACGTGGCCGTCTTCGGTCCACTCCAGCACCTGTGCATGCTCGAAGTAGAAGCGTTTTTGCACGATGGGGTAGAGCGCCTTGAACAGGCTTTCCTTGACTGAAAAGGTCAGGGTCACCCACAACGCCAATTGATCCCGGCTACCTGCCGCCATGCGCTCGAGTTCGCCTGGGGTGAGAATCTCACCGGCCAGGCGCTCGGCGCGTTCGGTGCTGAGCAGGTTTTCCAGGTCCATGCCCAGGCCTCGCCACTGCGCCTTGTGGGCAACGATCGCGGCGGCCCGGCCGGTGGTGTGGGTGATCGAGCCGCACAGGTGCGCTGGCCAGACCGGTGCACGATCCTCGCCAATGGCCGGTACACAGTCCAGCCCTGCCAGTTGCTGCAGCGCGGCGCGCGCGCACACCCGCCCGGCGAGAAACTCGGCCTGACGCTTGGCGACCGAGCGCTGGATGCTGGGGGGCGGCTCGATGGTGCAGCGGCGGAAATCCTCGTATTCCAGTCGGGCGGGATCGAACCGGGTACTGAGCAACACCGTGCCGGGCAGTGCATCAGGCAACGGCCAGTGGGCGTCGAGGGGCGTGCAGCAAGCGGGAATAGGGGGGGGCGAGTTCATACCGGCATTTTGCCGGGTTGGCCTGGGGCTGGATAGTCCTGGTGTGCGTGATCCTTCGGCAAGGACCCGCGCAGTGGATTCATCGCCGTCGAACTCGTTCAGCCGAGGTTCAGCGCGTGTTCAGGAGGAGTTCAGTGGCGGGTGGTTAACCTGCACGCATCCCCCAACAGCACGATGCGAACGAGGAAACACACTATGACTACTTTCAAGAAACTGATCCTGGCCATGACCGTACTGGGCGCCAGTGCCGCTGTTCAAGCCGCTGACGAAAACTTCGCCAGCCTGACCCTGGGCCAGACCAGCGACAAGGTCAGCAAATCCAGTGCACTGAACAAGAACCTGAATCACCCGAACACCGATGGCGTGATCGGCAAGGACACCACCTGGGGTGTGCGTCTGGGCCAGCAAAACGATGAGCGTCGGTACTATGCGACCTATGACAACGTCTCCGGCAGTCATAATGGCATCAAGTTGCGTCAGGAAAACCTCCTGGGCAGCTACGATATGTTCCTGCCAGTAACCAGCACCACCAAACTGTTTGGCGGCGGCACCGCCGGCCTGACCAAGCTGACTCAGGACTCGCCGGGCTACAGCCGCGACAGCGACATCGGTTATGCCATGGGCGTCCAGGCCGGTATCCTGCAACAGGTTTCGAAGAATGCCTCGGTAGAGCTGGGTTACCGTTACCTGCGCAGCAATGCCAGCACCGAAATGAGCGCCCAAGGCAGCAAGCAGGGCTCGTTGAGCCTGACCAGCAGCGCACAAACCTATCTGTCCGCCAACTACGCTTTCTGATATCCGGGTACCATCGAACCGCGCCGGATCAACCTTTGGGTGATCTGGCGCGGGTGTGTCAGCAAACTGGGTGCGGGCACCCGTGGAGACGTTGATTTGCCTGGGAGAGCGTTATGAAACTACTGGTCGTCGAAGACGAGGCGCTGTTGCGTCATCACCTGCACACGCGCCTGACCGAAAATGGCCACGTGGTGGAGCCTGTTGCCAACGCCGAAGAGGCCTTGTACCAGTCCGGTCAGTTCAACCATGACCTGGCGGTGATCGACCTGGGCCTGCCGGGCATGAGTGGGCTGGATCTGATTCGCCAATTGCGGTCTCAGGGCAAGACCTTCCCGATCCTGATCCTCACCGCGCGCGGCAACTGGCAGGATAAGGTTGAAGGCCTGGCCGCCGGAGCCGACGATTACGTGGTCAAGCCGTTCCAGTTCGAAGAGCTGGATGCGCGGCTGAATGCGCTGCTGCGCCGCTCCAGTGGCTTCACCCAGTCGACCATCATCGCCGGGCCGTTGCTGCTGGACCTCAATCGCAAGCAGGCGAGTCTCGACGACCAGCCGTTGGCACTCACCGCCTATGAGTATCGAATCCTCGAGTACCTGATGCGCCACCATCAGCAGGTGGTCGCCAAGGATCGCTTGATGGAGCAACTCTACCCGAATGACGACGAGCGCGATCCGAATGTGATCGAGGTGCTGGTAGGTCGCTTGCGGCGCAAGCTGGAAGCGCCGACCGGATTCAAACCGATCGAGACCGTGCGGGGCCTTGGCTACCTGTTCAATGAGCGCTGCAAGTGATTCGTTCGCTTCGGCTACGGCTGATGCTGGCCGCCACCACCTTGGCCGTGTTGTTCATGCTGGCGCTGTTGCCGGCCATGCAAGGCGCCTTCAGCCTGGCGCTGCAAGACTCGATCGAGCAGCGCCTGGCGTCGGACGTCACCACGCTTATCTCTGCGGCACGGGTTGAAAACAACCAGTTGAAGATGCCCTCGCAGCTGCCGGATGAGCGCTTCAATCTCGCCGACACTCGCTTGCTGGGCTACATCTATGACCGCGAAGGTCATCTGGTCTGGCGTTCGCGTGCGACTCAGGACGAGAGCATCAATTACAAGCCGCGTTACGACGGGCGCGGCAACGAGTTCGCGCGGATTCGCGAGGGCAACGGCCAGGAGTTCTTCGTCTATGACGTCGAAATCAAACTGCTGGGCGGCAAGAGTGCGGCGTTCAGCATCGTTGCGCTGCAACCGGTGCGTGAATACCAGCAGACCCTCGAAGGGGTGCGGGAGAATCTCTACCTGGGCTTTGGCGCAGCGTTGCTGGTACTGCTCGCCTTGCTCTGGATCGGCCTTACCTGGGGCTTGAACTCATTGCGGCGCTTGAGCCAGGAGCTGGATCAGATCGAAAGCGGTGAGCGCGAAAGCCTCAGCGAGGAACATCCGCGGGAACTGCTACGCCTGACCGGCTCCCTGAACCGGTTGCTAAGCAGTGAGCGGGAACAACGCAGCCGCTACCGCGACTCTCTGGACGATCTGGCCCACAGCCTGAAAACCCCGTTGGCGGTGCTGCAAGGGGTCAGTGAAGACATGGCCCAGCGACCTGAAGACCGGGAGCAGGCGTGGGTGCTGCAATCGCAGATCGAACGCATGAGCCAGCAAATCAGTTACCAGTTGCAGCGCGCCAGCTTGCGTAAAAGTGGTCTGGTGCGTCATCAGGTCCAGTTGCAGCCGGTGCTCAAGAGCCTGTGCGATACGCTGGACAAGGTCTACCGCGATAAGCGGGTCAAGGCCTCATTTGACCTGCCGGCCTCGTGCCATGTACCCATTGAGCAGGGCGCCTTGCTGGAAATGCTCGGCAACCTGTTGGAAAACGCCTATCGCCTGTGCCTGAGCGAAGTACATGTCAGCCTGCGCCAGACATTGGCAGGGATTGAGTTGTGCGTGGAAGACGATGGTCCGGGTGTTCCAGTGGATCAGCGAGCACGGATTCTCCAGCGCGGCGAACGGCTGGACCGTCAGCATCCGGGGCAGGGTATTGGTCTGGCGGTGGTCAAGGACATCATCGAAAGCTATGGCGCGCAGTTGACGCTGGGGGATTCTGACCTGGGTGGCGCGGCGTTCCGGATTCATTTCCCGGTACTGTGAAGCCTCTCTCGCCACGGAAGGGGCTCATGTTCACACTTAGCTCTCCTGCGCCCGATAGGCGCCTGGCGTTAACCCGGTCCACTTTTTGAACGCCCGGTGAAACGCCGAGGGCTCTGAAAAGCCCAGCTGCTCGGCGATCTGTTGCAATGACAGATCGGCGCGGCTCAGGTGATAAATCGCGATGTCGCGACGTAGCTGATCCTTCAACTCCTGAAAACTCGAACCCTCCTCACGCAAATGCCGACGCAATGTTTGCGGGCTGATGTGCAGGTGTGCGGCAACGGCCTCCAGATCCGGCCAGCGAGCGCTGTCGCGGCTGAGCAGGCGTCGTAGCTGGCTGCTCAAACTGTCGCCGTCATCCGGTCGCGAGAGCAGGTCGGCTGGCGAGTGCTCAAGGAAGTGCTTGAGGGTCCGTTCGTCCTGGAGCAAGGGCATGGACAGGTAGCGGCTGTGAAACAGCAGGCCGCTGTGTTCAGCGTCGAACGCCAGCGGGCAGGGAAACAGCAGGTCGTATTCGGCACCGTGCCCGGGTTTCGGGTAGCTGAAGCAGGCTTGCTCCAGGCGAATGCGCTGGCCGATCAGCCAGCTGCCCAGGCGATGCCAGATCACCAGCAGGCTTTCAGTGAGAAAGTGATCCGGATCCAGAAGCTGTGAATCATCCAGGCTCAAGCGCACCCAGTCGCCTTCACGGCTCAGGGTCAGGCTCGGAGCGTCGGGGAACAGGCTGTAGAACAACAGGCCGCGCTCCAGTGCTTTTTCCAGATTGCGGCAGTGGATCAGGGCGTGACACATCATGGCGAAGGTGCCGCGCTTGCTTGGGCGGCGGGCGAGCCCCAGGTACTCGTCGTCCAGCGCCAGCCACAGGCCTTGCAGCAGGGCCGTGAACTGCTCCGGTGCGATCCGGGCACGGGGTTCGTCGAGCAGTTCGGCGCTGATCCCGAGCCTGTGCAGCAGGCTTGAACAGTCGTAACCAACCCGACGCGCGCCATCGGTGGCCGCACGAGCAAAATGACTGGCAATGGTGCGTTCGCGCATGGGGGATGGTCCGTCCATTGAGTGGCGGATCTTAGCCATCACCCCGGGGTGGGGCAAGGCGGATATCCGCCAAATTGTAGGACGGGATTCGGTGGGTGGGCGGGAATCCGCCATCGGAAACGGCCCTCTCGGCAAGGGCGGATTCGCTGCGGCCCTTGTAGCAAAAGGCTTTCAGTGGATTTTTGAA
This sequence comes from Pseudomonas sp. Irchel s3a18, assembly GCF_900187535.1. NCBI lineage: Bacteria > Pseudomonadati > Pseudomonadota > Gammaproteobacteria > Pseudomonadales > Pseudomonadaceae > Pseudomonas > Pseudomonas sp. Irchel s3a18. The sequence goes on along the minus strand of NZ_FYDV01000002.1, from coordinate 190,648 downwards.
AGGTGGCACGGGGTTTGCGATAGAGGCGAGAGGTCTGCCAGCGTGCAGCTCGACACAACAAATCCCTCCAGTGCAGGAGGGTTCGCACGGTAGGCGTCGCTTGCATCAGATGGATGATTGCAGCGCGGTGCTCTTGAGGAACTTTGCAATGACGACTCGTCAGCCACTGTACAAATCCCTGTATTTCCAGGTGATCGTTGCCATCGTTATCGGCATTTTGCTCGGTCACTTCTATCCGCAGACCGGGGTGGCGCTCAAGCCACTGGGTGACGGGTTCATCAAACTGATCAAGATGGTCATCGCACCGATCATCTTCTGTACCGTCGTCAGCGGTATCGCGGGCATGCAGAACATGAAGTCGGTCGGTAAAACCGGCGGCTACGCGTTGCTGTACTTCGAAATCGTTTCCACCATCGCGCTGTTGATCGGCCTGGTTGTGGTCAACGTCGTGCAGCCGGGCAACGGCATGCACATCGATGTATCGACGCTCGATGCCTCCAAGGTCGCCGCCTACGTCACTGCCGGTAAGGACCAGAGCATTGTCGGCTTTATCCTCAATGTGATCCCGAACACCATCGTTGGTGCCTTTGCCAACGGCGACATCCTGCAAGTGCTGATGTTCTCGGTGATCTTCGGTTTCGCCCTGCATCGCCTGGGTGCCTATGGCAAGCCAGTGCTGGACTTCATCGATCGCTTTGCCCACGTGATGTTCAACATCATCAACATGATCATGAAGCTGGCGCCCATCGGTGCGCTGGGTGCCATGGCCTTCACCATCGGCGCCTACGGTGTCGGCTCGCTGGTGCAGCTGGGGCAACTGATGATCTGCTTCTACATCACCTGCATCCTGTTCGTGGTGGTGGTACTGGGCGGCATCTGCCGTGCTCACGGTTTCAGCGTACTGAAACTGATCCGCTACATCCGTGAAGAGCTGCTGATCGTGCTGGGCACTTCCTCGTCCGAGTCCGCACTGCCGCGCATGCTGATCAAGATGGAGCGCCTGGGCGCACAGAAATCGGTGGTGGGCCTGGTGATCCCGACGGGTTATTCGTTCAACCTCGACGGCACGTCGATCTACCTGACCATGGCGGCGGTGTTCATCGCTCAGGCGACCGACACTCACATGGACATCACCCACCAGATCACCTTGCTGCTGGTGTTGTTGCTGTCTTCCAAAGGTGCTGCGGGCGTGACCGGTAGCGGCTTCATCGTGCTGGCCGCCACCCTGTCCGCCGTAGGCCACCTGCCGGTTGCCGGCCTGGCGCTGATCCTGGGTATCGACCGCTTCATGTCCGAAGCCCGCGCCCTGACGAACCTGGTGGGCAACGCGGTTGCCACCCTGGTCGTGGCCAAGTGGGTCAAGGAGCTGGACGAAGACAAGCTGCAGGTCGAGCTGGCTTCCGGTGGTCGCGGTATCTCCGACACCCGTGAAGTCGACGACCTGGGCGTGGCTGAAGGCCCAACCCCGACTTCCGTGAAGTAATTCACCCAAGTCGATGAAAAACCCGCTACGGCGGGTTTTTTCTTGCCCCGGATTTGAGCGCAACGGTCACTCGCGCTGATGCTTAAGGTGATTGCCGCCGGGCCATCGTCTGCCTAGGCTTGAGGTATCGCTCAAGGAGAAGGTTTATGCAGGGTCCATTGGCATCACTCAAGGTTCTGGATTTCTCGACGCTGTTGCCAGGGCCGTTTGCCTCGCTGTTGCTGGCGGACATGGGCGCCGAGGTAGTGCGCATCGAGTCGCCGACCCGCATGGACTTGTTGCGGGTATTGCCGCCCCACGACCAGGGCATCTCGGCCAGCCACGCCTACCTCAATCGCAACAAGCGCAGCCTGGCGCTGGATCTCAAGCAGCCCGAGGCGCTGGAGGTGGTCAAGCAGTTGCTGCAAGACCATGACATTGTCCTTGAGCAATTTCGCCCGGGCGTGATGGAGCGCCTGGGGCTGGGCTATGAGGCATTGAGGGCGATCAATCCGCGGCTGATTTACGTGTCGATCACCGGCTATGGCCAGACCGGTCCGTACAAGGATCGCGCCGGGCACGACATCAATTATCTGGCGCTGGCGGGAGTGGCCAGTTACACCGGGCGCAAGGACAGCGGGCCATTGCCGCTGGGGATTCAGGCGGCGGACATCGCCGGCGGATCATTGCATGGTGTCATCGGCTTGCTGGCAGCGGTGATTGCCCGCCAGCACAGCGGGCAGGGCCAGCACCTGGATGTGAGCATGACCGATTGCGCGTTCAGCCTGAATGCGATGGCGGGCGCGGGTTACCTGGCGTGCGGCGTGACGCCGGGGCGCGAGGACCAGGTGCTCAACGGTGGTAGCTTCTACGACTACTACAGCACGCGCGACGGACGCTGGTTGTCGGTGGGCAGCCTGGAGCCCGACTTCATGCAGCAATTGTGTACGGCGCTAGGCCAGCCGCACTTGGCGGCGCAGGGGCTGTCGCCCAGGCCCGAAGAGCAAAAGGCACTGAAGCTGGCGTTGCAGATCGAGTTCGAGAAACACGACTTCGCCGAGCTGTGCCAGTTGTTCACCGGGGTCGATGCGTGCGTCGAACCGGTGTTGAACCTGGCCGAAGCGGTGGAACATCCCCAGCTTAAAGCGAGGGAACTGGTGACTCAGGTTCCTCGCAGTGACGGCAGCACACAGGCGCAGATGGCCTGCCCGTTGAAATTCTCCGAGGGGCTGCCTGAACCTCGACATATCGGTGCGGCACTGGGGGCGCATACCGATCAGGTACTGAGTGAATTGGGGTACAGCCTGGAGCAGATTGCAGAGCTACGCCGCGCCAGGGTGGTTGTTTAGCGCCGATGCAGAGGCTGCCTATCCGGCTATTCAACTCGCATCTCGCCGCTGAACACCAGTGTGCCGCGGCACTGGCGGCACAGATAGCGTCGCCCTTGGCGCACCAGGCTGTGGCGCTGGGCTGAAAATGGGAAGTCGCTGCGGGCACACGGGCAGCGGTAGATGTAGCGGGTTACGCTGCGGCGTTTGACGGCGTAGGTGTGGCAGCGGTTGGGCGGCAGTTCATAGACGCCGCGCATGATCAGTTGCCACTCCTCGCCGTGTGGAGCAATGCGCTCACCGAACAATTGGTGGGCGATCAGGTGGGCGACTTCGTGGGCCACGGTCTGCTTGAGGAAGTCTTCGGTGTTTTCCCGATACAGTTGCGGATTGAAGCGCAGCAGATTCTCATGCAGATGGGCAACGCCGGCCTTCTGGCCACGCAACTTGAGGCTGACCACCGGGCGCTTGAAGGGGCGTTTGAAAAAGGATTCGGCTTGTTGGAAACAGTCTTCGACGCGGGTATTGAGTTGCTCGGGCATGCTTGGCGGTTCTCCAGAGGCGTCGAGTATGCTGCAAACCGCGTGCATTGCGAATCGCTCAGGTACCGAGTGGTCGTGGTCCAATCAAAAGGCCGCCTTGCGGCGGCCTGTGATGGCAGATCCTGATTTGTATTATCGGCGGCATCCCTGGCTCGCTCCAGTTGCCCGCGGTGATCGCCCGTTTTAGTTGGTATAGACCGGACCGACGCCCAGGCCCCAGACAATCACGGTGAATGCCATGATCGCAACCAGCACCACCAGCCCTACGGCGAGCACTGAACTTGAAAACAGAAAACCCTCGTCAGATGGAATGTTCATGAAGGTCGGCAACCCCACGTACAGCAGGTAAACCGTGTAGCAGATCGCTGCGGTGCCGACGATCATGCCCAGCCACATGTGTGGATAGAGCGCCGCCAGGCCCCCGATGAACAGCGGTGTGGCGGTGTAGGTGGCAAACGCGACGCAGCGTGCCAGGCTTGGGCTGGCGTCATAGGTGCGGGCCATCCAGTGGATGAACGCGCCCATCACCGCGACCCCGCCAAGCATCGCCAGGTACGACATGATGGTCATCCACAGTGCGCTTTCCATGGTCAGCATGACCGGGGCGCGACTGCCAATGACCCAGCCCACCTGGGTTGTACCGATAAACGCGGAAATTGCCGGTATCGCCGCCAGAATCAGCGTGTGAGTGAGGTACATGTGGCTGATGCTTTCCTCTTGGTCGCCACGAATCTCTTTCCATTCTTGATCTGGGTGGGTGAAAAGCCCCACGACGTGATGGATCATAATCAGTCACTCCTTCGTGATTGCTATCGCCCCCCAACGGAGCGCCTACAGGCCATTGGCCAAGTCAGTAAAGGTCTTCAGGTGCATGCGACCTTATGTCGCAGTATAGAAAGGACTGGATAGGGCGGGAGCAGGGCCTTTAGAGCAAATTGCGCTGTAAACCCGGGGGTTAATCGCTGCACTGCATGACAGCACACCAGGTAGTGGCCTACCTGATATCAGTGGCGAGTCAGGACGCGTGGAACTCTTCGCCCACTCAGTATTTTTGCGTAAAATGCGCACCTTTCGTCACACCTCGCGGATTTCAAGCGCCATGGGCACTCTTACGGTCAACCAGAACAAACTGCAGAAACGTCTACGCCGGCTGGCCGGTGAAGCCGTTGCCGACTTCAACATGATCGAAGACGGTGACAAGGTCATGGTCTGCCTGTCCGGTGGCAAGGACAGCTACACCATGCTCGACGTGCTGATGCACCTGCAGAAGGTGGCACCGATCAAGTTCGACATCGTCGCGGTGAACATGGACCAGAAGCAGCCGGGCTTCCCTGAGGATGTGCTGCCGGCCTACCTCAAGGCGCTGGGCGTGGAGTACCACATCGTCGAAAAAGACACCTATTCGGTGGTCAAGGAGCTGGTGCCGGAAGGCAAGACCACGTGCTCGCTGTGCTCGCGCCTGCGCCGTGGCACGCTCTACACCTTCGCCGACGAAATCGGCGCGACCAAGATGGCCCTCGGTCACCACCGCGACGATATTGTCGAGACCTTCTTCCTGAACATGTTCTTCAACGGTTCGCTCAAGGCCATGCCGCCGAAACTGCGTGCCGATGACGGGCGCAACGTGGTGATTCGTCCGTTGGCCTACTGCAACGAGAAAGACATTCAAGCCTATTCGGACTTCAAGCAATTCCCGATCATTCCGTGCAACCTCTGTGGTTCCCAGGAAAACCTGCAACGCCAGGTGGTCAAGGAAATGCTTCAGGAGTGGGAACGCAAGACCCCCGGCCGTACCGAAAGCATTTTCCGCAGCCTGCAGAACGTGATTCCGTCGCAGTTGGCGGACCGCAACCTGTTCGACTTCACCAGCCTGCGCATCGACGAAACGGCGGCGTCGCGGTTCGTGAATGTGGTCAACCTCTGATTGAATGGGCGGTTACGATCTGACGGCGCTCACGGGCGCCGTTTTTATTTCTTTGCTCAGGAGAGGGCATGCGCGATTACAAGTGGCTGCACGAATACTGTCTGAACCGGTTTGGCTCGGCGGCCGAACTGGAAGCCCACCTGCCCGTGCCCAAGACGGCGGCACAACTGCGCCAGATCAGCGATGACCGCTATTTGTCGACCCTGGCCCTGCGTGTGTTCCGTGCCGGGCTCAAGCACAGCCTGGTGGACGCCAAGTGGCCGGCGTTCGAAGAGGTGTTCTTCCAGTTCGACCCGCAGAAGGTGGTGTTGATGGGCGCCGAACACCTGGAGCGGCTGATGCAGGATGCGCGGATCATCCGCCACCTGGGCAAGCTCAAGAGCGTGCCACGCAATGCACAGCTGGTGCTGGACGTCGCGAAAGAGAAGGGCAGCTTTGGTGAACTGATTGCCGAGTGGCCGGTGACGGATATCGTAGGCCTGTGGAAATACCTGGCCAGGCATGGGCATCAGTTGGGTGGTCTGTCGGCGCCGCGCTTTCTGCGGATGGTGGGCAAGGATACCTTTGTGCCGACCTTTGACGTGGTCGCGGCACTGAACGCCCAAGGGATCATCGACAAGGCGCCTACCAGCCAGCGGGACCTGGCGACGGTGCAGAATGCGTTCAACCAGTGGCATGCCGAGAGTGGCCGGCCGATGTGCCAGATTTCGATGATGCTGGCGTATACCGTCAATCATTGAGACCGCGCCGCCTTCATCGTGAGCCCGCTCGCTCCCGCAGGGTGATCGAGTGTTCACACAGGGTGTGCCCACTGCAGAACCGTATGGGAGCAAGCGTGCTCTGGCGTCAGGTCAGGCGACTGCAGGCTCGCCTTCGCCCGCCAGCTTGCGGTTGAGCTGGAAGCGCCAGCGCACGTACAGCAGCGCCGAGCAGAACACCGCCAGGCTGGCGGCCATTTCCAGCAGGCCGAACAGCTGGCGATTGGGGTCGAACGCGGCAATCGCGCCCTTGATGAAGTACAGGTTCACCACAAAGCACATCCACGAATGCCCGCGGGCACTGCCACTGATCATGCCAGGTGCCAGCAGCACCAGCGGCACCAGCTCGATCAGCAGGATGACCCATGGCCGGGCGCCATGCAGGTCGGCAAACATCAGGTAGTAGGCGCACAGCAGGCCAACCAGGCCGAAAAAGCACAGCAGGCTGGCGGCACGGCTGAACCGCACGCGGGGTTCCAGCCACTCGATGGAGGGCAGGATCTTGGGCTTTTTAGCCACGGTTGCTCTCCATTGTCTGACGGCTCTCCAGCTTTTGCGCGGTTTTCGCCAGGCGCAGGCCCAGGGCCCGGCATAAGGCGACTTCGTGTTGATCCAGACCGCTTTTACCGTCGGCTCCGGCGTGATGACTGGCACCATACGGCGTGCCGCCACCCTGGGTTTCCAGCAAGGCCGATTCGCTGTACGGCAGGCCGGTGATCAGCATGCCGTGGTGCAGCAAGGGCAGCATCATCGACAGCAGGGTGGTTTCCTGGCCGCCATGCAAGCTGGCGGTGGAGGTGAAGACGCCTGCCGGTTTACCGACCAGCGCGCCCGTCAGCCACAGGTTGCTGGTGCCATCGAGGAAGTATTTGAGCGGTGCGGCCATGTTGCCGAAGCGGGTCGGGCTGCCGAGGGCCAGGCCCGAGCAGTTTTTCAGGTCGTCGAGGCTGGCGTATAGCGCACCTTCGTCGGGAATGTCCGGCGACACGGCTTCGCATTCGGTGGAGATTGCCGGGACGGTGCGCAGGCGCGCTTCCATGCCGGTCTGCTCGATGCCCCGGGCGATCTGGCGGGCCATTTCATTGGTCGAGCCACTGCGGCTGTAATACAGCACCAGAATGTACGGCGCGCTCACGGCACCAACTCCAGCACGCTCTCGGGCGGACGGCCAATGATGGCTTTGTCACCGACCTCGAGGATCGGTCGCTCCATGAGCTTGGGGTGTTCGGCGATGGCGGCGATCAATTGCGCCTCGCTCAGGCTGCTGTCGGCCAGGTTCAGGGTCTTGTACTCGTCTTCACCGGTGCGCAGCAATTGCCGGGCACTGATCCCCAGTTTTCCCAGCAGGCTTTGCAGCTGCGCGGCATTGAGCGGGGTTTCCAGGTAGCGGACCACGGTCGGCGTCAGCCCACGGGCTTCCAGCAGTTCCAGCGCACCGCGGGATTTCGAGCAGCGCGGGTTGTGATAAAGCGTCAGATCGGTCATGAGCGGGTCGCTTCTTGCGTAAGGTGGCGGCTATTCTACCCGTGCGGCGAGCAGTCCTGAACCTTCGGTGGCAACGGGTCGCAAGCAGTACCTATTTTTTGAGTAAGGATCAACCCGATGACAAGGCGATTGACGGCAGCATTGGCACTTTGCACAACCTTGCTGCTCAGCGGTTGTGGTTACGATTATGGTACCGATCAACTGGGGCAGAAGGTGGCGTCCGAACGTCTGGATGGCCAATGGCTGGTGCTCAATTACTGGGCCGAATGGTGTGGCCCGTGCCGCACGGAGATCCCTGAGCTCAATGCGCTGGCCGAACAGCTCAAGGGGCAGAAGATTGATGTCTTCGGGGTCAATTTCGACAATGTGCAGGGCGAGGAGCTCAAGAGCGCCAGCAGCAAGCTCGGTATCGCCTTCACGGTCCTAGCACAGGACCCGGCCGAGCGGTTTGAGCTACCGCGCAGCGAAGCGTTGCCTGTGACCTACATCATCGACGACAAGGGCAAGGTGCGTGAGCAACTGATGGGTGAGCAGACAGCGGCGGGGGTGATGGAGAAGCTCAAGGCATTGCAGGCGAAGAACTGAGTGTGGCGCTGAGGTCGTACCTGTAGGCGCGAGCGTGCTCGCGATGAACTCAAGAACAACGCGTTTAATCAGAAAGTACGCGTTGTCGTTAACGTCCATCGCGAGCACTCGAGCGTCGACCGGCTGCTGTTACAAGGGGCGGCGTTCGCTTAACCCTCTTCAGGCCACCAGCGCAGCGGTTTGCCTTCGGCCGGCCAGAAGCGCAGTTGCTCGATCGGCGAGATGTCCCAGCGTTGCACGGTTTCCAACGCTTGCAGGAAGCGTTTTTCCTGCTCCATCAGGGCCGGAGCACACAGCTTGCGGGTGCTGCCAACCTTACCGAAACTCAGCTTGTCACCCTCCAGGGTATAGGGGGCGAACCAGTGGTTGCAGCCGCCGTTGCCATAGGCCCGGCCGTCTTCACCCAGGGTGATGGTCAGGTGGCTGTAATCGATCAGCGGACGCTCACCGATCCACTCCAGGATGTAGCTGCGATCCTGCTGCAGTTTTACCGGTTCAGCGGCACAACCCAACAAGCCCGCGCCTGCCATACCGGCCAGAACGAGGTGTTTCATCACGCCGGCTCCTGGCATTTCGGGCAGCGGTGCTTTTCACCGGCAGTGGTCCAGCCCAGCTCGGCGATGCGTGCAGTGGCGGCCGGCTTTTCGGCCTTGTTGCCCAGCTTGGCGTCGACCGCGAATTCGAAGCTCAGCTCCTTGGCGCAGCTGTCGCAGTTCACCTGCCAAGTGTGAATGGCCAGTTCGCCAAACACCGGACCGCTGGCCACGGCCACCCACTGACCCATTGGCTTGAGCAGGTGACGGACGTTTTCGACGGTCAGGCGCATGGACAAATCCTTGCTGCCCTTGAGGGTGACCAGCAACACGTCATCGGCGCGAATCGAGCCACCGTTGCCGGTGACCTGATAGCGTCCCGGTGTCAGTGCGCGGCATTCGGTCAGGGTGTGCTGCGGGTTCATCAGGTTGTAGCGGAAATCGTGTTCGACCATGGGTCCTCCAAATATGGCCGATATGCTAGCACGCGAAGGCGTGGCGCATGGTCCACGGATGCGACCTTCGATCAGTCCGGCTTAACCCTCGACCCGGTTGTGCGGGGTGCCTGCCGCCCAGTCACTGATGTTGCTCAGGGTCGTGGCGGCAATGGCAGCCAGGGCTTCTCGGGTCAGGAAAGCCTGGTGGGCGGTGACGATCACGTTGGGGAACGTCAGCAGGCGCGCCAACACATCGTCCTGCAAGGGCAGGTCGGAGCGGTCCTCGAAGAACAGCTGGGCTTCTTCTTCGTAGACATCCAGCCCCAGATAGCCCAGTTGACCGCTTTTCAAGGCCTCGATCAGCGCCGGGGTGTCCACCAGCGCGCCGCGCCCGGTATTGATCAGCATGGCGCCGGGTTGCAGGCGGGCCAGTGACTGACGGTTGATCAGGTGTTTGCTTTCGCTGGTCAGCGGGCAGTGCAGGCTGATGATTTGCGCTTCGGCCAGCAGTTGCGGCAGTGGCAGGTAACGGGCTCCGAGGGCCTGGACTTCAGGGTTGGGGTAAGGATCGTAAGCCAGGAGCTGACAGCCAAACCCGGCCATGATTCTGGCGAACGTGGCGCCGATCTGCCCGGTACCGACTACCCCCACGGTCTTGCCGTGCAGGTCGAAACCGGTCAAGCCGTGCAGGCTGAAATCACCTTCGCGGGTGCGGTTGTAGGCGCGGTGCAGGCGCCGGTTCAGCGCCAGAATCAAGGCCACGGCATGCTCGGCAACGGCGTGGGGGGAGTAGGCTGGCACGCGCACGACGCTCAAGCCCAGGCGTTTCGCCGCCGCCAGGTCGACGTGGTTGTAGCCGGCCGAGCGCAGGGCAATCAGCCGCGTACCGCCGGCGGCCAGCTGTTCCAGTACGGGCGCACTGAGGTCGTCATTGATAAAGGCGCAGACCACCTCGAATCGCTCGGCCAGGGCCGCGGTGTCCAGGCACAGGCGTGCGGGCTGAAAGTGCAGTTCGATACCGGCGTGCGCGGGAGCGGCAAGAAAACTGTCGCGGTCATAGGTCTGGCTGCTGAAGAGAATCGTGCGCATGGTTGGGTCCTGGTTCTGAATGCCCTGAGTTTAACGGCCAATGAGCGCAGCGCCATTGCGCTGGGTCAGGCGCTGATACGTGCTTGCGTGGCCAGGCGATTGATCGCCCGTTCCAGATCATCCAGCGCCGCTTGGGCCTTGGGGTCGTGCTGCTTGAGCAGGGTTTCGCTGCGTTGGCACGCCGCGCGCAATTGGGGAACCCCGCAATAGCGGGTCGCTCCGTGCAGGCGATGGACGCGCTCGATCAGGGCGTTGTGATCACGGCTGTCGCGGGCCACGCGAATGGCCTCGCGGTCGGAGTCCAGCGACGCCAGCAACATGGCCAGCATGTCGGCCGCGAGGTCAGCCTTGCCGGCCGCCAGTCGCAGGCCCTCATCGGGGTCGAGTACCAGCAGGTCGCTGTTGGAGCCGTGGGCGTCGGCCCGTTCCGGAAGGTGGTTGTGCAGCGCCAGCCCGGTCCATTTCAACACCACTTGTGCCAGTTGGCGCTCGCTGATGGGTTTGGTCAGGTAGTCGTCCATGCCGCTTTGCAGCAAGGCGCGTTTCTCGTTGGCCATGGCGTGGGCGGTGAGGGCGACAATGGGCAGTGGCGTACAAGGCCGTTCGCTTTCCCATTGGCGAATCGCTTCGGTGCTCTGGCGTCCATCCATGCCGGGCATCTGTACGTCCATCAACACCAGGTCGAAGGTTTCGTTCTGCACGGCCTTGATCGCGGCGTAACCACTTTCGACGGCCAGCACCTTGCCTCCCATGTCTTCGAGCAAGGTCTGCACCAACAGCAGGTTGGCCGGGTTGTCGTCTACACACAGCACTTTGGGCGCGCGGCTGGACACCGGTTCGCCTGGGTCGTTGCGTACCTGGCGCGGGTTGACCAGGTCGGAGAGTGCCCGGCGCAGCTTGCGGGTGCAGGCGGGTTTGGCCTGCAACTGGCTGTGGGGGTTGGGCACGGAAAGGTGGAACAGTGTCTGTTCGGTCGTCGGGCACAGCACCAGCACCTTGCAGCCCAGGTGCTCGAGGTCCCAGATGTGCTGGTTGAGCCGCTCCGGCGGCATGTCATTAGAGGTGATGCCCAGCACCGCCAGGTCGATGCCCTGATCGGTCTGGTGAGCACTGGTGACGCCGTTGCTCAGGCTTTCCAAGGTATTGAAGGTCGTGACCGCCAGGCCACAGTCTTCCAGTTGATGTTGCAAGGCCTGGCGTGCCAATTCGTGGTTTTCCAGCACCGCGATGCGCCGCCCGAGCAGTGGCAAGGCAGGCAGGTCCTCGGCATCGTCGCGGGCTTTGGGCAGGCTCAGGCTGATCCAGAACTCCGAGCCTTCGCCCGGTGTACTGTCGACACCGATCTCGCCACCCATCTGCTCGATCAGGCGCTTGGAAATCACCAGCCCCAGGCCGGTGCCGCCGGGTTGTCGGGACAAGGAGTTGTCGGCCTGGCTAAAGGCCTGGAACAGTGCGCGGACGTCCTGGTTCGACAGGCCGATACCGGTGTCCTGGATGCTGATGCGCAACTGCACGCTGTCTTCGTGTTCATCTTCGAGCATGGCGCGGGCAACGATGGTGCCTTCGCGGGTGAACTTGATCGCGTTGCTCACCAGGTTGGTGAGGATCTGCTTGAGGCGCAGCGGATCGCCCACCAGCGACAGCGGTGTATCGCGGTAGACCAGGCTGACCAGTTCCAGCTGTTTGGCGTGAGCGGCGGGGGCGAGGATGGTCAGGGTGTCCTGCAGCAGGTCGCGCAGGTTGAACGGAATGCTGTCGAGCACCAGCTTGCCGGCCTCGATCTTCGAGAAGTCGAGAATTTCGTTGATGATGCCCAGCAGGCTGTCGGCAGACTTTTCGATGGTGCCCAGGTAGTCGAGCTGGCGCGGTGTCAGTTCGCTTTTTTGCAGCAGGTGGGTGAAGCCGAGGATGCCATTGAGCGGCGTGCGAATCTCGTGGCTCATATTGGCCAGGAATTCGGACTTGATCCGGCTCGCTTCCAGGGCCTCCTTGCGGGCCAGGTCCAGCTCGATGTTCTGGATTTCGATGGTTTCCAGGTTCTGGCGTACGTCTTCGGTGGCCTGGTCGATGCTGTGTTGCAACTCTTCCTGGGCATTTTGCAGGGTGCTGGCCATGCGGTTGATGCCCGAGGCCAGTTCGTCCAGCTCCTGGCTGCCGAGCGGCGGCAAGCGGGTTTCGAGATGACCTTCCTTGAGCAGGGCCACGGCCTGCTTGATGCTGTGGAGCGGGGTATTGATCGTTTTGCCCATGCGCAAGGCGAGCAGTGCGGTACAGATCAAGCCGGCGACAATCAACAGCAGGCTGGCGAACAGGCTGCGATAACCGCGCAGCAACATGCCGCTATGGGAAAGCTCCAGCTCGACCCAGCCCAGCAACCGTTCGGCTTCATCCGGGATCACGTCGCCGGCCAGGTTGCGATGCTTGCCGAACACCGGCAGCAGGTAGCGGGTGGCGTCGTTGCCGGTCCGTTGACGCATGTGCGAGCCGTCACCGCTCGGTGCCGGGTTGAGCATCAACGGGCCGGCGTGGGCCACCAGTGTGCGGTCCGGGGCGAGAAATGACACGGCGCGTACGTCGGGATGCTCCAGTGCCTGCGTGGCGATGCGCTCCAGTAACTCTTCATCCTGGTGGCTCATGGCCGGGGCCACCAGGGGCGCCAGTTGTTCGGCGATCATTTCACCCCGTTGCAGCAGCTGGGTCTGCAGATCGGACAGTTGCATCCAGGTGAAATAGCCGCCCAGGACCAGGGCCATCAGGCTGGTCGGCAACAAGGTCAGCAAGAACACGCGACCTTTGATCCCCAGTTTTTTCAGCACGCCACTCTCCTGCTATCACGCTGCTCATCAATGACCGATGCGTGCATCCGGCACGCCGCACCTGCGCAGTGTAGCGATTTGCCGGCGGGCAATCTCTGCAAAATATCCAAGACGTTGTCGCCCTTTGATCGCCTTTGGCAACCAAGACTAAAGGAGCGGGTTGCTCGCGGCGGGGCAATCTTGAATAATCGGCGATTGAGAATGACTTGCAGAAGCTAATGACTCCCGTATCTGTTGGCTGCCCACGTATCCTGGCGATCGAAGACGACCTCGTGCTCGGTGCTTATGTGCATGAGCATCTGGGGCGCTGCGGTTTTCAGGTCACCTGGTGCCAGAACGGCAAGGACGGCCTGGCGATGGCTCGCGCCCAGGCCTTCGACGTGGTGCTGATGGACATTCTGTTGCCGGGCATGGACGGGCTGTCCGTATTGACCGACCTGCGCACCCGTGACTCGACGCCCGTGCTGCTGATGTCGGCGCTGGGTGCTGAAGCGGACCGCATCAGCGGCTTTCGCCTGGGCGCCGATGACTATCTACCCAAGCCCTTCAGCATGGCCGAGTTGCGGGTGCGCATTGAAGCCATTCTGCGGCGTGTCGCCCTGGATCGTCGGCATGTACCGCCGGTGGTCAACACCCAAGCCCACAGCCTGCGCTACGACGACGAACTGTGCGACGTCCACTACGGCGAGCAGTGGGCGGGCCTGACCCGCAGCGAGTACCGCTTGCTTGAAACCCTGCATCGCAACGGCGACGAAGTGCTCAGCAAAGCCTTCCTTTATCAGCACGTATTGCAGCGCGGCTACGCGCCCCATGATCGCAGCCTGGACATGCACATCAGCCAGATCCGCCGCAAACTCAAGGCCATTGGCTACAGTGAGCGCGAAGTGCGGACGGTGTGGGGCAAAGGTTATGTCTTGAGTGCCCTCGATGAAGTGGCCTGACGTTCCGGGCAAGCATTCGCTGTTCTGGAAACTGGCTTTTTTACTGGTTGCCTTCTGCCTGCTGATGATCTGGCTCAGCTGGTCGTGGGGCCACTATATGGAAAAGCAGAACCAGTTCCTGTCGGATGAGGCGCGGGGCAGCCTGACGCGTTATGCCGCCGAGGCCGAGCAGGCGTGGTTGCAGCGACAGAGCGCCGGCGTCGATGACTGGCTGCAGCGCATGCATCAGCGCGAAGCCGGTTGGGTGGGGGTCATTGGTGGCGACCTGCAGTCCTTGAGCAGCCAGGCGCTGACGGACAAGGAAATACAGCGCCTGACCTTTTTGCGCGGCCTGGATTGGCCCATCCATAACAAAGGCCTGCCGTGGCTACGGGTGCCGTTTCCCGGCGACTCCTCCGTCGGCAGCCTGGTGATCGAACTGCCCCAGCGGTTCATGCCAGGGCGCTACAAGGTATTCTGGCGCGTGATCACCAATGGCGTGATTCCGGGGCTGTTCACCTTGCTGCTGTGCGTCGGACTGTATCGGTTGCTGGTTGTCCCGCTCAACAGCCTGCGTGAACAGGCCAACGCCTGGCGTGCCGATCAGTTGGGCGTGCGCCTGTCGAGCCAGACGACTAATCGCCTGGATGAACTGGGTGAGTTGGGTCGAGCATTCGATCACATGTCCGAGCGCCTGCAAGGGATGGTGGCCTTGCAACAACAATTGTTACGCGACTTGTCTCACGAACTGCGCACACCGCTCAGCCGCCTGCGGGTAGCCAGCGAGAGTGAGCAGGACCTGGCGCGGTTGCGCGAACGCATTGGCCGTGAAGTCGATGGTATGCAGCGGCTGGTCGAAGACACCCTGCAACTGGCCTGGCTGGACACTGAACGGGCACCGCTGCCGAATGAGGACATCCAGATTCAGGCCTTGTGGGAAATGCTCACGGAAAATGCCTGCTACGAAAGTGGCTGGCCCGCCGGGCAACTGCACTGCAGCGTGGATGCCTCGTGCTGGGTCCGCGGCAACCTCAATACCTTGGCCCAGGCCCTGGAAAACCTCTTGCGCAACGCCATTCGTCACTCTCCGGCAGGCGGTATTGTCAGCCTCGACGGGCGGCGTGACGGTGATTACTGGCTGTTGAAGCTAGAGGATCAGGGCGGTGGTGTCGCCGAACGGGACCTGGAGCGCATCTTTGATCCGTTCACCCGGCTCGACGGCTCACGGCCGGGTAACGGCGGGTTTGGCCTGGGCCTGAGCATTGCGCGCAATGCCGTGCAACGACAGGGCGGGCGTCTGTGGGCACAAAACACCGGGCAGGGACTGCGGCTCACTATGCGCTTGTTGGCGGGGGCCGGCAGCAACGGTTGAGCCGCCTGCCTGTCTTTGAGCAGCCTTCCCCACCCGCACGCGGCAATGCTTATTCCTACAAAGCATAAGCTTCGCACTTTGCGTGATATGGGCTGCCGAGGTTTGCCGGTATGATGGTCACCCCCGCAGTCTGGATTGCGAATACGCCATGACCTTGCAGTACCCCACCATCGCCGATTGCGTCGGCAACACTCCGCTGGTTCGTTTGCAGCGCCTACCCGGTGCCACCAGCAATACCCTGCTGCTCAAGCTCGAGGGCAACAACCCGGCGGGTTCGGTCAAGGACCGTCCGGCGCTGTCGATGATCACCCGCGCCGAGTTGCGCGGGCAGATCCATGCCGGCGACACCCTGATCGAGGCGACCTCCGGCAATACCGGGATTGCCCTGGCCATGGCTGCGGCGATCAAGGGTTACAAGATGATCCTGATCATGCCCGACAACTCCAGCGCCGAGCGCAAGGCCGCGATGACGGCCTATGGTGCCGAGTTGATTCTGGTCAGCCAGGAAGAGGGCATGGAAGGTGCCCGCGACCTCGCTCAACGCATGGAGGCCGAAGGTTGTGGCAAGGTGCTGGACCAGTTCGCCAACGGTGATAATCCCGAGGCGCACTACACCACCACCGGCCCGGAAATCTGGCGCCAGACCCAGGGCAGCATCACCCACTTCGTCAGTTCCATGGGCACCACCGGTACCATCATGGGCGTCTCGCGCTATTTGAAAGAGCAGAACGAGAACGTACAGATCATCGGTCTGCAACCGATGGAAGGCTCGGCGATTCCGGGCATCCGTCGCTGGCCCCAGGAGTACCTGCCGAAGATCTACCAGGCTGATCGCGTGGACCGGATCGTCGACATGGCCCAGAGCGAAGCCGAAGACGTGACCCGTCGACTGGCCCGTGAAGAAGGCATCTTCTGCGGCGTGTCCTCGGGCGGTGCCGTGGCAGCCATGCTGCGTCTGTCAAAGGAAGTTGAAAATGCGGTAATCGTCGCGATTATCTGTGACCGTGGCGACCGTTACCTGTCGACCGGCATTTTCGACGCGCCCAACTGATGGCCAAGCAACAGAGAGGCCTGCGCTTCCAACCCGCTGGCGGCAGCAAGGCCCCACAAGTCCCGACCGGGAAAAAGCAGCGCTTGATCATCGAGCGCCTGGCCAATGACGGTCGCGGTATCGCGTTTTTCGAAGGTCGCACCTGGTTTGTCATCGGTGCCCTGGCCGGTGAAGAGGTCGAGGCGCGGGTGCTGGGTGCTCACGGCAAAGTGGTCGAGGCGCGCACCGAGCGTGTCTTCGTCGCCAGTGACTTGCGTCGCCCGGCACCGTGCGCCCATGCCGGGCGCTGCGGCGGCTGCAGCGTGCAGCATCTGCCCCACGGCGAACAACTCGCCCTGAAGCAGCGCATGCTCGCCGAGCAGTTGTCACGGGTGGCCGGTGTTGAACCTGATGAGTGGGCAGCGCCTTTGAGCGGGCCGGAATTCGCCTACCGGCGTCGCGCCCGGGTGGCGGTGCGCTGGGACATCAAGGCCAAGGTCCTCGAAGTCGGTTTCCGTGCAGCGGGCAGCCAGGACATTGTTGGCATCAACGATTGCCCGGTGCTGGTCCAGCCCCTGCAACCGATCATGAGCCGCTTGCCCGAGATGCTCCGGCGTTTGAGCAAACCTCAGGCCTTGGGTCATGTCGAGTTGTTTGCCGGTTCGTCATTGGCGCTGTTGCTGCGGCACATGGCACCGCTGTCCGAAGCTGACCTGACTATCCTCAAGGAATTCTGCGCCTTCCATGACGCCCAATTGTGGTTGCATGGCGAAGGTGAGCCGCAACCGGTGCAGGCGGATCAGGCGCTGGGCTACCGCCTCGAGCAATGGAACCTGGAGTTGGCATATCGTCCGGGGGATTTCATCCAGGTCAATGCCGGGGTCAATGAAGCGATGGTTGCCCAGGCACTGGAATGGCTGAAACCTGCGGCAGACGAGCGCGTTCTCGATCTGTTCTGTGGCCTGGGCAACTTCGCCTTGCCGCTGGCGCAACAGGTTCGCGAGGTGGTCGCGGTGGAAGGCGTGCAAGCCATGGTCGAGCGTGCCGCAGCGAATGCCGCAAGCAACAATCTGCATAACGCGAAGTTTTTTCAGGCCGATTTATCCCAGCCTTTGGCTGATGCCGAATGGGCAGGCGAGGGCTTTTCTGCGGTACTCTTGGACCCACCGCGTGATGGCGCTTTCGAGGCGGTGCGCACGCTCGCCTCCCTGGGCGCCAAGCGGTTGGTCTATGTGTCGTGCAACCCGGCAACGCTGGCGCGCGACACGGTCGAACTGATCAGGCAGGGCTACCGGTTAAAACGTGCCGGGATCCTCGATATGTTTCCTCAGACGGCACATGTCGAGGCCATGGCGTTATTCGAAGCGAGCTAGGATGCTCGTCTGGTCCGACTGGACCGCCCCTGCACCCATCGCATCAGCCCAGCGGCGGTGCATGGGCAGTAAAGTTCAGCGAATTGACGCATTGAATCTGCGTCGTAGGGAAGGTAAGCAAGATGGTACAGGTGAGAGCACACCAGCCGATCAACACCGACGGCAGTATCAATCTCGAGGCTTGGCTCGATCATGCGGTCAGTGTCGATCCGGCACTGGAGCGCGAAGCCTTGAAGGAAGCCTGCGAGTTCGCTCGCCAGGCCGAACAGCAAGACAATGCGGCGAAGAATCTCTGGTCCGAAGGGACGTCGAGTTTTCGTACCGGCCTTGAGATCGCGGAAATTCTCGCCGACCTCAAGCTCGACCAGGATTCGCTGGTGGCGGCGATCCTGTACCGTGGCGTGCGCGAAGGTCAGATCCAGCTGCCGGCAGTCAGCCAGCGCTTCGGTCCGGTCGTCGCCAAGTTGATCGACGGCGTGCTGCGCATGGCCGCGATCAGTGCCAGCCTGAGCCCCCGTCAGTCGATGGTGCTGGGGACCCAGGGCCAGGTGGAGAACCTGCGCAAGATGCTGGTGGCCATGGTCGACGACGTTCGCGTTGCCTTGATCAAGCTGGCCGAGCGCACCTGTGCCATTCGTGCGGTCAAGACCGCCGATGACGAAAAACGCAACCGGGTCGCCCGGGAAGTGTTCGACATCTATGCCCCATTGGCCCATCGCCTGGGCATCGGCCATATCAAGTGGGAGCTGGAGGACCTGTCCTTCCGTTACCTGGAGCCGGAGCAATACAAGCAGATCGCCAAGTTGCTGCATGAGCGGCGTCTTGATCGCGAGCGCTTCATCAGCGACGTCATGAGCCAGCTCAAAAGCGAGCTGCAGGCCACCGGCGTCGATGCCGACATCAGCGGCCGGGCCAAGCACATCTATTCGATCTGGCGCAAAATGCAGCGCAAGGGCCTGGAATTCAGCCAGATCTACGATGTACGCGCTGTGCGCGTGCTGGTGCCGGAAATGCGCGACTGCTACACCGCGCTGGGCATCGTCCACACCCTGTGGCGGCATATTCCCAAGGAGTTCGACGACTACATCGCCAACCCGAAAGAGAACGGCTACCGCTCGTTGCACACGGCGGTGATCGGTCCTGAGGGCAAGGTACTGGAAGTGCAGATCCGCACCCACGCCATGCACGAAGAGGCCGAGCTGGGGGTTTGCGCGCACTGGAAGTACAAAGGCACCGACGTCAAGTCCGGCTCCAACCACTACGAAGAGAAAATCTCCTGGCTGCGTCAGGTGCTCGAGTGGCACGAGGAGCTGGGAGATATCGGCGGCCTGGCGGAACAGTTGCGGGTCGATATCGAGCCGGACCGGGTGTACATCTTCACCCCGGACGGCCATGCCATCGACTTGCCCAAGGGCGCGACGCCGCTGGACTTCGCTTACCGCGTGCACACCGAGATCGGTCACAACTGCCGTGGCGCGAAGATCAACGGGCGCATCGTCCCGCTCAACTACAGCCTGCAAACCGGTGAACAGGTCGAGATCATCACCAGCAAGCACGGCACGCCGAGTCGCGACTGGCTGAACCCGAACCTGGGCTACATCACCACCTCGCGGGCACGGGCGAAGATCGTTCACTGGTTCAAGCTGCAGGCGCGCGATCAGAACGTTGCCGCCGGCAAGACCCTGCTCGAGCGCGAGCTCAATCGCCTCGGCTTGCCGCAGGTGGACTTCGAGAAGCTGGCCGACAAGGCCAACATGAAAACCGCCGAAGACATGTTTGCCGCGTTGGGTGCGGGCGATTTGCGCCTGGCGCAACTGGTCAACCTGGCGCAGCAATTGGTCGAGCCGGAGCGGGGCAACGAACAGCTGGAGCTGATCCCGCGCAAAGCCACCGGCTACAAGCCGGGCAAGCGTGGCGACATTCAGATCCAGGGTGTGGGCAACCTGATGACCCAAATGGCCGGCTGCTGCCAACCGTTGCCGGGCGATGCGATCGTCGGTTACATCACCCAGGGTCGTGGCGTGAGCATTCACCGCCAGGACTGTGCCTCGGTGCTGCAACTGAGCGGGCGTGAGCCCGAGCGGATCATCCAGGTCAGCTGGGGGCCGGTGCCGGTGCTCACCTACCCGGTGGATATCGTCATTCGCGCCTACGACCGTTCCGGTCTGCTGCGCGACGTTTCACAAGTGCTGCTCAACGAGCGGATCAACGTGCTGGCGGTCAATACCCGCTCGAACAAAGAGGACAACACCGCGTTGATGTCCCTGACCATCGAGATTCCGGGGCTGGACGCGTTGGGGCGGTTGCTGGGGCGGATTTCCCAGTTGCCGAACATCATTGAAACCCGGCGTAACCGTACGCCATAAGACGCAAGAGCTTTTTTGTAGGAGCGGGCGCCCGCTTGCGGCTTGCTCGCGAAGAACCTGAGGGCGTCGCATTTATTCAGATAGCGCGCGTCATCGTTAACGTTCATCGCGAGCAAGTTCGCTCCTGCAGAAAGCGGGCAGAGACTGTTTTGATGTATTCACTTGAAGATTTGCTGCACCTGATGAACCGCCTGCGCGACCCGCAGTACGGTTGTCCGTGGGACATCAAGCAAACGTACAGGACCATCGTCCCCCATACCCTGGAGGAAGCCTACGAAGTGGCGGACGCCATTGAGCGCGGTGACTTCGATCACTTGCAGGGTGAACTGGGCGATTTGCTGTTCCAGGTGGTTTATTACAGCCAGTTGGCCAGGGAAGAAGGGCGCTTCGAGTTTGAGGGCGTGGTCGACAGCATCACCCGCAAGCTGATTCGCCGTCATCCCCACGTGTTTCCCACCGGCGATCTGTATGCGCCGCTGGATGTCCCGCGCCTGAGTGAAGAACAGGTCAAGCAGCGCTGGGAAGAGATCAAGGCCGAGGAGCGCGCAGAGAAATCCTCGGCGCCCGAACAGCTGTCGTTGCTCGATGACGTGCCCGGCGCATTGCCTGCGTTGTCACGTTCGGCGAAATTGCAGAAGCGGGCAGGGCAGGTCGGCTTCGACTGGCCGGACGCCTTGCCGGTGCTGGACAAGGTGCGCGAAGAACTCGACGAAGTGCTCGAAGCCATGTCCGAGAATGATCCGCAAGCGGTAGCCGACGAGGTCGGTGACCTGTTGTTTTCCGTGGTCAATCTGGCGCGTCACCTCAAGGTTGATCCGGAAACCGCGTTGCGCGGCGCCAACAGCAAGTTTGAGAGACGTTTCCGATTTATCGAACAGGCATTGCGCGACACCCACCGTCCCATAGAAGATTGCACCCTCGAAGAGTTGGACGCCTTGTGGGGCGAAGCCAAACGTCAGGAAAAGAATTTGCCCAGCTGCGGTTGAGCAGTTGCCTAAGTGAGTAAGCACATGAGCATTTCCCTTCGCGACCAGTTGCTCAAAGCAGGGCTGGTCAATCAAAAGCAGGCCAAGCAGGTCGGCAAAGACAAGCAGAAGCAACAACGCCTGGCCCACAAAGGCCAGATCGAACTCGATGACACCCAGCAGCGTCTGGCACAAGAGGCCATGGCCGAGAAGGTCAAGCGCGACCAGGAACTCAACCGCCAGCAGCAGGAGAAGGCCGAGCAGAAAGCCCGTGCCGCACAGATCAAGCAATTGATCGAAGTCTCTCGCCTGCCGAAGCTGAACACCGAGGACTACTACAACTTCGTCGACGACAAGAAGGTCAAGCGCCTGTCGGTCAACACCCTGATGCGCAACAAGCTCAGCAGTGGTTCGCTGGCCATTGTCCATCACGCCGGCGGCTATGAAGTCATCCCGCGTGAGGCGGCGCTGAAGATCCAGGAGCGCGACCCACAACGTATCGTGCAGATGAATGTGCAGACCGAAGAGGTCGATGCCGAGGACGATCCGTACGCGGCCTATCAGATCCCTGACGATCTGATGTGGTAACCCGCTAGCGCTCCATCTTCGACAAACCCCGCTCATGGCGGCAGTGCTGTTCAGTTAAGGGGGTGAAACCGCCGTTGTAGGAGCGAGCGCGCTCGCTCCTACCAAAGGTCGGCGTTTGCTTAATTGAACAGCATTGCGCTCATGGCGGGGGTTGTCGTTTTCAATGCTGTCGTTATGCGCAGCGGCTTTCTCGTTGCTGCTCCAGTGTTTCCAGTTCGATCCTGTAGCTGTGGGCATCGTTCTCAGAGTGGAACATCCCCACCAGCATGTCTTGTTGATGGACATCCCAGATCCGGATACCGGCGGCCAGTCCTTCATGGGACATCTGTGAATCGTCGCGTTCAGTTACTTTTACAGTCATCTGCTAGCTCCAATTTCAATTGACCTGCAGCAAGGCGTCTGCAGGCCTTTGTTATATGTTTTGATAGCTTGCTAAGTAAATGACCTGGATCGGTAACGGTCTGTTGCAGGATCGAAGACAATCCGCCAGCCCCCGCCGACCGTGACATTCGGTCGCAGGGTGGAAGGTTTCATGACAGAAGTTTCATGTTTCAAGGGCCCCTCCGCTTGCCCGCGAAGGCGGTCTGTCAGTTAGCGCAAAAACCACAGGCGAAAAAAAGCCTCGCAATCGCGAGGCTTTGTTTGCGTTGGTCTGGCTTACTGGCCTTTGACCGGCTTGCCGTCGACGGTACCGTCCTGGAGCATGATGTTGTACTCCTTGCCGTCGGTTTCGACCTGGCGCAGGGCTACGAGAACATAGCCCCAATCCTTGGCGAACCACATCTCGGTGATGCGCTTGTTCCCGCTCTCGACTGGCGGACGTACGCGCTCGACCTTGATGGCGTCAATTTTACCGACCTTGGTGCTGACCGTTTCGGAATTCAGAACGCGGAAATCGTAGGTGTCCGAGTCTTCACCTTCAACCACCTGGTAGCTCATGCTTTTTTTGCCGGCTGCAACATCGCGCTGCAAGGCCAGTTGGTAAGTAGACTTATCCAGCATGCCTGTATTGAGCGGTACCTTGACCGCTTCACCGCGATCGGTCCCGGTGACCATCTTGGTGCTCCAGTCGAAGTCCAGATTGACTTTCTTGGCTTTACCCAGACCGCCACGTTCGAAGTTATATGACTGGGGCAGCAAGGTGTCCTTGTCCAGCTTCAGTGTGCTTTCTTCCGTCAGGCTCGCAATCATCATCGATGCCTTGAAGCTGAGCTTCCAATCACCGTTGCTGGTTTTTTCAAGGCTTCGTTCAGCGGTACCGCTCATTGGAAGTTGCTTCCAGTCGGCGGTATAGCTGGCGGAGAACGGTTGCAAATCTGCGGCCTGCGCAAAGGGCAGGGTAAGCAGAGCACAGGCGAAGAGCAGGGCGCGACGCATAAAATCTCCTAGTGACGAATCAAGTGACCGCTGGTCCCAAGTAACTGACCATCCAGTGAAGCACCTAGTTCGCCCAGGCTCAAGCGGCCCTCGGCAAACCAGCGTACCGCCAGCGGATAGATCTGGTGTTCGCAGGTGTGAACCCGCTGCGCCAGACTTTGCGGCGAATCATGCAACTCTACCGGTATTACTGCCTGTACGACCAGTGGGCCGCCGTCGAGTTCCTCGGTAACGAAGTGCACGCTGCAGCCGTGTTCAGTGTCGCCGGCCTCCAGCGCTCGCTGGTGAGTGTGTAACCCTTTGTATTTAGGGAGCAGCGAAGGATGGATATTGAGCAGGCGACCCTGGTAGTGGCGGACGAAACCGGCGCTGAGGATGCGCATGAATCCGGCCAGGACCACAAGTTTGGGTTGGAAAGCGTCGATCAGTTCGATCAAGGCGGCATCGAAGGCTTCACGGCCTTCGAACGCCTTGTGATCCAGGGCGCGGGTATCGATACCCGCGTCCCTGGCGCGCTGCAAACCGTAGGCATCGGCACGGTTCGAGATCACTGCGCGAATGCGGACAGGGTTGTCCGCGTTCTGCGCATCGTCGATCAAGGCCTGCAAGTTACTGCCGGTGCCGGACAGCAGCACCACAACATCACAGGTCTGGGGCATCTCAATGAGCCTTGAGGTTCTTCAGTTCGACCTGGGCGGCGCCTTCGGCAGCCGTGGAGATCTGGCCGATGACCCAAGGTTGCTCGCCGGCTTCACGCAGTACGTTCAGCGCGGTTTCAACGTGTTCCTGGGCGACGCAGATGACCATGCCCACGCCGCAGTTCAGCACGCGGTGCATTTCGGTTTCGTCAACGTTGCCTTTTTCCTGCAGCCAGTCGAAGACGGCGGGGCGCTGCCAGCTGGCAACGTCAACCACGGCCTGGGCGCCTTTTGGCAGCACGCGCGGGATGTTGTCGAGCAGGCCGCCACCGGTGATGTGGGCCATGGCCTTGACGGCGCCGGTGTCCTTGATCAGCTTGAGCAACGGCTTGACGTAGATGCGGGTTGGCGCCATCAGCAGGTCGGTCAGCGGCTTGCCGTCGAGCTGGATGTTCTCGATGTCGGCACCGGACACTTCGATGATCTTGCGGATCAGCGAGTAGCCGTTGGAGTGCGGACCGGAGGATGGCAGGGCAAGCAGGGCGTCGCCGGCGGCCACTTTCGAGCCGTCGATGATTTCCGACTTCTCGACCACGCCCACGCAGAAGCCGGCCAGGTCGTAGTCTTCGCCTTCGTACATGCCCGGCATTTCAGCGGTTTCGCCGCCTACCAGGGAGCAGCCGGACAGTTCGCAGCCAGCGCCGATGCCGGTGACGACCTGAGCGGCGGTGTCGACGTTCAGCTTGCCGGTGGCGTAGTAGTCAAGGAAGAACAGTGGCTCTGCGCCACAGACCACCAGGTCGTTGACGCACATGGCAACCAGGTCGATGCCGATGCTGTCGTGCTTGTTCAGGTTCAATGCCAGGCGCAGCTTGGTGCCGACGCCGTCGGTGCCGGATACCAGCACGGGCTGCTTGTAGCCGGCCGGGATTTCGCAGAGGGCGCCAAAACCGCCCAGGCCGCCCATGACTTCCGGGCGCGCAGTGCGCTTGGCGACGCTCTTGATGCGTTCGACCAATGCTTCACCGGCGTCGATGTCTACACCGGCGTCCTTGTAGCTCAGGGAGGGTTGCTTGCTCATGATCCAGGCCTTTAGGGGGGATTTCTGGGTAACGACCGAGTCTGGCGAGCGTGCTGAACAGGCATGGGCGGGATTGCCGCGCAAGCATTCAGAACACCGGGCCATTGCCGGTCTGCGAAGGCGCGCGATTTTATCAGGCTTGAGGGGCAGCGGCCATCCTCGGGCCGACGGGCAGGGGCATATCGCGTTAAAAAAAACCGAAAATGCTCCGTGCTGGTGGCCTTGCCTGTCGCTGTATAAGGTATAGCGGTTTACCGTCTATGGTTATGACGGTGTGAAAACTTCCATCGATCGTGTGAATGTTTTGCAGGTCTGTGTGGTCACAGCCTTGCTCAAGCCAGTTCATGCGGTCTGTTCCAGCCGCTCTTTGTCGACGGGAATCCCCCATGCGCCTGTGTAAATTTCTGTTTGTGGGCTGTTTGTCGCTGGTCAGCCTGGCGAGCCATGCCCAAACCGTCCAAGGTCTCTATCAAGTCCACGAACCGGTCAGCAGCCAGACTCCGCAGGAGCGTGACCAGGCCACGCAACGCGCGCTCGACACCCTGGTGCTGCGCCTCACGGGTGACGCCCGGGCGTTGCAAAGTCCCGGGCTTGCGGTCATCCGAAAAGATCCGCAACAAATTATCAGTCAGTACGGCTATGACGCCGGGCCACCGGAAAGCCTGAAGGTCGATTTTGACCCGGTGAGTACGGATCGTGCGCTGCGCCAGGCCGGGCTGGCCCTGTGGGGGGCCAATCGTCCGTCGATTCTCGGGTGGTGGCTCAACGACTCGGCCGATGGCTCAAGCCTGGTGGGCGATGGTCAGGTCAGTGCCGAGCCGTTGCAGCGTGCGGCCCAGCATCGAGGCCTGCCGTTGCGCCTGCCGCTGGCGGACCTGAACGAGCAGATCGTGGCCACGGCGCCGAATCTTGATAGCGGCAATCCTGCTCCGTTGCGCAGTGCTTCCGAGCGTTATGGTGCCGATGCCTTGTTGGCGGTGCATGCGCGCGAGGAGGGCGGCCAATGGCAAGCCAAGTGGCATTTGTGGCTGGGCGATCAGCGCGAGCAGGGCAGCGTGCAGGGGGCTGACAGCGCCGCCGTGGCGGATGCGGTGCTGCTGGCGGTGAGCGAGCGCCTGGCGCCGCGCTTCGCGTCCAGGGCCGGGGCGTCCAGCGAGCAATCGTTGCTGGAGGTGCAAGGCATGAATCTCGCGCGCTATGCGGAGTTGGGGCGGTTGCTGGAGCCTTTTTCCGTGCGGTTGCAGCGTGTCGAGGGTGACCGGATTGTCTATCGCGTCAATGGCAGTACCGATCAGTTGCGTTCACAGTTGACGCTGGCGAACCTGCGGGAAGTGCCGGCCAGTGCCACGCCTGCGCCAGTCCAGCCCGTGGTCGCAAGCCAGGTTCCTGTGGTTGCCCCCGTACCGAGGGCGCAGCTGAGTTTCCGCTGGTAGTTTTTCTTTCCTTATATAGAAGCATATGGAGTTGTTCATGGCCGATTCTCGGCGTTGGGTCTGGCTGGCTGGGATCGCCCTGCTGTGCGTGTTTGTGTACCTGTTGCATCCGATTCTCACCCCCTTTCTGGTTGCGCTGGGGTTGGCTTACCTGTTCGATCCCTTGGTCGATCACCTGGAAAAATACGGCTTGTCACGAACCTGGGGGGTGGTGGCCGTGTTTGCGCTGTTTACCCTGATCGTCATGGCGTTGCTGCTGGTGCTGGTGCCCATGCTGGCCAAACAGCTGTTTCGTTTGTATGAGCTGGCACCGCAGATGCTCGACTGGTTGCAACACACGGCGATGCCATGGGTGCAGACCCGGATGGGGCTGGCAGACGGCTTCTGGAAGTTCGACAAGGTCAAGGCGGCCATCAGCGAACACATGGGGCAGACCACCGACATTGTTGGAATGGTGCTGAGCCAGGCCACGGCGTCGAGCCTGGCATTGATGGGTTGGCTGGCCAACCTGGTGCTGATTCCGGTGGTGAGCTTCTATCTGTTGCGTGACTGGGACCTGATGATGGGCAAAATCCGCAGCCTGTTGCCACGTGATCGTGAGGAGCGCGTGATGGCATTGGCCGGTGAGTGTCATGAGGTGCTGGGGGCGTTTGTGCGCGGGCAGTTGATGGTGATGCTGGCGCTGGGGGTGATTTATGCCGCGGGCCTGATGCTGGTGGGGCTGGAGCTGGGGCTGTTGATCGGCCTGATCGCCGGCCTGGCGGCGATCGTGCCGTACATGGGGTTTGTGATCGGGATCGGTGCGGCGCTGGTCGCCGGGCTGTTTCAGTTTGGCGGCGACCTGTATCCGATGATCGGGATTGTCGCCGTGTTCATGGTCGGCCAGGCTCTGGAAGGCATGGTGCTGACGCCGTTGCTGGTGGGCGACCGGATTGGCCTGCACCCGGTGGCGGTGATCTTTGCGATCCTGGCCGGTGGCGAGCTGTTTGGCTTCACCGGTATTTTGCTTGCGTTGCCCGTGGCCGCGGTGATCATGGTGCTGGTGCGTCATGTGCATGACTTGTACAAGGACTCATCTATCTACGGCAGCGTGGACGAACCCGAGTCCCGATAGCGGGCGATCCGCCCTGAAAAGGCTGTCGGGCGCTCTTGTACAGGACGCCTGGCTGCCACATGCACCGTCAAACAAACCCCTTCGATCCTTGCAAGTTAACGCAAACCTTTGATTTTGCTTATGGTCTGCCGCATTGTGCGGCCGGCGTCACGGGTATAAACTTTGCAAACTTTACACAGAGGCCACTAACGGTTCGTTTGGAACTGTTCAGTCAGCATGAAACCGATTCAGCTGCCCCTAGGTGTGCGTCTGCGTGATGACGCCACCTTTATCAACTACTACCCTGGCGCCAACGCCGCTGCACTCGGCTATGTCGAACGCCTGTGCGAAGCCGACGCCGGCTGGACCGAAAGCCTGATCTATCTATGGGGCAAGGACGGGGTAGGGCGTACGCACCTGCTGCAAGCCGCTTGCCTGCGCTTCGAGCAGTTGGGGGAGCCGGCGGTATACCTGCCGTTGGCCGAGTTGCTGGATCGCGGTATCGAAATCCTCGACAACCTTGAGCAGTACGAACTGGTCTGCCTGGATGACCTGCAGGCTGTCGCCGGGCGGGCTGACTGGGAAGAGGCGCTGTTCCACCTGTTCAACCGTTTGCGCGACAGCGGTCGGCGCCTGCTGATCGCCGCGTCAACGTCGCCACGGGAGTTGCCAGTAAAGCTGGCTGACCTCAAGTCCCGTTTGACCCTGGCACTGATTTTCCAGATGCGGCCCCTGTCCGATGAAGACAAGCTGCGTGCGCTGCAATTGCGCGCCTCGCGTCGCGGCCTGCACCTGACCGACGAAGTCGGGCATTTTATTCTGACCCGGGGTACACGCAGCATGAGTGCCCTGTTCGAGTTGCTCGAACGCCTCGATCAGGCCTCGCTCCAGGCCCAGCGCAAGCTGACGATCCCCTTCCTCAAAGAAACCCTGGGCTGGTAAAACCGCGGCCTGTAGAGCGTTTCGGCCTATTCAAGGCGTCAGAAAACTCGCTTCCAGAAGGGTGTTTCCGGCGCGCGCAGATTTAAAATGGGCTTAAGCGCTTAGATGTTAAGAGAAAACCGATAAGTCACATTTAAATCGATTGAATTTGCAAATGAGGACGATAGAAGGCATAGTCTCGGCTTCTTTACACCTTCAGCCACGGTCGTGCCCATGCTAAATCGCTTCGCACCCCTCGTGCCTCTCGCACTCGTTACCCTGCTGTTTGGTTGCGCCGCGCACTCTCCAGTGTCCCAGCAAGCGCCCCAGCAACAGGTTCAAAACTCTTCTACCGCACAGTCTTCCGCTCTTTATCAGGAAGAACTGGCAACCGAAAAAGAACTGGCCGATTTTGCTGGCAGCAAGCCTTACCAGTTGCCTGTCCTGGCCGACAGCATCCTTGAACGTGGCATGTCCCTGATCGGTACCCGTTACCGTTTCGGCGGTACCTCTGAAGCCGGTTTTGATTGCAGCGGTTTCATCGGTTACCTGTTCCGCGAAGAAGCGGGCATGAACTTGCCACGCTCCACGCGTGAAATGATCAACGTTGACGCGCCGCTGGTCTCTCGCAGCAAGCTGCAACCTGGCGACCTGCTGTTTTTTGCCACCAATGGTCGTCGCGGTCGTGTCAGTCACGCCGGCATCTACCTGGGTGACAACCAGTTCATCCATTCCAGCAGCAGCCGCAGCGGCGGTGTCCGGGTCGATAGCCTGGGCGACAGCTACTGGAGCAAGACCTTCATTGAAGCCAAGCGCGCACTCGCCATGGCTCCCACGTCGGTCACCACCGCGCGCAAGTAAGCGGTCTGCGTAGCCACTGCGCCCAGGGTGCAATACCCGGGCGCGGCTACCGAAAACTGACCCTCGCCGAGCAATACCTTCATTGAAGCCAAGCGGTCTGCATAGCACTGCAACACCCGGGCGCGGCTACCGAAAATCGACCCTCATCGAGCAATATCCCTTCATTTTGTAATCCCAACTTAAAGTCTTACTTGAAGTTTGGCGCTTAGCCGCTAGAATCCTGATCTATTGTTGATCAACTAACCGCGTAAGCCCTGCTTACGCGGTTTTGTTTTCAGCCTCTCGGCAGAGAACGCCGCAGCCAGATCAGGATGCTCTGTAGATGACGATGTCGGCCCGCCTTGCACTCATGTTCCTCGCAGCGCTGCTCAGCGCCTGTGCCAGTCGTACTCCGCCGCCGGCCAAAGTGGTTCGCGCCCCTGTCTTTGCACCCTCGCAATCATTCTCCCCGGTGGCCGACGACGTGCTGTTCCGCGCGCTGGGCCTGGTGGGCACGCCCTATCGTTGGGGTGGAAATACACCGGATTCGGGGTTTGATTGCAGCGGCCTGATCGGCTACGTCTACCGAGACGCGGCGGGCATCACGCTACCGCGCACCACGAGTGAAATGATCGGCATGCAGGCGCCCAGTGTAGGCAAGACCGCCTTGCAGACCGGTGACGTGATCTTCTTCGCCACCAATGGCGGCTCGCAAGTCAGCCATGCCGGGATCTACGTCGGCGAGGGTCGATTCGTGCATGCGCCGGCCACCGGCGGTACCGTCAAGCTGGACAGCCTGTCCAAAGCCTATTGGCAGAAGGCCTACCTGAGCGCCAAGCGCGTATTGCAGCCGGAGCATCTGGCGCGCAATCCCTAGCGTCCAGTCTCGCAGAGGTTGTCATGACCGCTCGTACGCTCAATCTCGACGATGATCTCTACCACTACCTGCTCGATGTATCGCTGCGCGAAACGCCGCTGTTGCGCCGTTTGCGTGATGAAACCCAGGCGCTGCCCATGGCGCGCTGGCAGGTGGCGCCCGAGCAAGGGCAGTTCCTCGCCCTGCTGATCAAGCTGACAGGCGCCCGGCGCGTACTCGAGGTAGGGACCTTTACCGGTTACAGCGCCCTGTGCATGGCGGCGGCCTTGCCGCAGGACGGCTCGCTGATCTGCTGCGACCTCCCTGGCGATTACAACGCCACGGCGCGCCGTTACTGGCAGGAGGCCGGGCTGGCCGGGCGTATCGAGCTGCGCCTGGCGCCGGCACTGCAGACCCTGGCGCAGCTGGAGCAGCAAGGGCAGGGGGAATGCTTTGACCTGATCTTCATCGATGCCGACAAAGCCAATTACCCGGCCTATCTGGAGAGCGCCTTGCGGCTGCTACGCCAGGGCGGCCTGGCGGTATTCGACAATACGCTGTGGAGCGGCCGGGTACTGGAAAGCAATCCCGCCAGCGAGGATACCCGGGCCATCCAGGCGCTCAATCGTGCCTTGAAGGCGGATGCGCGGGTGGACTTGTCGTTGCTGCCACTGGGGGATGGCCTGACCTTGTGCCGCAAAGTCTAGGCCTCGTCCGGTCGTTGCGGCTCATTGGAGGGCTGACACCCGCCAGATGGTGTTCCCCACATCATCGGCCACCAACAGATTTCCTTGCCGGTCGATCACCACGCCCACCGGCCGGCCCATGGCCTGTTCATCCTGGTCGAGAAAACCGCTCAGCACATCGACAGGCTGCCCGACCGGTTTGCCTGCGCTGAACGGCACGAAGATCACTTTGTAGCCACTGTGGGGTTTACGGTTCCACGAGCCGTGCTGGCCGATAAAGGCGCCTTCGGTGAAGGGCGCCGGCAGTGTGCTTCCTTGTGCGAATGCCAGGCCCAGCGGGGCGGTGTGTGAGCCGACGGCGTAGTCCGGGGCGATGGCCTTGGCGACCAGGTCCGGGTCTTGTGGCGTGACCCGGGTATCGACGTGTTGGCCGTAATAGCTGAACGGCCAGCCATAGAAGCCCCCGTCCTTGACCGAGGTGATGTAGTCAGGCACCAGGTCGTTGCCGAGTTCGTCCCGTTCATTGACGGCAGTCCAGAGTTTTCCGCTGTGCGGCTCCCAGCCCATGCCGTTGGGGTTGCGCAGGCCCGAGGCGAAAATCCGTTGGTTGCCGGTGGCGCGATCAACTTCCCAGATCGCCGCGCGACCTGTTTCCTGCTCCAGGCCATTTTCCGCGATGTTGCTGTTTGAGCCGACGGTCACGTACAGCTTGCTGCCGTCCTGGCTGGCGATGACGTTTTTGGTCCAGTGATGGTTCAGTGTGCCGCCGGGCAGGTCGATCACTTTTATGGGGTTGGAGGTGATCGAGGTGGCGCCGTCTTCATAGTTGAAGCGCAACAGCCGATCCGTATCCGCGACGTACAGATCGTTGCCGACCAAGGCCATGCCAAAGGGTGAGTTGAGGTGTTCAATGAAGGGGGTGCGGGTTTCGGCGTGGCCGTCGTGGTCGGTGTCGCGCAGCAGGGTGATGCGATTCGGGCTGGGCACGCCGGCACCGGCGCGCGCCATGATTTTTTCGGTGATCCAGCCGACCACACCTGTGCCGTCATCAGGCTTGGGTGGGGCGTTGGTTTCGGCCACCAGTACATCGCCATTGGGCAGCACATACAGCCAGCGTGGGTGTTCGAGCCCTTTGGCGAATGCCACGACCTGGGTGCCGGGCGCGGCAATCGGCTTGGCACCGCTTGGCCAGCCCACGGCGGGGGCGATATTCACGGTCGGGATCAGGGTCTTGTCCGGCTCCGGCAGCGTGGGTGAGGGACCGATACCGTCCGACACCTGCAGGCTGGAGGTTTCCCCGCAGGCGGCCAGACCTGCGGCAAGGGTGATAACCAGGGCGAATCGGGGCTTGAACATGCGGGCTTCTCCATGAATGCATCCTTTCAGTCCAGAGGAGTCGGATCGCCTTGAGGTTCAATCTCAGCTACGGGCCTCCTTGAGCAGCACGGCGATACCCGGATGATAGTAGCCGGCTTCGTTGCGCAATTTGCGATAAGCGTAAGGAAAGTACCAGGCCACGGCGCAACAATGTTCCTTTTGCAGGTCGTCGACCATGTCCTGGAGTTCTTCCGGTGTGGCGCTGTGCTGGAGTTTTTGCGGGGCGACGAACAGGCAGCCGATTTTCAGTTCGCTGGCATAGGCGATGGTCTTGGCGTCGCTGGCAATGTCCAGCAGCGCTTGGGTGAGGTTCAGTTGGTTGACCCGTGGCCAGCGTTGTGTGGCTTGAAGGTAGGCGCGTTGCTCCTGGTTGGCGATGAGCAGGTCGGCACGGCCATTGCGCTCGCCTTCCTCGATCTGCTTTTTGGTGGGCGCCTGTTCCAGGGTGACCATCTCCGCCATCCAGGCCGCCGCTGAAAGCAGGCTCAGGTTGGCGCGTTCATCAAACCAGTAGGGGCTTTCGTTATCGCCACGCACTGCGTTGTAGCGATCGATACAGTCAAACCAGCGCTCCAGTACCGGGCGTAGAAATTCCAGTTTCGGGTTACTGATGATCATGCCTTGCATGGTGCTCGCCCTTTTTATTGTGGTGTCAGGTTGTGGCTATTTGATATCACTGCTTGAAGTCTGGCACAACAAGGGCGTCGGTTTATTGATCGGGGTCTGTTTCTGTCGCGGCATGAGCCCGGCATTAATTGACGCTCCACCCCCAACCCTCTAACCTTCGCGACTTGTTTCAGGTGCTCGGTGACCCGCTGGTCGATCGAGTGAAACAGGGAAGCCGGTGAGGGCGCGCTCTTCGACAGAGCGGGCAACGATCCCGGCGCTGCCCCCGCAACGGTAAATGAGTGAAGATCGCGCCTTGAGCCACTGTGTCGACGTTCGACATGGGAAGGCGCGCGGTCCGGCCAAACCAGCCGCTCATGAGCCCGGAGACCGGCCTGATCCATCCAGCGGCATCACGGTGGGCGATGCCAGGCTTCCTGCCGTCTGTTTCCATGCCTGCCCGCCGTTATCCAGCCTCAACGGAGAGCTCCCCCCATGACTGATTCCCCTGATCGTGACGAACGCCATCTGGCGCGCATGCTGCGCAAGAAAGCCGTGATCGATGAACGTATTGCCAACTCGCCGAACGAGTGCGGCCTGCTGTTGGTACTGACCGGTAACGGCAAAGGCAAAAGCAGTTCGGCGTTCGGCATGCTGGCCCGGGCCATGGGCCACGGCATGCAGTGCGGTGTGGTGCAGTTCATCAAGGGGCGTAACAGCACGGGCGAGGAGTTGTTCTTCCGGCGCTTCCCGGAGCAAGTGCGCTTCCATGTCATGGGCGAAGGGTTTACCTGGGAGACCCAGGATCGGCAGCGCGACATCGCGGCCGCCGAAGCTGCCTGGGCGGTATCCCGTCAGTTGCTGAATGATCCGGCCATCGGCCTGGTGGTGCTCGATGAACTGAACATTGCCCTCAAGCATGGTTACCTCGATCTGGATCAGGTGCTCAGCGACTTGCAGGCGCGCCCGCCGATGCAGCACGTGGTCGTCACCGGTCGTGCCGCCAAGCCGGAAATGATCGAACTGGCGGACACCGTCACCGAAATGGGCATGATCAAGCATGCGTTCCAGGCCGGGATCAAGGCGCAGAAGGGTGTCGAGCTGTGAGCCTCTTCCTATGAATAGCAGTCGATACTGCCCGGCGGTGCTGATTGCCGCGCCGGCCTCCGGCCAGGGCAAGACCACCGTCACCGCGGCGCTGGCCCGCTTGCATCGTAATCAGGGGCGCAAGGTCCGGGTATTCAAATGCGGCCCGGACTTTCTCGACCCGATGATTCTCGAGCGCGCCAGCGGTGCGCCGGTGTACCAACTCGACATGTGGATGGTCGGCGAGCAGGAAAGTCGCCGGCTGTTGTGGGAAGCGGCCGCTGAGGCCGACCTGATCCTGATCGAAGGGGTCATGGGGTTGTTCGACGGCACGCCGTCCAGTGCGGATCTGGCACGGCATTTTGGCGTTCCGGTGCTGGCGGTGATCGATGGCACCGCCATGGCGCAGACGTTCGGTGCGCTGGCCCTGGGCCTTGCGCGTTATCAGCCGGACCTGCCGTTCGCCGGGGTGCTGGCCAACCGGGTCGGCACCTTGCGTCACGCGCAGTTGCTCGAAGGCAGCCTGACCGAAGGCCTGCGCTGGTACGGCGCCTTGTCCCGGGAAACCGGCATCGAGTTGCCGAGCCGTCACCTGGGGCTGGTGCAAGCCAGTGAGCTGAACGACCTGGACCTGCGCCTCGACGCCGCTGCCGAGGCCCTGGCCAGCAGTTGCGAAGTGGCATTGCCCCCGGCCGTCGAGTTTGCCGCGCCCGATGTGATCACGGCCGAGCCATTGCTGGCGGGTGTGCGCATTGCCGTGGCGCGCGATGAAGCCTTCGCCTTTACCTATGGTGCGAGCCTGGATCTGCTGGGGGCGATGGGGGCCGAGTTGCGTTTCTTTTCGCCGATCCGCGACCGCGAGTTGCCGGAGGCTGACAGTGTGTATCTGCCGGGTGGTTACCCGGAGTTGCACCATGTCGCCCTGGCTGAAAATACCTCGATGCTCGACGCCATCCGCGCTCACCATGGTGCCGGTAAACCGTTGCTCGCCGAATGCGGCGGCATGCTGTATTTGCTCGACTCGCTGACCGATGTCGAGGGCACGCGGGCGGCGCTGGTGGGCTTGCTGGCCGGTGAGGCGGTGATGCAAAAGCGCTTGGCGGCCTTGGCGTTGCAGGCGGTCGACCTGCCCGAGGGCTCGCTGCGTGGCCACACCTACCACCACTCGTTGACCCGTACCGAGCTTGAGCCGATTGCCCGTGGCCTGAGCCCCAACGGCGGACGAGGCGCGGAGGCGGTTTACCGTGCCGGAAGGATGACCGCTTCATACGTGCACTTTTATTTCCCGTCCAATCCGTCGGCGATTGCCGCGCTGTTTGCGCCTGACCTTGAGACCGTGAAGAAACCATGACTGACAATGCCTTCAGTCCGGCCGAGCGCGATGCGGTGTATCGCGCCATCGCCGAGCGTCGCGACATGCGTCATTTCAGCGGTGGCACGGTCGAACCGGCGCTGCTGCGGCGCCTGCTCGAAGCGGCGCACCAGGCGCCCAGCGTCGGCCTGATGCAGCCCTGGCGGTTTATCCGTATCAGCGACCGGGCATTGCGCGGCAAGATCCAGCATCTGGTGGAAGAGGAGCGGGTGCGCACCGCCGAGGCGCTGGGCGAACGCTCCGATGAATTCATGACGCTCAAGGTCGAAGGCATCAACGATTGCGCCGAGGTGCTGGTCGCCGCGCTGATGGATGATCGCGAGCGGCACATCTTTGGTCGGCGCACCTTGCCGGAAATGGACATGGCGTCGCTGTCCTGTGCGATTCAAAACCTTTGGCTGGCGTCGCGTGCCGAAGGCCTGGGCATGGGCTGGGTGTCGCTGTTCGAGCCCCAGGCCCTGGCTGACCTGCTGGGCTTGCCGCCCGGGGCCAAGCCGCTGGCGGTGTTGTGCCTGGGGCCGGTCGAGGCATTCTATCCGGCGCCGATGCTGGTGCTCGAAGGCTGGGCGCAACCGCGCCCGCTGAGTGAATTGTTGTACGAAAATGTCTGGGGAGAGAGTCAATGAGTGTGGCCTTGCTGAGTGTCGCCGGGGTAGCGCTGGATGCGCTGCTGGGCGAGCCCAGGCGCTGGCATCCGCTGGTGGCGTTCGGCCGTTTTGCCGATCGCATCGAACAACGTTTCAATGCGGGCGGCCGTGGTTGGCGCAGTCATGGGGTCACCGCGTGGGTGATTGCGGTGTTGCCGCTGACCTTGGTGGTCACCGCGTTTTCCTGGTTGCCTTATCTGGGCTGGATCGTCGAGATTCTCGCGCTGTATTGCGCGCTGGGCCTGCGCAGCCTCGGCGAGCATGTCGAGCCGGTGGCCCAGGCCCTGCGCAGCCATGACCTGGAGGAAGCCCGCACCCGCGTCGGTTATCTGGTCAGTCGCCAGACCAGCGAACTGGATGAGACCGCGGTGGCCCGGGCGGCCACCGAGTCGGTGCTGGAGAACGGCAGCGATGCGGTGTTTGCCGCGCTCTTCTGGTTTGCCGTGGCCGGCGCGCCGGGGGTGGTGCTTTATCGCCTGAGCAACACGCTCGATGCCATGTGGGGCTATCGCAACGAGCGTTTCGAACGCTTTGGTTGGGCGGCGGCGAAAATCGACGATCTGCTCAACTATGTTCCGGCGCGGCTGGTGGCCCTGACCTATGCGCTGCTGGGCAAGACACGTCTGGCGCTCAAATGCTGGCGCACTCAGGGGCCCACGTGGGACAGCCCTAACGCCGGGCCGGTGATGGCCGCAGGTGCCGGGGCACTGGGGGTCGAACTGGGCGGGGCGGCGATCTATCACGGTGAGCTGCATCAGCGTCCGCAATTGGGCGAGGGTGTGCCGGCAGACGCCGACTCGATTGACCGCGGCTGGCAATTGGTCCAGCGCGGGGTATGGTTGTGGCTGCTGATTCTCTGTGTGGGGGCCGAGTTTTATGCTTGAACACGGTGGCCGCCTGCGCAAGGCGGCCTTGCACTACGGCATTGCCGAAGCCGATTGGCTTGACCTCTCCAGTGGTCTGGCACCCTGGCCCTGGGCTATCCCACAGATTCCGTTACGCGCCTGGGCGCGCTTGCCGGAAACCGAAGACGGCCTGGAGCAGGCCGCTCGGGAGTACTACGGTGCGAGCCATGTGCTGCCTGTCGCCGGTTCCCAGGCCGCCATCCAGTTACTGCCGCGCCTGCGTCGTGCCGGCAAGGTCGGCGTGCTGTCGCCGTGTTATGCCGAGCACGCCGAAGCCTGGCGCCGAAACGGTTACATCGTGCGTGAGGTGGTGGAGCAGGAAGTCGATTTTTTCCTCGACAGCCTCGACGTGCTGGTGGTGGTCAATCCGAACAATCCCACCGGCCTGAGCCTGCCCCCGGAACGCCTGCTCGAATGGCATGCGCGCCTGGCGCAGCGTGGTGGCTGGCTGGTGGTGGATGAAGCGTTCATGGACAACACTCCGCAGTTGAGCCTGGCGGCGTTTGCCGATCAGGTCGGCCTGATCGTATTGCGTTCGTTCGGCAAGTTTTTCGGCCTGGCCGGCGTGCGGTTGGGCTTTGTGTTGGCCGAGCGCAAGTTGCTCAAGCTGCTCGCCGAACAGGTCGGTCCCTGGACGGTCAACGGGCCGACGCGGGTCCTGGCGCAAGTCTGTTTACGCGATACTCAGGGGCATGCCCTTCAGCGCGAGCGCAGCGAGCACGCGAGCCAGCGCCTGGCGCAGGTCCTTGAATGCCATGGCTTCAAACCCCAGGGCGGCTGCGCGCTGTTTCAGTGGTTGATCACCGATCACGCCGAGCACCTGTACGAATTCATGGCCCGGCAAGGCATTCTGCTGCGCCTGTTCACCCACAACAGCAGCTTGCGTTTTGGTTTGCCGGCCGATGAGGCCGATTGGCTGCGCCTTGAACACGCGTTTGCCGCCTACGCCAAGGAAACCCCATGACCACGCTGATGGTGCAAGGCACCACCTCCGATGCCGGGAAAAGTACCCTGGTCACCGCGCTGTGCCGCTGGCTGACGCGCCAGGGTGTTGCAGTGGTGCCATTCAAACCGCAGAACATGGCGCTCAACAGTGCGGTCACCGCCGACGGCGGTGAAATCGGCCGTGCGCAAGCGGTGCAGGCCCAGGCCGCCCGCCTTGAGCCGCACACCGACATGAACCCGGTGTTGCTCAAGCCCAACAGTGACACCGGTGCGCAAGTGATCATTCACGGTCGTGCCGTGACCAGCATGAATGCGGTTGCCTATCACGATTACAAAGTCATCGCGATGCAGGCGGTGCTCGCGTCTCACGAACGGCTGAGCGCGGCCTACCCGGTGGTGATGGTGGAAGGCGCTGGTTCGCCGGCGGAGATCAACCTGCGGGCCGGCGACATCGCCAACATGGGCTTTGCCGAAGCGGTGGATTGCCCGGTGGTATTGATTGCCGACATCAATCGCGGCGGGGTCTTCGCTCATCTGGTCGGCACGCTGGAGTTGCTGTCTGCCACCGAGCAGGCGCGGATCAAGGGTTTCATCATCAACCGTTTCCGTGGCGATCTCGCCTTGTTGCAGCCGGGGCTGGACTGGCTCGAAGCCCGTACCGGCAAGCCGGTGATCGGCGTGCTGCCCTATGTCATGGACCTGCACCTGGAGGCTGAAGACGGTATCGACCAGCGTCAGGCCGACAAGACCGAGCACGTGCTCAAGGTGGTGGTGCCGGTGCTGCCGCGTATCAGCAACCACACCGATTTCGACCCGCTGCGCCTGCACCCTCAGGTTGATCTGCAGTTTGTCGGCCTTGGCCAGCCGATTCCGCCGGCCGACCTGATCATTTTGCCGGGTTCCAAAAGCGTGCGAAGTGATTTGGCCTACCTGCGTGCCAATGGCTGGGACACGGCCATTGCCCGTCACCTGCGCTACGGCGGCAAGGTGCTGGGTATCTGCGGAGGCCTGCAAATGCTTGGTGAGCAGCTGCACGACCCGCTGGGGCTGGAAGGGGCTGCGGGCTCCAGTGCTGGCCTGGGCTTGCTGGCGTTCGAGACCGTGCTTGAGGCAGAAAAGCAGCTGCGCAACGTGCGCGGTCGCCTGGTGCTGGAAGACGCCGACGTCAGCGGCTATGAAATTCATGCCGGGGTGACCACTGGCCTTGCCCTGGAACAGGCGGCGGTGCGGCTGGACGATGGTCGTAGCGACGGTGCGCAGAGTGCCGATGGCCAGGTGCTCGGTACTTACCTGCACGGTCTGTTCGAGTCCCCTGCGGCGTGCAGCGCGTTGTTGCGCTGGGCCGGTCTGCAGGCGGTGCAGGAGGTCGACTACCACGGCTTGCGCGAGCGCGATATCGAGCGCCTGGCCGACCTGGTGGAGGCGCATTTGGACACTGGGTTGTTGCGTGAACTCTGCGGTGTATAGGGTGATGTTGCCCCCGTGCGGGAGCGGGCTTGCCCGCGCAGACTGAGCCCACCACAGCGCCAATTTCAAGGGATACCACCATGCTGCAACTGATCCTCGGCGGTGCCCGCTCCGGCAAAAGCCGCCTGGCCGAAAAACTTGCCTCCGACAGCGGCCTGGCGGTGACGTACATCGCCACCAGCCAGCCGCTGGACGGTGAAATGAGCGCCCGTGTGGCCCATCATCGCGAGCGTCGTCCACCTGAATGGGCGTTGATTGAAGAACCCCTTGAGCTGGCCCGGGTGCTGCGTGAAACCGCCCGTGCCGAGCGTTGCCTGTTGGTCGATTGCCTGACCCTGTGGCTGACCAACCTGCTGATGCTCGACAGCCCCGAGCGCCTGGCGCAAGAACGTGAAGCCCTGCTCGATTGCCTGGCCGCGTTGCCGGGTGAGATTGTGCTGGTCAGCAACGAGACCGGCATGGGTGTCGTGCCGCTGGGCGAACTGACTCGCCGCTATGTCGATGAAGCCGGTTGGTTGCATCAAGCCCTGGCTGAGCGCTGTCAGCGTGTCGTACTGACCGTCGCCGGCCTGCCCCTGACTCTGAAAGGTACCGCGTTATGAGCGATTTCTGGTGGCTGAACCCGTGCAAGCCGATTAATACCCAGGCTCATGAGCAAGCGGCGGCCCGGCAGCAGCAACTGACCAAACCGGCCGGCTCCCTCGGGCAACTGGAGGCGGTTGCCGTGCAACTGGCGGGCTTGCAAGGGCGGGTCAAGCCGAACGTCAATCAGCTGTGGATCGCCATCTTTGCCGGCGACCATGGGGTGGTCGCCGAGGGCGTTTCGGCGTTCCCACAGGAAGTCACCGGGCAAATGCTGCATAACTTCGTCACGGGTGGTGCTGCCATCAGTGTCCTGGCGCGGCAGCTGCAAGCGCGGCTGGAGGTGATCGACCTGGGCACCGTGACGCCGTCATTGAGCCTGCCGGGCGTGCGCCATCTGCACATCGGGCCAGGCACTGCGAACTTTGCCCAGGGCCCGGCCATGACTCGCGGCCAGGGTGAGCAAGCCTTGCAGGCCGGCCGCGACAGTGTGTTGCGGGCCATCGCCGAAGGCTCGGAGCTGTTTGTCGGTGGCGAGATGGGCATCGGCAATACCACGGCGGCCAGTGCGCTCGCGTGTGCCTTGCTTGAGTGTCCGGTGGCGCACCTCACCGGGCCGGGCACCGGTCTGAGCGTCGCGGGCGTGAGTCACAAAGCCCAGGTTATCGAGCGTGCCCTGGTGTTGCATGCCGCTGAGCGGGGCGACCCGTTGCAGACCTTGTTCAACCTCGGTGGCTTTGAGATCGCGGCGTTGGTCGGCGCCTATCTGGCCTGTGCCCAGGAAGGGCTGGCGGTGTTGGTGGATGGTTTCATTTGCAGTGTTGCCGCGCTGGTCGCGGTACGTCTCAACCCGGCTTGCCGCCAGTGGCTGCTGTTCGGCCATCGCGGGGCAGAGCCGGGCCACCGTCATGTGCTGGAGTCCTTGAACGCTGAACCTTTGCTCGACCTCGGTCTGCGCCTGGGCGAGGGCAGTGGGGCGGCACTGGCGGTGCCCTTGTTGCGACTGGCCTGCGACCTGCACGGGCAAATGGCGACCTTCGCGGAGGCGGCGGTGGCTGATCGTCCGGCATGACCTTGCATCTGGATCTGCTGCGCCACGGTGAGACCGAGCTCGGCGGCGGCTTGCGTGGCAGCCTGGACGACGCACTGACCGACAGCGGCTGGGAGCAGATGCGGGCGGCCGTGATGGATCGAGGGCCGTGGGATCGCCTGGTCAGTTCGCCGTTGCAGCGCTGCGCGCGTTTTGCCGAGACTCTGGGTGAGCAGTTGCAGTTGCCAGTGATGCTGGACAAGGACCTGCAAGAGTTGCACTTCGGCGCTTGGGAAGGGCGGAGCGCGGCGGCGTTGATGGAGACCGATGCGGATGCCTTGGGGCGGTTCTGGGCCGACCCTTATAGCTTCACGCCGCCTGAGGGTGAACCGGTTACGGCGTTTTCGGCGCGGGTGCTGGCGGCGGTCGAGCGCTTGCATCAGGCCTATGCCGGGCAGCGAGTGTTGCTGATCAGTCACGGCGGGGTCATGCGTTTGTTGTTGGCGCGGGCGCGGGGCTTGCCGCGTGAGCAACTGCTCAACGTCGAAGTCGGCCATGGTGCGATGTTCTCATTGCGCGTCGAGGCCGACGGGATGCTTGGGGGCGAGGGCTGAACATGTTGCCGTTCTGGATTGCCCTGCAGTTTCTGAGCAGTTTGCCGGTTCGTCTGCCGGGCATGCCATCGCCCCAGGAGCTGGGGCGCTCCTTGCTGTTTTATCCGCTGGTGGGGCTGCTGTTCGGCGTGTTGCTGTGGGCGTTGAACGGGCTGTTGCTCGGTACGCCGACGTTGCTGCACGCGGTGATTCTCTTGAGCGTCTGGGTGGTGCTCAGCGGTGGCTTGCACCTGGATGGCCTGGCCGACAGCGCTGACGCCTGGCTGGGCGGTTTTGGCGATCGCGAGCGTACCCTGACCATCATGAAGGACCCGCGCAGCGGCCCGATCGCAGTGGTGACGCTGGTGCTGGTGCTGTTGCTCAAGTTGGCAGCGTTGCTGGCACTGATCGAGCAGCACGCCACGATCGGTCTGATCCTCGCGCCGTTGATCGGCCGCAGTGCGTTGCTGGGGTTGTTCCTCACGACCCCGTATGTGCGTGCCGGTGGCTTGGGCCAGGCACTGGCCGATCACTTGCCGCGCCAGCGGGGTGTGCAGGTCATGGTGCTCAGTGCCGTGGCTTGCGTGTTGATCGGCGGTTGGAGCGGTGTGTTTGCCCTGGTGTTGGCGGTTCCCGTGTTTTTCGGCTTGCGGCAGGTGGTGTTGCGCCGCCTGGGTGGGACGACCGGGGATACTGCCGGTGCCGTGCTGGAGTTGCTGGAAGTGGCAGTGCTGGTCGGGTTGGCGCTGGCCTGAAGGGTATTTTGCCCACGTATCTGCCTGCGCTCGTGCGATCATTGAGCTTGCGTTCGCTGAATCACGGGTATATACACGCAC
The DNA here is from genome assembly GCF_900187535.1 of Pseudomonas sp. Irchel s3a18. Lineage (NCBI taxonomy): Bacteria > Pseudomonadati > Pseudomonadota > Gammaproteobacteria > Pseudomonadales > Pseudomonadaceae > Pseudomonas > Pseudomonas sp. Irchel s3a18. Next base: position 148,704 of record NZ_FYDV01000002.1, on the reverse strand, counting down.
CATGCTAGCTTCTCAATGTTTATGCACCAACCTGCGTCGCGCTGCTCGAGGCGTCAGCAGGTTTTACGACGGCGCCCTCGACGGCTTCGGGATCAATGTTGCGCAGTACTCCTTGCTGTGCAATTTGCAGCGCCTGGATCAGCCGAGTATTTCCGCCCTGGCTGAAGCCATGGGGCTGGACCGCAGCACGCTGGGGCGCAACTTGCGGGTGCTGGAAGGCGAGGGGCTGGTGCGCATGGTTGAGGGTGAAGACCAGCGTAATCGCATCGTGCAACTAACTGACGCGGGGCGCGAACGCCTGGCAGCGGCCTTGCCGGCCTGGGAAGCGGCCCAGCAACGGCTGATCGATCGCCTGGGCGCCGAGAAGCGCGCCACCTTGCTGGCCTTGCTGGATGAACTCGCATGAAGCGGGTTTTTTCGATTTTAAACGGGTATATGCCCGTAATTGGAGAATAACAATGACATCGATGTGGCGTACCAGTGGTTGGGTTTTGCTCGGGAGTGCGCTGATTCTGGCGTTGTCACTCGGTGTACGGCATGGCTTTGGCCTGTTCCTGCCGCCGATGAGCGCCCAGTTCGGCTGGGGCCGCGAAGTGTTTGCGTTCGCCATCGCCTTGCAGAACCTGATCTGGGGGTTGGCGCAACCCTTCACCGGCGCGTTGGCGGACCGCTTCGGCGCGGCGAAAGTGGTGTGGGTCGGTGGCGTGTTGTACGCCGTGGGCCTGGTGTTCATGGGCCTGTCCGACTCCGCCTGGTCACTGTCGTTGAGTGCCGGCCTGTTGATCGGCCTCGGCCTTTCCGGCACCTCGTTCTCAGTGATCCTGGGCGTGGTCGGCCGTGCCGTGCCGCCGGAAAAGCGCAGCATGGCCATGGGCATTGCCAGTGCCGCCGGTTCCTTCGGCCAGTTCGCCATGTTGCCAGGCACGCTGGGGTTGATCGGTTGGCTGGGCTGGTCGACGGCACTGCTGGTGCTGGGCATGCTGGTGGCACTGATTGTGCCGCTGGTCAACATGCTCAAGGACGCACCGCTGCCGGTACTGGGGCATGAGCAGACACTGTCCGAGGCCCTGCGCGAAGCCTGTTCGCACTCAGGCTTCTGGTTGCTGGCGTTCGGCTTTTTCGTCTGTGGTTTCCAGGTGGTGTTCATCGGCGTGCACTTGCCGGCGTATCTGGTGGACCAGCACCTGCCTGCCAGCGTCGGCACCACGGTGTTGGCACTGATTGGCCTGTTCAACATCTTTGGTACCTACACGGCGGGCTGGCTCGGCGGGCGGATGTCCAAGCCGCGTTTGCTGACGGCTCTGTACCTGATGCGTGCGGTGGTGATTGCCCTGTTCCTGTGGATGCCGGTCACGCAGACCAGTGCCTATCTGTTCGGCATGGCTATGGGGTTCCTCTGGTTGTCCACCGTGCCATTGACCAACGGTACGGTCGCAACGCTGTTCGGGGTACGAAATCTCTCTATGCTGGGTGGTATTGTTTTCCTCTTTCACCAGTTGGGTTCATTCCTTGGCGGCTGGTTGGGCGGGGTGGTCTACGACCGAACAGGAAACTATGACTTGATCTGGCAAGTGGCGATTCTCCTCAGTCTGTTCGCAGCCGCCCTGAACTGGCCGGTGCGTGAGCGTCCGGTGGCCCGTCTGCAGGCCCAGGCGGGTGTCGCATGAGCCGTATTGCCGTCGGACTCGCAGCGGTGGCAGGTGGGGCGCTGTTGCTGGCGCTGGCCTGGTGGGGCTGGCATCAGGGCGGATTGGCGATGATGCAGTTGGGGCTGGGTGCTTGCTGAATCGTCCCTTGCTACGGGCGGGGGTGGGCGAGTACCGTCGCCCCCTGACGATTTCTTGAGGTTGCTCGATATGCCACTGCGCTGGCTGGCTGTTCCCGCTCTTGTTCTGGCCGTGGCAGGTTCGGCACTGGCGGCCGAGTGTCCGCCGTTGTATTCGGGGTCGTTGACCCGGTTGCATGCCAAAGACTCCATCGACCTGTGCCAGCGCTTTGCGGGTAAACCGCTGGTGGTGGTCAACACGGCCAGCTTCTGTGGTTTCGCCCCTCAGTTCAAAGGCCTTGAGGCGCTGTACCAGCGTTACAAGGGGCAAGGGCTGGAGATGCTCGGCGTTCCGTCCAATGACTTCAGGCAAGAGTCCGGGGACGGCGCCGAGACAGCCAAGGTCTGCTACGTGAACTACGGCGTGACGTTCACCATGACCGAGGTGCAGAAAGTCCGTGGCCCCGACGCTGTGCATCTGTTCAAGATCCTGACCGAGCAAAGCAGTTCGCCGAAGTGGAATTTCTACAAGTATGTGGTCGATCGCCAGGGCAAGGTGATCGCGAACTTCTCCAGCCTGACCAAGCCCGATAACCCCGAATTCATCCAGGCCATAGAGCAGGCGCTGGCTTCCAAACCCTGATCGGCGTCCACTAAAAAGCCCCGCCTCTGTGCCAGAGAGCGGGGCTTTTTTGCGATTCAAGCGAGCGAGCCCTTCAGGCTCGCCGTGAATCAGAAGCGGTAGGTCGCGCCGACACCGAAGCCGTTCGCCCAGTTTTCATACTTGGCGTTGTAGCTTTGGCCACGGTCGTTGCTGTTGTTGACCTTGACCGCTTCTTCCTTGAGGTAGGAATAGGCCAGGTCGATGGTCAGGTCATCGGTCGGGCTCCAGCCAGCGCCCAGGCTGAAGATCTTGCGGTCGCCCGTCGGGATGCGCGGGGAGCGATCCACGTTGTTGGTCGGTGCCTGGTCAAACGACAGGCCGGTACGCAGGACCCACTGCTTGTTCAGCTGGTACGAAGCACCGATGGCGTGAGCCCAGGTGTCGTGCCAGTTCTGTTCTTCGGTGATTTCGCCGAATTGTCCGCCCAGTACGCCTGGAACGCCTTTGTTCTCGACGGTGATTTCTTTCAGGCGGCTCCAGCGGGTCCAGGTGCTGCCTGCGTACAGGGTCCACTGGTCGTCCAGCTCGTGAGTCACCGAGAAGTCCACCGATTCAGGCGTGGTCAGGTCCAGGGTCGCGTCGTACTTCTGGTCCTTGCTCTGGCCTGCCAGCGGCAGCAAGCCGTAGTTGATCTTGGTGTTGCCCTCGAGCTTGTACTTCACTTTCGAGTGGTAGGTCAGGCCGACACGGGTGCTGTCGGTCAGTTGTGCCAGGACACCGATGTTGTAGCCCAGCGCGGTGTCGTCGCCCTTGATGCGCACGTGACCGTCAGGCGCAGCCTGGGTAATCGACAGGTCGGACTCCAGGGTCCCTTCGATACGGTTGATGGTTGGACCAAAACCGATGGAAACCTTGTCGTTGAACGCGTAGGAAACGGTTGGCTGCAGGGTGACGACTTTTACATCACTCTTGCTGCCGAAGTATTTACCGGCAAAACCGTTCTCGTAGTCGGTGACCAGGCCAAACGGGGCATACATGCCGACGCCGACGGCCCATTGGTCATCGATTGGCTTGACGTAGTAGCCCATTGGCACGGCGATGAACGGAACCATGTCGCCTTGGTTGGTGCCGCCATTGGGGCTGGAGGTGGCATGGTTGATATCGGTGTGAGCGTCGAGCATGGCGACACCGCCGGTGACTTGTTCGCGCTTGAGGCGCGACATGCCGGCAGGGTTACCGAAAATGGTGCTTGCATCATCTGCGATAGAAGAACGCCCGGCGAATCCAGTACCCATCCCACTGATGCTTTGCTCGTTGATGGCGAAGCCAGCTGCGAAGATCTGCGTGGATGCCATGGTAACGGCTAGGCCAAGTGTGGTTTTGAGCATTACTTTTTTCATTATTAGAACTCCCGGTGATCACCGGGGCGGAAATTACCAACATTTTTGCTTCAGCGCCATAGGCTGTATGCCTTGAGATAGAGCGGTTTTGTAGGACAATCCGACCAGAATCGCGGCTTTTTTTACGATCTTGCAGTTTTGGCTGCTCAGCAGGCGATCTGATTCACGGGTGATACACAGGCTTGCCAGGCGCAGGTGAAATCGCGCAGGCGTCCTTGAGGCTGGAAGGTCTGGCGCCAGATTCGCGCCATACCCAGCAGATCATCTGCTTCGGGGAGGGGGGTGTTTTGTTCTTCTATCAGTAACCAGGCGATGGCGGTGGCGTAGCGCAGGTTGACGGTCAGTTCCAGGTGCGGGCCGCTGAGAAAGGCGTGCTGGCTGGCGAGGCCACGCACCAGGCTGGCGCGATCCGGGTCCCGCGCCAGGTAGTGATCCCAGAGTGCCTGGTGACGAAGCTCGGCAATCCGGTACAGGCCGTGTCCACGGCGGTCATGCAGGGCGGAACCCAGGGCGGATTGACTGGCGGCGACCCCCAGTAGCAAGGCTTCAGCTGTCGTGCTGTGGCGCCCCAGATAAATGAGCGTGGGGCGGATCACAAAGCGGCACAGTTCGCTGGCGGCGATACCCATAAAACCCTCGAATGTGAAATGGGCGGCGATACCTGAATGGGTGGGCTTGGCAGCAGTGGGTTGACTCAGGCTCGCCGGAAGCGGATCAGGCCGCTTGAGTTGAAGTCTAGTGTCAATTTCGCGCTGTAAAGGACTGTTTTTAAAATATTTACGGCTTCCAGTTATAAACCTTATACCGGTTGGTACTTAAACCGGAACCGCAGCTGGAGAAACATCGGGCAATAAAAAGCCCTGCATTTTCAGCAGGGCTTTCAGGGTTTTCAGCCTTTCTGGCGTTTCAGGCAACCAGTGCCTGACGGGTACGCTCGATCACGGCCTGCAGCGGCTCGGCGCTGGAGTACTGGTCGGGGTACAGGCGTTCGCTGTGACGAGCGATGCCGTGTTCGTTGACCAGGGTGAAGCTGAAGCAGCCTTTGCGAGCGGCCATGATCAGGCAGTTCATTGGTGCGAAGGCGTTGGTTAGGGTGCGAATGGCATCCTGAGTGTGGATTTGAGTAGACATAGTTATTAGGTGTTCCTACAAATGACACGGATAAGAACCGTGCAACGTTAAAACGTTCCAGTAACGTCGATCACCATTGATCGAACGAAGAACCCGACTGGAACAAAGCAGCCAGTTGAAGCGCTATGATTTTTGCGCGCTTGGGCCGGCAGGTAGGTACTTAGGAGGGCAGGCAACACATCAAGGGCAAAGGTTCTGGGCCCGGGGTGAAGATCCTGATCAATTTGCAGGTTGGTTCGGTCAGAGTAAGTGAGCTTCGCAACACCCTTTGCATTCGATTCAAAGGCCGTGTTGCCGCGAGCATTACCTGGAAACCATCGAGGTGGTCGATCCCGTGGTGTCGGTAGAGGCTTCTCTTTAGGGAAGGTATACCGCGGGTGTCGTTCGACCAGAATTGACTTTCAGCTTGGTACTAACGCCGGGGATACTAACGGATTGAATTGTGGAATGGAAGTGTGTTAGGCAAAAAACATTTGGTTACAGGTCCTGGGGTCTTCGGTAGCCGGCGGTCAATCGGCGCCACGGCGGGACAGCACACAATTGTGACAACAAATGCGGGGAGGTAACGGCTTCAAGCGAGGGTTGAACGGCGGACAGTCGCTCCGGGTGTTACGGATTGGCTGTCATCCGCACGAAAAAAGTGCGCCGATATAACCGCCTCATCGGGACTTGTGCACATTAGTTGCGCAGGCTGTCACCGCTCTGTCATTTCACCCTCAAGCACAGTGGGTGCCTGTAGTGAAAGTTTAAGTCAATGAAAAACATCGCTTTTTTTTACTGGTGAAAAAAGCGTCAGTTTGAACGCAGGCCCCATTCCACAAGGCTTCTGGCGAGTTCGGGGCGGGTTGTCCACTGAGTTATCCACAGCTTCTGTGGATTGTCCCGAGCGCTTGCTCTAGGACGGGCGTGCAGGGTTTTTTTCGGCTTTACCTGTACGAAAAAAGGAGTAAAGTTGCGCGCCTTCCGGTCTGCCCCACAGTGCTTTATGAAGTTTCGCTCAGTATCAACCTCTGTTACCGACGTACCCTCAAGTGTTACCCCGCCCAAGCGCTTTACGATGCGTGTGGCCGAATGGTTGCTCGACAGTCCGCGCCTGGGGGAAAACCCGAACGTCAAGCATCTTGCCGGCCACTTGCTCAAGGCGCCGGCCCGTGAAGGTGTGGTGGCGGCGCAAAGTCGCCTGGGCCAGTTGATGTGCCGCGAGTGCGGCAATGCCCGGGACCGCCGCATAGGCCAGGACCTGCTGCGCCAGGCCGCTCGGGCCGGGGACCGGCGTGCCCAGCGCGAATTGGGTCAGATCGAAGACTGAGCTGTCCAAGCCTCGATGGCTTGGTTAACCTTCGGGCTTTAATTCTTCGGCAGGAGTCGTCATGGCGGTGGACTTGACCAGTGTGTTGCTGGGGCTGGCGGGCGCTGCATTGCCATTGCTGGTATTGGCGTGGCAGCTGCAACGACGCTTGGGTTTGGCACAGTCCGGGTTTTCACTGCTGCAAGAGCGCCTGAGCACTGCGCAGATGGCGCAGGACGGCCTTAATGCACAGCTCGATGCCTGCCGCGACGAGATCAGTGACCTGGGGCAGGCCAACGCCGCCAAGCAAGCTGACCTGGCTGCCGTGCGCCGCGAGGTCGAGTTGTTGCAGATCGAGCGTGACAATGCCCGTGACGCGGCCCATGCCTGGAACCTCGAGCGCAGCAGCAAGGAAACCGAATTGCGACGCCTGGACGCCCAGGCCGCCTCGCTCCATGCCGAGTTGCGCGAGCAGCAAGAAAGCCATCAACAGCGCCTGAACGATCTGCAGGGCTCACGGGACGAACTGCGCGCGCAGTTTGCCGAACTGGCCGGGAAAATCTTCGATGAACGCGAGCAGCGCTTTGCCGAAACCAGCCAGCAGCGCTTGGGGCAGTTGCTCGATCCGTTGAAAGAACGCATTCAATCCTTTGAAAAGCGCGTCGAGGAAAGCTATCAGGCCGAAGCCCGCGAGCGCTTCTCGCTGGCCAAGGAGTTGGAGCGCTTGCAGCAACTGAACCTGCGGTTGAGCGATGAAGCGACCAACCTGACGCGCGCGCTCAAAGGTCAGAAAACCCAAGGTAACTGGGGCGAGCTGATTCTTGAGCGAGTGCTGGAGCACGCGGGTCTCGAGAAGGGCCGTGAGTACCAGACGCAAGTCAGCCTCAAGGGGCCGGATGGCGAGCGCTTCCAGCCGGACGTGCTGATTTACCTGCCCGGCGACAAGCAGGTGGTGGTCGACTCCAAGGTCAGCCTCACGGCCTATCAGCAGTATGTCGCCGCTGACGACACGGCGGTGGGCCAGGCCGCACTCAAACAGCACGTGCAGTCGCTGCGCAACCACGTCAAAGGCCTGTCCGACAAGGACTATAAGCGTCTGGACGGTCTGCACAGCCTCGATTTCGTGTTGCTCTTCGTACCCATTGAGGCCGCCTTTTCGGCAGCCTTGCAGGCCGAGCCGAACCTGTTCCAGGAAGCTTTCGATCGACACATCGTGATTGTCAGCCCAACCACGTTGCTGGCCACCTTGCGCGTCATCGACAGCTTGTGGAAGCAGGAGCGGCAGAGCCAGAACGCGCGGGAAATCGCCGAGCGTGCAGGGTGGCTGTACGACAAGTTTGTGCTGTTTATTCAGGATCTGGACGAGGTCGGCAATCGCTTGCAGCAACTGGATAAAGCCTACAGTGCCGCGCGCAACAAACTGACCGAAGGCCGTGGCAACCTGGTCAGCCGCAGCGAGCAGCTCAAGCTGTTGGGCGCCCGGGCCAGCAAGAGCCTGCCGGCGGATTTGCTGGAGCGGGCGATGACCGATGTGGATGGCCTGGCCGAATTGCCCGAGTAGTCGGGTTTCCCTGTGACGAGGGAGCAAGCTCCCTCGCCACGGGTTATCTGTCCTTTCCCAGAAGTGTCGACTACAACGGCAAATGCCGACTCAACAAGGCGCGCAGCGCCGCCGGTTTCACCGGTTTGGCCAGGTAGTCCAGGCCTGCCGCGTGCACCTGGGCAATCATCTCCGGTCGGCCATCGGCACTGATCACCACGCCCGGTACCGGCTCGGCCAGTTGGGTACGTAGCCAGGCCATCAGCTCGGTGCCGGTCTCACCCTCGTCCAGGTGGTAATCCACCAGCGCCAGTTGCGGGCGCATGCCGTCGTTGAGCAGGGCGGCACATTCCTCACGATTGCGCGCGGTGTACACCTGGCAACCCCAACGCGAGAGCAGGCTGTTCATGCCGATCAGAATGCTGTCCTCGTTGTCGATGCACAGTACCTGTGCCCCGGTCGGCAACTGGCCGTTGAGTTCCGCCACTTTACCGGGCGCACTGGCTTGAGCGCGGGCCAGCGGTACGCTGACACTGAACACGCTGCCTTTGCCGGACCAGGAGCGCACGTGCAGTCGATGGCCCAGCACCCGGCATAAACCGTCGGCAATCGCCAGGCCCAGGCCCAGGCCTTTTTCGGCTCGGGTCTGGTGGCTGTCGAGGCGCTTGAACTCTTCGAAGATGACTTGGCGCTTGTCTTCCGGAATGCCCGGGCCCCGGTCCCAGACTTCCAGGCGCAGCTGCTCGCCTTGGCGGCGCACGCCCAGCAGCACGGGGCCTTTGGCGTAGCGGAAGGCGTTGGTCAGGAAATTCTGCAGCACACGGCGCAGCAACTTGATGTCACTGTCGACCCGCAGGTGGCTGCCGCGCAGGCGGAATTCCAGGCCCTGGTCGCGGGCCAATGCCTTGAACTCGGCACCCAGGGTATCGAACAGCTCGTTGAGCATGAACGGTTTGCGGTCCGGGTTGATCTTGCCGTTCTCCAGGCGCGAAATGTCGAGCAGGTCACTGATCAGGTCCTCGGCCGAGCGCAGCGAGCTGTCCAGATGCTGCACCAACTGCTGGGTCTCGGGCGACAGCTCTTCATCGCGGTGGGAGAGGGCGGCAGAGAACAGGCGCGCCGCATTCAGTGGTTGCATCAGGTCGTGGCTGACCGCTGCGAGAAAGCGGGTCTTGGATTGGTTGGCCAGTTCGGCGGTGCCCTTGGCTTCGGTCAGGGCGACATTGAGTTGCGACAATTCATGGGTGCGTTCGGTGACTCGCTGCTCCAGCCCTTCGTTGGCTTCGGTCAGCGCCTGTTCGGCTTCGCGGAACGCGGTAATGTCGGTGAAACTCATGACAAAGCCGCCACCTGGCATCGGGTTGCCGATCAATTCGATCACCCGGCCATTGGGGAACAGGCGCTCGGAGGTGTGGGCGCGGCCCTGGCGCATCCAGTGCAGGCGTCGGGCGACGTGGACTTCCGCTTCGCCGGGGCCGCACAGGCCGCGTTCGGCATTGTGGCGAATAATGTCGGCAATCGGCCGGCCGACGCTGATCAGGCCGTCCGGGTAGTTGAAGAGTTCGAGGTAGCGACGGTTCCAGGCCACCAGCTTGAGCGACTGGTCGACCACGCTGATGCCTTGGGTAATGTTCTCGATCGCGCCTTGCAGCAGTGCGCGGTTGAACTGCAGCACTTCGGAGGCTTCGTCGGCAATTCGCACCACGTCCTCGAGCTGCATTTCCCGGCCTTCGATGGCGGCCTTTACCACGGCCCGGGTCGAAGAGGCACCCAGTACACCGGCCAGCAGGCGTTCGGTGTGGGCAATCCATTCGCCATCGGCGTTCAAGTTCGGATTGAAGCCCTTGCCCTGGCGGTAAGCGAAGCGGATGAAGCTTTGCCGCGCGCGTTCCTCGCCGACAAAGCGCGCCGCCAGTTGCAGCAGGTCGTTGATCTGTACCGCCAGCATCGAGCGGGCGCTGGGGCGTGCGCTGATCTCTTGGCCGATGAAGCGGCCGGCCTGCCAGTGTTCCGAGACCCGGGTGCGCGACAGTACCGAGACCCAGGCAAACAGGGTGAAGTTACCGGCCAGCGACAGCACCACCCCTTGGGTCAGTGGGGTAATCGGCAGGTTCAGCGGGTTGCTGTGCAGCCAGCCGAGCCCTGGGAAACTGTTCAGCGACCAGCCCATGCTGTGGGCGGCAATCGGCAGGATCAGCGTGTAGAACCAGAGGAAGGTCCCGGCGGCGAGACCGGCAAACACCCCGCGGCGGTTGGCCTGTTTCCAGTACAGTGCGCCGAGCATGGCCGGCGCCAGTTGAGTGACCGCGGCAAAGGCGATCTGCCCGATGGTGGCCAGGCTGGCCGTCGAACCGAGCAGGCGATAGGCCACATAGGCCAGCAGCAGGATCACCACGATGCTGACGCGGCGTACCGACAGCATCCAGTGACGGAACACTTCGAACGGCCGCTCGGCATTCTTGCGGCGCAGCAGCCATGGCAACAGCATGTCGTTGGAGACCATGGTCGACAAGGCCACGCTGGCCACGATCACCATGCCGGTGGCGGCTGACGCGCCGCCGATGAATGCCAGCAGCGCCAATGCCGGATGGGACTGGGCCAGCGGCAGGCTGATCACGAAGGAGTCAGGCAGCACCGAGCTGGGCAACATCATCTGCCCGGCCAGGGCGATTGGCACCACGAACAGGGCGGCCAGCGCCAGATAGGCCGGGAACACCCATTTCGCCAGGCGCAGGTCCTGGGGGTCGATGTTCTCCACCACCGTGACATGGAACTGCCGGGGCAGGCAGATAATGGCCATCATCGCGACGCCGGTCTGTACCACCATCGAGGGCCAGTTGATGGTTTCTTTCCAGTATTGCTCCAGGCGAGGGGCGAGCATGGCTTGGTCGAACAGGTCGTCGAAACCGTCGTACAGGCCGTAAGTAACGAACGCTCCCACCGCCAGGAAAGCGAACAGCTTGACCAGCGATTCGAAGGCAATCGCCAGCACCATGCCTCGGTGGTGTTCGGTGGCATCGAGGTTGCGGGTTCCGAATACGATGGTGAACAACGCCAGAATCAACGACACGATCAGCGCCGTGTCCTGGGCGCGGGTGCCCATGGCATCGGCCCCCGCACCGATCAGCAGGTTGACCCCCAGCACAATGCCCTTGAGCTGCAAGGCGATATAGGGCAACACGCCGACCAGGCAGATCAGGGCCACCACCACCGCCAGTGACTGGGATTTGCCATAGCGCGCGGCAATGAAGTCGGCAATCGAGGTGATGTTTTCCTGCTTGCTGATCATCACCATTTTTTGCAGGACCCACGGCGCGCCAAGCAGCAGCAGGATCGGCCCCAGGTAGATCGGCAAAAATGACCAGAGTTGTTCGGCGGCCTGACCCACCGCGCCAAAGAAGGTCCAGCTGGTGCAATAGACGGCCAGCGACAGGCTGTACACCCAGGCACGCATTCGCGGCGGCAGTGGCGTACTGCGGCGGTCGCCATAGAAGGCGATGGCGAACATGATGGCCATATAGGCCAGGGCGACGGCGGCAATCAGCCCGCTGGACAGCGACATGGGAACTCCCGGCAAAAGACACACGGGACTCCAGCCCGTTCGGACAGTCTCGCACGATGCACAGGCTTCGTCAGTGTCGACCATGGTCTCAGCGTGGCGGGGTGTCGCAGCTGGATATCGGCAACGTGGGTGCCGGTGCTGAAGGCACCTTCGCCAGCCACGACAGTGGGGATTGAGTTAGCCTTGGCAGCTGACGTTTGACCGCCCCTGATTAATCGAAGGAACGCCCCCGCCATGAAGATCATCCGCAGCCAGTCCTTCACCGGCGACCGCCCTTGGGCGGCGCTGGATATCGCCAATATGAACGGCATCACCACCCGTTTGCACTGGACCGATCAGCCCTATATCTGGCACGTCAACGACGGCCAGGAAGTGTTTGTCGTGCTCGATGGACAAGTACAGATGCGCTATCGGGAAAACGGTGTCGAGCGGTCCACGATGCTGGAGGTCGGCGATATCTTCTATGCAGCGGCGGGCACCGAGCACGTTGCCCATCCGCAAGGGCCGGCCCGGGTCCTGGTGATAGAGGCGGAGGGCAGTGTCTAGGCTCTATATCTGCAAAACAGATAACAGTTAGAGATATTACCCGTTATATAGATATTCGATTCAGTTCTACCATGGGCTCAACCTCACCCGAGGACAGGAGTTCATCATGCAATGCCCTAACAGCAGCCAAACCCTCGTTCGACCCTTGAGTCATTTGCACCATCCGCTGGAAGCCATTCGCCAGTTCACCCCGAACTGGTTTGCCGCCACCATGGGCACCGGGGTGCTGGCGTTAGCACTCGCCCAGCTGCCAGTCTCGATCCCCGGCCTGCATGCCTTCGCCGAAGGCTTGTGGATGTTCAATATCTTCCTGTTCCTGCTGTTCAGTGGTCTGTATGCAGCGCGCTGGGTATTGTTCTTCGACGAGGCGCGGAGGATTTTCGGGCATTCCACCGTGTCGATGTTTTTCGGCACCATTCCCATGGGACTGGCGACCATCATCAACGGCATGCTGGTGTTTGGTTTGCCCCGCTGGGGGCAGGGTGTGGTGCCGGTGGCCGAGGTGTTGTGGTGGCTGGACGTTGCGATGTCGCTGGCCTGCGGCATCCTGATCCCGTACATGATGTTCACCCGCCAGGAGCACAGCATCGACCAGATGACGGCCGTATGGCTGTTGCCGGTAGTGGCGGCAGAAGTCGCGGCAGCCAGTGGCGGGCTACTTGCACCGCACCTGGCCGACGCTCATGGGCAGCTGGTGATGTTGACCACCAGCTATGTGTTGTGGGCGTTCTCGCTGCCGGTGGCGTTCAGTGTGCTGACGATCCTCGTATTGCGCATGGCCCTGCACAAGTTGCCCCACGAGAGCATGGCGGCATCGAGCTGGCTGGCGCTGGGGCCGATTGGTACCGGGGCACTGGGCATGTTGCTGCTGGGCGGTGACGCGCCGGCGATCTTCGCCGCCAATGGCTTGCCGGGGATCGGTGAAGTGGCCGCCGGGTTGGGCCTGATCGCCGGGATCACGCTGTGGGGCTTTGGCCTGTGGTGGATGCTCATGGCCGTGTTGATCACCCTGCGTTACCTGCGTGAAGGCATCCCTTTCAACCTCGGCTGGTGGGGTTTTACCTTCCCGCTGGGGGTTTACTCGCTGGCGACGCTGAAACTGGCGAGCACGCTGAACCTGAGCTTCTTCAGTATTTTTGGCAGCGTATTGGTCATCGCATTGGCAATTATGTGGTTGATCGTTTCCCGGCGCACGCTGCAGGGCGCCTGGCGTGGTGAGTTGTTTGTCTCGCCGTGCATTGCCGGTTTGAAGAAATAGTTCGCAAAGTTTAGCTATGGTTGTGGCCTGGATCGCTGTGTGACATTCCTATAAGAGCATCCAGGCCACTCGGGAACATGGAAGATGAGTCACCCCTCGCAGTTCACCTTGCTTCGCAAGCGGCGGTTCCTGCCGTTTTTTGTCACCCAATCGCTGGGTGCGTTCAACGACAACCTCTTCAAGCAGTCGTTGATTCTCGCCATTCTGTACAAGCTGACCCTTGAGGGTGATCGTTCGATCTGGGTCAACCTCTGTGCGTTACTGTTCATCCTGCCGTTCTTTCTGTTCTCGGCGCTGGCTGGCCAGTTCGGTGAAAAGTTCGCCAAGGACGCGTTGATCCGCCTGATCAAGCTCGGTGAAATCGCCATCATGGCGGTCGGTGCCGTGGGTTTCCTGTTCGATCATCTATGGATGATGCTGTTGGCATTGTTCGCGATGGGCACTCACTCGGCGCTGTTCGGTCCGGTGAAGTACTCGATCCTGCCCCAGGCATTGCGTGAAGAAGAACTGGTCGGCGGTAACGGCCTGGTGGAAATGGGCACCTTCCTGGCCATTCTGGCCGGGACCATTGGCGCCGGGATCATGATGTCGGCCAGTGACTACGCGCCCATCGTCTCGACGGCGATCATCGGTGTCGCCGTGCTGGGTTACCTGGCCAGTCGCGGCATCCCTCGTGCGGCGGCGTCCAGCCCGGAACTGCGGCTGGACTGGAATATCTTCCGGCAGTCCTGGGCGACCTTGCGCCTGGGACTGGGGCAGACGCCGGCGGTGTCACGCTCGATTGTCGGCAACTCGTGGTTCTGGTTTGTCGGGGCGATTTACCTGACGCAAATCCCGGCCTACGCCAAAGAGTGGATGCACGGCGACGAGACGGTGGTAACGCTGATTCTCACGGTGTTCTCGGTCGGTATCGCGCTGGGTTCGATGCTCTGCGAGAAGCTCTCCGGGCGCAAAGTGGAGATTGGCCTGGTGCCGTTTGGCTCCTTTGGCCTGACCGTATTCGGCTTGTTGCTGTGGTGGCACTCCGGCGGTATTGCGCCCAGCGAGCAAGGCCATGGCTGGGTCGAAGTGCTCGGCTTCGGTCATGCCTGGTGGGTGCTGCTGGATATTCTCGGCCTGGGCGTATTCGGCGGCTTCTACATCGTGCCGCTGTATGCGTTGATCCAGTCGCGCACCGCGGAGCATGAGCGGGCGCGGGTGATCGCAGCCAACAACATCCTCAACGCGCTGTTCATGGTGGTTTCGGCGATCGTCTCGATGGTGTTGCTCAGCCTCGCTGAGCTGTCCATTCCTCAGCTGTTCCTGGTGGTGTCACTGCTCAACATCGGCGTGAATGCCTACATCTTCAAAATCGTCCCTGAATTCAGCATGCGCTTCATGATCTGGCTGCTCAGCCATTCCATGTACCGCGTGCAGCACCGCAATCTCGAGCTGATTCCCGATGAGGGGGCGGCGTTGCTGGTGTGCAATCACGTGTCGTTCGTCGACGCCTTGTTGATTGGGGGGGCAGTGCGTCGGCCGATTCGCTTTGTGATGTATTACAAGATCTACAACCTGCCGGTGCTGAACTTCATCTTCCGTACCGCCGGGACGATTCCGATTGCCGGGCGTCAGGAAGATATCCAGATCTACGAAAGTGCCTTCAAGCGCATTGCCCAGTACCTCAAAGACGGCGAGTTGGTGTGCATCTTCCCGGAAGGCAAGCTGACCGCCGATGGCGAGATCAATGAGTTCAAGGGCGGGTTGACGCGGATTCTGGAAGAGACACCGGTGCCGGTGATTCCATTGGCCCTGCAGGGGCTGTGGGGCAGTTTCTTCAGTCGCGATCCGGACAAGGGCTTTTTCCACCGTTTGTGGTCGCGGGTAACCCTGGTCGCCGGTCCGCCGATGGCGGCGCAAGTGGCGCAACCGGCACAGTTGCAAGCGGCGGTGGGGGAGCTGCGGGGAGCGGTTCGCTGAAGGATGCCGGATAAAAAAACGCCCGCAATCCGCGGGCGTTTTTGTGTGTCAGGCGGCGCTGACTTTCAAGCCGACCAATCCGGCAATGATCAGCGCGACGCTGGCTAGGCGGAACAATGCCATGGACTCACCGAACAGGATGATCCCGGCGATCACCGTGCCTATGGCGCCGACACCGGTCCAGATCGCATAGGCCGTTCCCAGCGGCAATTCCTTCATCGCCAGGCCCAGTAGACCAAGGCTGATAGCCATGGCGATAACGGTCAGGGCGGTGGGAAGAGGGCGCGTGAAGCCGTCGGTGTACTTCAGGCCAACGGCCCAGCCGACTTCAAACAGGCCAGCGAAAAACAGAATGATCCAGGACATGGAAACCTCCATCGATTGATGGGGCCGTCCCCAGATTAATGACTCGATCGAGCCGCGAGGTCGTCCTCGCGATGCGCAGTATAGTGCCCATTATTAACCAGGGGATCAAGTTACGCGCACGATCTGTCGCCGGTTATGTGCAAACGCCACCGAAGCGGTGGCGTTTGCACGGGGCCTGTCAGGCTTCGTCTGTATCGACGACTCAGATGCCTTGCGGCGTCTCTTCACCGCCCAGTGCTTCAACCAGCGCCGGGAGGAAATCGCCGAAAGTCAGCATCATCAGGGTGAAGCTGGCATCCAGTTGGCCAAGGGCCTCATCGCCGCCGTCCTGTTCCGCCTGGTCCTGCAACAGGTCTTCGAATTTCAGGCGCTTGACCACCATCTTGTCGTCGAGGACGAAAGACAGCTTGTCCTGCCAGGCCAAAGACAACTGAGTCACCACTTTGCCAGTGCTCAGGTGCAACTGGATTTCTTCGCTGGTCAGGTCCTGACGCTTGCAGCGCACGATGCCGCCGTCTTCGTGGGTGTCGCGCAGTTCGCACTCGTCCAGCACGAAGAAGTCGTCCGCAGCTTTCTGGGTGGTGACCCACTCTGTCATGGTCGCGGTCGGGGACATCTTCACGGTCAGTGGGCGCACGGGCAGCGTGCCGATCACTTCGCGCAGGGTGGAGAGCAGGTCTTCGGCACGTTTCGGGCTGGCCGAGTTGACCAGGATCAGGCCCTGTTTCGGCGCAATGGCCGCAAAGGTCGAGGAACGGCGGATAAAGGCGCGCGGCAGGAAGGCCTGGATGATTTCATCCTTGATCTGATCACGCTCCTTTTTATAGACCTTGCGCATTTGCTCGGCTTCGATCTCTTCGACCTTTTCCTTCACAGCGTCACGTACGACGCTGCCTGGCAGAATGCGTTCTTCCTTACGTGCGGCAATCAGCAGGAAATCGCCGCTGACATGCACCAGTGGGGCATCTTCGCCTTTGCCGAATGGCGCGACGAAACCGTAGGTGGTCAACTCCTGGCTTGCACATGGACGCGCCAGTTTGGTGGCCAGTGCAGTTTCCAACGCCTCAGCATCAAAAGGCAGATCTTGGGTCAGGCGATAGATAAGCAGGTTTTTGAACCACATGGGGTGAGTCTCTCCTTTATACAAAGGGGGGCATTATTCTCCGCGCGGCGTCATAGGCCAACCCTTCGCTAAGCCTTTGGAAGGCCTGAGAAAATTATTTAAAAAAGTACTTGCCAGAGGTGGGACTGCTCCGTAGAATGCGCGCCACACCGAAGCGAAGGGTGATTAGCTCAGCTGGGAGAGCGTCTGCCTTACAAGCAGAATGTCGGCGGTTCGATCCCGTCATCACCCACCATTCGTTTTAAGTGTTACGCGCAGCGGTAGTTCAGTCGGTTAGAATACCGGCCTGTCACGCCGGGGGTCGCGGGTTCGAGTCCCGTCCGCTGCGCCATATTCGGTAACCTGGAACGCTGAACGCCAGGTCACCACGGAAAAGCCCGCTCACGCGGGTTTTTTTCTGTCTGTTGTTCCTGCAGGATGCATCGTTTCACCGGTTTTCAGATTTTTTGAAAAATATTTCAATTAAATCAACACTTTATGAAAACCTGTGGCATAATGTGCCCCGCAACGAAGGTAAAGGGTGATTAGCTCAGCTGGGAGAGCGTCTGCCTTACAAGCAGAATGTCGGCGGTTCGATCCCGTCATCACCCACCATTTACTTTCAACGCTACGCGCAGCGGTAGTTCAGTCGGTTAGAATACCGGCCTGTCACGCCGGGGGTCGCGGGTTCGAGTCCCGTCCGCTGCGCCATATTCGGTAACCTGGAACACTGAACGCCAGGTCACCACAGAAAGCCCGCTCAATGCGGGCTTTCTGCTGTCTGGGGTTTGCTTAATGCAAGCGCTTGCCGCCTGTCGAGTCCCCCGCAACGGCCTGTTTCCTGCCTTCCCCCCAATCCCTGCACATGCCTGGTCATTCGATTATCCGGCATGCACGCTCTCCAATGATTCATGTCAACGGCCACCCCGGCCAATTCCTATAGAAACAAAGTGGGACCTGCAGGTCCCGGTTCTTGCCTGATGAGGCGATAAAAACCAATAGGAAACTGGCCAACGGGACGACCCGTCGCCAGACCCAAAAGGGGTGTTTCAATGGATTTGAATTTGCCGCGACTGGCCATGCTGGTCTCGTCGTTGTTGTTTGTGCATCAACTCAACGCCAGTGAGCCGGCTTCGGCAGCGGCAACCCAGCCAGGTACGCTGATCGAGCAGGGTAAGTATGTCGCCCAGCTCGGCGACTGCATTGCCTGCCACACCGCCAAGGGCGGCGCGGTCATGGCCGGTGGCCTGGAGTTGAAAACACCGATGGGCACGCTGTATTCCAGCAACATTACCCCGGACCCGGAGACCGGAATCGGCCGCTACACGTTCGAGCAGTTTGACCGAGCCATGCGTGAAGGTGTCACGCCGGCGGGCGATAACCTTTACCCGGCGATGCCTTATCCGTCCTACGCGAAAATGAGCGAAACGGACATGCGGGCCCTGTATGCCTATCTGTTGCAAGGGGTCACCCCCGTCAAACAAGCCAATCTACAGGCGGACATGAGCTGGCCGTTCAACCAACGCTGGGGGCTGTGGTTCTGGAATCGGCTGTTTGTCGATCACATGCCCTTCGAACCCGACCCGGCCAAGGATCAGCGAGTGAACCGTGGCGCCTATCTGGTGCAGGGGCTGGGGCACTGTGGTGCTTGCCATACGCCACGAGGCATTGCCTTCCAGGAGAAGGCCATGAGCGATGCCGGTTCCAGCGGCGAGCACTATCTGGCCGGGGAAACCGTGGAACAGTGGCGCGCGCTCAGCTTGCGTAACCTGTGGACCGTCGACGACACGGTGCAATTGCTCAAGACCGGGCAGAATCGCTTTGCCACGGTGTCGGGCAACATGGCTGAGGTGATCCATCACAGCACCCAGCATTTTACCGACGACGATCTGATCGCGATCGCGACCTACCTCAAGTCCCTGCCGGCTGGCAAAGATGACCTGCCGCCGCAAGCCCTGCCGCTTGCCCCGGCTGAACCTCCGGCGACGCTGTTCAGCAGCCGCGGCGGCCTGGGCTACACGCAGTTTTGTGCCGACTGTCATCGTCCGGACGGTGGCGGTGTGAATGCGATGTTCCCGCCGCTGGCGGGTAATCCGAGCGTAGCCTCGGCCGACCCGGCGTCGTTACTGCACATCACCCTGACGGGCTGGAAAACCGCGCAAACCCAGACCCATCCCCGGGTCTACACTATGCCCGGATTTGCCCGGCTCTCTGATCAGGAAATCGCCGAAATCCTCAGTTTCGTGCGCGCAAGCTGGGGTAACAGCGGCTCGGCGATCAGCGCCGCGCAGGTCAAACAGATGCGCGGGCAACTCAAGCCGGTCACCGACTCTTCAACCTTTGAAACGCCTCGTCTGGCCGACATGCTGGTCGCGCCCAACGCGCAGCAGGTGGTGCGTGGCATGCGCCTGCACCTGCAAACCAAGGCACTGTTGCCGGACAACGTGGGCAATGCCCTGAACTGCACCAGTTGCCATCTCAACGCGGGCACCGTCGCGGACGGCTCGCCCTTTGTCGGTGTGTCGGCATTCTTCCCGGGTTACGCGCCCCGCGCGGGCCGGCAGATCACCCTGGCCGACCGGATCAATGGTTGCTTCCGGCGTTCGATGAACGGGCAACCGCTTCCCGTGCAGTCGGCGGACATGCAGGCGATGATTGCCTACTTCGACTGGATGAAGCGCAACACCCTGCCCGGGGACAAGGTCGCCGGGCGTGGCGTCGGCAAAGTCGACACGGCGATCAAGCCCGACCGGGACAACGGTCAGCGGGTGTATGCCAAGCAATGTGCGGTGTGCCATGGCGCAGCGGGCGAAGGCCTGAAGCGTGCCAGTGGAGAGTGGGTGTTTCCGCCACTCTGGGGCGACGAGTCATTCAATATCGGCGCGGGCATGGCGCGGACCTATACCGCCGCGGCGTTCGTCAAACGCAACATGCCAGTGGGCTTTCACGAGCAGTTCCCGCTGGGGCAGGGTGGGCTTTCCGATCAGGAGGCGGTGGACGTCGCGGAGTACTTCTCGCATCAGCCACGTCCGGACTTCCCGGACAAGGTCAAGGACTGGCCTGAGGGTGGCAAGCCGGTTGACGCGCGCTACTGAGCCTTGATGGGGCTGAAGCCGGCACTGTGGACAGGCCGGCTTCAGGTTGCGCTATTGTTCGGCGTTGCGCGCGTTCCGGTAGTCGCTGACGGCTTCATACACCGCTTTGCGCAATCGGTTGATGCCGCCAATCGGGCGATGGGCTTCAAGGCCGAACCAGGGGTTGAATGACAGGTTGTCGCATTGCAGGTTCTGCGCCGGCGTGTCGAAGTCCTGGGCGGGAATCCTGATCCGTGCCACGGTTTCGAACGGTGCATCGCTTTCGCGCCATTCAATGCTGGTGTCTTCGATCGGCATGTACTGGCTCGGATCCTGGCGCTGGATCTGCAGGACAAAGCAGGCCGGGACCCGATCCGTCGACAGTTGTTGGGTCAGTGCACTGCGCAGGAAGTTGGGCAGTGCCTGATTCTGCGCAGGCAGGGTGTAGGCCGGGCAGCTGTCCGGGTCCGGCGCGACACGAAATTTCGCATTGGCGCTGCCGAACTTGTAGGGCGACACCGAAAAGTAGGTGGTCTGGGTCGGGCTGGCCGGTGCGGGCGCCAGTGTCGCCAGGGCGATGAACAGGTGGCGAACCTGCCAGGTCCGGGGATCCCAACCGGGGAAAAACGCCATCACTTTTTTGCCGTCAGCCTGCGCGGCGACGTTCTGACGGTATTCGGCGACATCGCTGACGAAGAAGTTCGGGTGGTTGAACATCACGAAATCCTGTTCGCCACGGCTTTGCCGGTCCTTGAGCAACTGCGTACCTGGCACATCGAGCAATTTGAGCGCCATGCCACGGGCATCGCGCAGGCTGTCGAATTGCGGGTATGGGCTGCCGTTGGACAGGCGCAGGGTGGCTTGCCAGGTCTTGCCGGCCTCGCTGAAAACGCCTTGGCGCAGTTCGGGCGTCAGGTCCCCCAGGACCTGGACTTCAGCGTTCAGGCAGCCGTGAGCCTTGGCATGGGCGTCACGCAAGTAGCGGGTGTTCTCCCGGTGCGAGTCGACGATGCGCACGGCCGTCTGAATGACATCCCGGGTCATTGCCGCTTCGTCGGCGGGTATCTGTTCCTGGGCAGACACGGGCCCGCGGTGCTGCCAGGCAGACCAGCCGGTTGCCACGGCCCAGCCCAGCAGGCCGAGGCCCACCACAAACAGCACGGCCTTGCCCAGCAGAACGCACATGCGCAACCACAGTGTCATCAACATGCAAAACTCCTTGGGTTCGAGTCGAGGGTCATGGCAGTTGCGCCTCCAACGGGCCACCAAGCACTTTCAGGTACTCCAGCAGTGCCCAGCGCTCCTGTGGTTGCAGCAAGCGTCCGATGACCCCGTTGCCGCGTTCGCCGGCACGGAATTCGTGACCGCTGTTGTGGTTGCCGGTAATTCGCGTGTCGAACTCAAAACCGTTGGTAAAGGCTTGCGTGCGATACCCCAGATGCTTCGGGTCGTACTCGAAGGTGCCTTTATAGAAGGTGGTCGCCCGTTCATCCTGGGGTGAGAGCAGCTGGTAAATGCTTGGCACCGATCCGTTATGCAGGAAGGGCGCCGTTGCCCATACGCCCGCCAGGGGCCGGGCTTTGTAGGCAGTCTTTTCGCGCACCCCGATGGGCAGGCCAAAACCGTCCATGGTCGGACGTTCCTCGGGCGTGACAGCGGCCTCGCGATAAGCGCGGCGCTCAACGAAAGCGGTGACGTAGGCCAGGCCTTTGGCGACCGAGAGCTGGCTCAGGTCCAGCGGTTCCTCGGGCGCGGGCTGCAGCTTGACATCGAGGTTGGCCAGTTCCGCCGGGTCCCATTGCAGTGAGCGCAGGTCGAACCGGTGGTTGGCAATGTTGTTGGCCGCACCCGGGTCGGTGCCAATCACCTCGACCGGGAGCATTTTCAGCTTCTTCTCCGGTCGCCCATTGGCCTGGGCCACGCTCGGAACATGGCAGCCGGCGCAGTTTTCGGCGAACAGTGCGCGCCCCTGGGCCGCCAGCGGCTTGTCGATGTTGCCAAACAGTGCTTCGGGCCAGGCGGGCGGTTGGAGGCGTTTCAGGGTTTCTTCGATCAGGTGCAAGTCGCGCACACGGACGCTGGAGGGGTAGCGCTCGTCGCCCTTGAGCGGTTGGCCATTGGCATCGAAGAAGTTCAGCGTCGCGCCGACCCCCAGGGCTTCACCGACATTGCGGGCCATCGGTTGCTGGGCCGAGCCGTTCCATTGCACCCAGTCGAAGGTCCAGATATCCCAGAGCTGTGGATAGTCCACCGGGGCGTTGGCGACGCGGTAGTTGTCGGGGGAAATGGCGTCGCCGAAGGCGGCGTTGGCGATGCGTCCGAACGCGTCGGTGCGCCCGGGGCCTTCTTCGGTCGGGTAGAGACCGCGATGGGTATCGTTCCAGGCGACGCCCAGAAAGATGTCCAGTGAGGCCTTGACGTCCTGGCGCAGTTGCGAGTGCCCGGCGTCGTAGTCCTGGCCCAGCACATTGCGGGCGAAACGCTCGAATTTCCACGGGTTGTAGTAGGTAGAGGCCAGGCTGGCGACCAGCGCTTGGCCGAAGCTGCCGCCTTGCAGTGTCGGTACGCTGGAGGGCAGTACATGTTGTGCGGTACCGCCATCGATACGTACGGCCTGGCCTTTGAACCGCAGTTCTCCGGTGTGGCAGGCGGCGCAGGTAATATCCAGAAACTCTTCTTTGCTGCCGGAATTCTGATGGCGGGTGAAGCCTACCGGCAGGTTTCCAGGGTTGCCTGGCGTGGCTTTTTGCGCCGGATCCACCAGGAAACCGAAGCGCGCCAGGTACTCGGGCGCGGCGAAGCGTTGCTGCGAAAACGGCAGTTCAAGGGCGTTGAACCAGGTGTAGCGCAAGCCCTTGACCTGGGTACCCTGGGGCGTGAAATAGAACGTCTGACGGTCGTCGGCGCTCCATTGCGGCAGGTAATGAACCTGCTGGGCGGGCGTATAGGCCGGTAGTTTCGGGTTGGCAACGTAGTACAGCACCACGGCCAGCGCGACCAGCAGCAGGGCCGCGATCAGTAACAGCACACGGAATAAGAGGCGCAAGATAAACATCCTTGTCGATTAAGTATTTTGTTATGCCTGAGGCGTAGTTCAGCAGCAAGTAGCCATTACGCCAGATGTCGTGCGAATCGGCATCCGCAACCATGGGGGTAGGCTGACAGAAATTTCATGCTCACACCTGAGTAAAACGCGTTAAAAGACCTGAACTTATCGGACGTTTCCTGCTCTCATGCCGGTAGCCATTGGTCGTGGCGGCCTGATAAGCTCGCGGCTTTACTCGATTGCCCTTTAGGCGCATGAACAAGGAAATAGCATGAAACAGCATCGGTTGGCGGCGGCGGTGGCCCTGGTTAGCCTGGTACTCGCGGGTTGTGACTCGCAGACCAGCGTTGAGCTGAAAACCCCGGCGCAAAAAGCTTCCTACGGTATCGGCCTGAACATGGGCAAGAGCCTGGCACAGGAAGGTATGGATGATCTGGATTCCAAAGCTGTAGCCCAAGGCATCGAAGATGCCATCGGCAAGAAAGAACAGAAGCTCAAGGATGATGAACTGGTCGAAGCTTTCGCTGCGCTGCAAAAGCGCGCTGAAGAGCGTATGGCCAAGATGAGCGAAGAGTCGGCTGCCGCCGGCAAGAAATTCCTCGAAGATAATGCCAAGAAAGCCGGTGTGACCACCACGGCTTCCGGCTTGCAGTACGAAGTCGTCAAGAAGGCCGATGGCGCTCAGCCGAAGCCGACCGACGTGGTGACTGTTCACTACACCGGCACCCTGACCAACGGCACCGTTTTCGACAGCTCCGTCGAGCGTGGCAGCCCGATCGACCTGCCGGTCAGCGGCGTGATCCCGGGTTGGGTTGAAGGCCTGCAACTGATGCACGTCGGCGAGAAGTACAAACTGTACATTCCTAGCGAACTGGCCTACGGCGCACAAAGCCCTAGCCCGGCAATCCCGGCCAACTCGGTGCTGGTATTCGACCTGGAACTGCTGGCGATCAAAGATCCTGCCAAGCAAGACGCCGAGAAGTAATCAGCGTCTGGTATGACAACAACGCCCCGCTCATCCGGGGCGTTGTTGCATCTGGTGTCCGGTGGCCGGGCATTCGATTGAACGGATGCCCTGGGCTGGCGTCATAGCACTGAAAGTAGTGCCGATAGCCCGTAAGGTTGCCAAGTCAATGAAATATTGGGTTTTTTTATGTGAGTAAAAAACGCCCGATCTGACCGGGGCCCTTGTAAAGCGGGGCTTTGAGGCGTGAAATAGGGCTCTGTTCACAAGGTTATCCACAATTTGTGTGGATAACATTTCAGTGGAGGGATGATGAAAGCACCCTGGAGTTTCGCTCGATTTCTGCCGCTGGCCGGTCGATTGATCAGTCGTGGACGTTTGCCGACACTGCTGTTCGCAGTGGCCCGCAAGGGCGCCAATCAAGGCTGGCGGCTGGGTAAGCTCAAGGATGACCTGCGCTTGCTGCAGGCACTGTGCCTGGCGTACTGGCGTGGCGAGTACCGTGCCATCAGCCCCAAGGCGTTGGTGGCGGTGGTAGCGGGGCTGATGTATTTCCTCAGCCCGATTGATGCCATTCCTGATTTCCTTCCCCTGTTCGGCATGTTCGATGACATCGCCGTGCTCGCCTGGTTGATGAAAACCCTGGCCGATGAACTGGATGCTTTCCGTGTCTGGCGCAGCCGTCAGCGGCCGGAAAAGCTGGCCGTGGTGGAGCGGTTGCCCGATACACCGGAGCAACTGCAACTGCAGGGCCCGAAAAAAACCTGAGCCGAATCAGGTTCATCTGCAGATTGATCCCCCCTCGCGACCTTGGCGGCTGTTAGGATTACACTTCTAAGGAAAAGTGCCGACTCGCTAAGTGTTGTTGTCCTACGGGGTAGTCATGGATATTCAGATCATTGCACGTGATGGCGAGCCCGAGTATGCGGTGTTGCCATGGGCTCAGTATCAAGCGTTATTGAAAGCAGCAGGCGTTAGCGAATCACCTGCACGTGAAGCAACAGCTCGTCACGTGTCCTCCGCAGACCAGGAACTTCCCGGTCTGGATCAACTACGCAGTTTGCGTGAAGCAAAGGGCATCGCGATCGAAGCGCTGGCCCGCACGGTAGGCATCAGTCCTTCTTACCTGGCCCTGATTGAAAGCGGCGAGCGTCAACCTGACGCTGCGATCCGCCGCAGCCTGGCCTGGGAGTTGAAGGTGCAGGGATGGAGGGATGAATCGTGAGTGTGCGAATCAGTCGTCAACATTGGGACGGTCTATTGGGCGAGCTGGACCAGGCCCGTCGACAGCGTCACCTGCTGACTTACCGTGCGTTGCTCGAGCGCTTGCAACTCCCCACGCCGGCCATGCAAACCCTCACTGCGGCCCTTGAACACCTGGCGGCTCTGGATGCCAAGGCCGAGCAGCCCCTGCGCAGTTCGCTGGTGATCAGCCAGGGCGCCAGTCGCCTGCCGCGCACCGGTTTCTTCGAATGTGTCGAGCGCCTGGGACGGTTTTCCGGGCCGTCCGATGGCGTCGCGGCGGCATCCTGGCATGCCTCGGAAGTGGTTCGGGTGTTTGAATACGAATACCCTGAATCCGCGGAGGCCTGAGTGTTTCTACGACTCAAGGCGCATGTCGGTTACTGGCTGGCACGCCGGTTGTTTCACTGGTCGTGGTTTGTGCGCCAGCCGCGCGGCTGGCACTGGCTCGAAGGCCAGTTCGCACGCATGGCCAACCTGGGAGATGTCGGTGCCCAGAGCTTCTATGGGCACATCCTGACGTTTCGCGGCGTCGGCCTTGGTGCTCGTGAGGAGGGCGTGCGCTTGCTGCGCCTGGCCGCCTTGGCGGGCGATGGCAAAGCAGCCTATCAGGTAGGCGTGATCAGCCTGGCCGGAACGCCGGGCAAGGCCCCGGACGCTGCCGAGGCGGCGCGCTGGTGGCGGATGGCAGCCAAAGCCGGGCATCCCCTGGCCGAGCACAAGCTCAAGGCGCTGGAGCCTGGTTCGCACTAGCCTTGCCGGCGCTGGCGATCTTGCGGGCGCCCGGGTTTTCAGGCACTCGCCAGGCTATCAATCACATGCACGCTATACCCCGGCACATGCTTGGCGTGGTGCTTGGCATGTGACGCCAGCTCTGCCAAGCGGCTGGCATCGAGTTGTCCGCAAGCCTGTGGGTGCAGATGCACGACGCCGATGGACAGGGACAGCAACGCATATTCCTGGCGTACACCCTGGCGATTGACGGCGATAAAGCAACCCGCCTCCAGGTGCTCGGCGCGGTAGAAGCGCCGGCATTGACTGTGGAAGTCGTCATGCAATTGGTTCAGGCGTTTTTGCCAGTCTTCCGGGCCCAGTACCAGCAGGAAGTCATCGCCGCCGATATGGCCGACGAAGTCGCGACCGGGATCGATACATTCGTTCAGGCATTGCGCCAGGCAGAGCAGGACTTCGTCGCCACGGCCGTAGCCATAGATATCGTTGAATGGCTTGAAACTGTCGATGTCGACGTAGCAGATCACCGACTCGCGGCGCTGTTGCAGCAACCGGGTCAGGCACTGCTGGATGGGCACATTGCCCGGTAGCAGGGTCAGCGGGTTGGCGTATCGGGCCTGCTGGATCTTCAGTTCGGTAATCAGTTTAAGCACGTCGATCACCCGTCCCAGCCCCAGGTAGCGACCAGTGAGGGTGATGATGAAGTCCTCTTCGATGCGCTGGCGAGCGCGGCTGGTGATCAGGCGGCTGACCTGTTGCAGCGACTGGCTGAGCTCCACGGCGAGGAAGTCATCGTTCATCAGGCGGCTGATGGGTTTACGAGCGAACAGATCGGTGGCAAACGGCTTGAGCAGTGCGTCCGAGAGTGAATGACGGTGAACGATGCCGCAGGGTTGGCTCCGCTCGTCGAGCACCGCCAGCGAGTTCAGGTTGGCTTGGCGGCGAAAGGCTTCGAGCACGTTGGCCGTCGGCGTATCGTGGCGCACGGCAGGTTGCTCGTTGAGCAAGGCGCTGAGGTCGCGCAGTTCATCGTTGAGCGCCACAGCGCTGCTGTCGTGCCTGGGCAGCATGTTGCGGGCTTCCTGTGGCGGATGTTCCTGCGGCCGGCACAACAGGTAACCCTGAACCAGATCGATGCCCATTTCGCTCAGCACCGCGAGTTCTTCCGGCAGTTCGATACCTTCGGCAATCACCTGGGCCCGCGAGGCTTTGGCGATTTGCAGGATCGAGCCGACGAACTCGCGCTTGAGGGCGTCCAGGTGAATGCCGTCGATGAAATGCCGGTCGATCTTCACATACTCCGGACGTAATTCCGACCACAGCCGCAGGCTGGAATAGCCGGCTCCCAGGTCATCGAGGGCAATCGAAAACCCCATCGCCCGATAGTGATGCAACGCGTTTTGCAGCAGCTGGAAATCATCGGTCGGTGTTTGTTCAGTCAGTTCGATGACCACCTGGCTCGGCGGGATGCCGAGGTCCTGGAGCATTTGCAGGGTTCTGCCGGGTTGATGGCCGGTTTCGAGCAGGGATTCGGGGGAGACGTTGAGAAACAGCTTGCCTGGCAACCGCTGCTCGCTGAAGCGGCGGCAGGCGCTGTGCCGGCAGGCGATCTCCAGTTCGCTGAGGCGCCCGGCCTGGCGGGCCACGGAGAACAGGGCGAGCGGGGAGTGCAGGGGGTTGTTGGAAGGGCCTCGGCTGAGGGCCTCGTAACCGAGAATGCGTCGTTCAGAGAGCGAAACGATGGGTTGGAACAGACTGTGCAAGGCCCCTTGAGCCAGAATTGAACTCAAGGCACTCAGCTGTTCGGTGGTGGTCATGGCAATCTCTGGCGATAAAAAAAGGACCGGGTCCGCCCTGTGTTGGAAGGCGGACCCGGTCCTGTATTTCACGACAGATTGATGACTGTTTGATGACGCTCCAGGGGGGGAGCGTCAACATTAAATTGCTATCACTTCTTGGCGCTGGCGACCGCCGTGTTCAGCTTCAAGTAATCCAGGAGAATCCGCCCGGTTTCGCTGAGGTAGGCGTCGTCTTCCGGCTTGGTCTTGTCTGGCTCGGCGGCGATGGCGTCTTCGTCTTCTTTCTTCAGCTCTTTGAGCGGCGCTTCACCCTTGGCCTTGCGACGCAGGTTTTCCATCGCCAGCTGTTTGGCCTCGATGTCGGCGTGCTGAGCCCGGCGCTCGGCTTCGTTGAGGCTGACGGTTTTTTCCGCCATCAGCTTCTGGGCCAGTGCCAGTTTGTCGCGGATGAACACGAACTCTGCGTCCTTGTTCGTGCGCGCATCATGCTCGGCCTTGAGCTGGGCGAGGAAGGGTTTGAACGGATCGACGGCAGGCTTGATCGCAGGCCGAATGGTGTCCCACGGCATCGCTTCGGGCAGGGCGCTTTCACCGATTTCCTTGGTGTCGATCAGCGACGGGTAGTCGATGTCCGGCAGTACGCCCTGATGCTGGGTACTCTGGCCGGAAACCCGGTAGAACTTGGCCAGGGTCAGTTTCAGTTCACCATGGTTCAGCGGCTGAATGGTCTGCACGGTGCCTTTGCCGAAGGTCTGGCCGCCGATGATCATCGCGCGGTGGTAATCCTGCATGGCGCCGGCAAAAATCTCCGAGGCGGACGCAGACAGACGGTTGACCAGCAACACCAGCGGGCCTTTGTAGAAGGCGCCGGGGTTTTCGTCTTCCAGCACGTCGACCCGGCCATCGGCATTGCGGACCAGCACGGTCGGGCCCTTGTCGATGAACAGGCTGGTCAGCTCGGTGGCTTCCTGCAGGGAACCACCACCGTTGTTGCGCAGGTCGATGACGACACCGTCGACTTTGTCCTTTTGCAGTTCGGTCAGCAGTTTCTTGACGTCGCGGGTGGTGCTCTTGTAGTCCGGATCACCGGCACGGAACGCCTTGAAGTCCAGGTAGAAGGCCGGGATCTCGATGACGCCCAGCTTGTAGTCCTTGCCGTCTTGCTTGAGGTTCAGCACGGACTTCTTCACCGCCTGGTCTTCGAGCTTCACCGCTTCGCGGGTGATCGGCACGATCTTGCTGGTCTGGTCGTTCGGTGCGTTGCTGGCCGGAATCACTTCCAGGCGCACCACGGTCCCTTTAGGCCCGCGGATCAGCTTGACCACTTCGTCCAGGCGCCAGCCGACCACGTCGACCATCTCTTTGTTGCCCTGGGCAACGCCGATGATCTTGTCGGCCGGGGCGACCATCTTGGTCTTGTCGGCCGGACCTGCCGGTACCAGGCGCACGACTTTTACCTGATCGTTGTCACTCTGCAACACGGCGCCGATGCCTTCGAGGGACAGGCTCATGTTGATGTCGAAGTTTTCCGCGTTATCCGGTGACAGATAGTTGGTGTGCGGGTCGTAGGACATGGCGAACGTGTTGATGTACGCCTGGAAGATGTCTTCCGCGCGAGTCTGCCCCAGACGCGACAGCTGGTTCTTGTAGCGCTTGGTCAGGGTTTCCTGAATCTGTTTCGAGTCCTTGCCGGCGATTTTCATGCGCAGCACTTCGTCCTTGACGCGTTTGCGCCACAGGTCGTCGAGCTCGGCAGTGGAGGTGAGCCACGGAGCGTCCTTGCGATCGATCAGCAAGGTTTCCTTGGGGGTGAAGTCGATCTTGTCGACGCCTTTGTTCAGCTCGACCAGGGCGAATTCCAGACGCGCTTTGACGCGGTCCAGATAACGCTTGTAGATCGTGAACCCGGCGTTCAGGTCGCCGCTTTTGAGGAAGTCGTCAAACTGGGTTTTCCATTTGTCGAATTCGGCGATATCGCTGGCCATGAAGTAGCTGCGCGACGGATCCAGCAGCTTCAGGTAGCTGTCATAGATGATCAGCGAACGGGCGTCATCCAGGGGCGGCTTGCTGTAATGATGGCGCTTGAGCAACTCGACGACGTTCAGGCTGGCAATCACCTCGTCACGACCGGGCTGAAGCTTGTCCCAACTATTGGCTGCGAACGTATCGGGCGCGAGCGACAAGCTGCCCAGGCCAATGAAGAGAGCGAGTGCGGTGCTGGAGAACAAATGCTTCATGCCGATTCGACGCGGGGACAATTGATAACGCATATTAGGCCGTCTTTGAAGTCGCCGGTTCCACAAGAACCGGTCGCATAATGCAAAAAACCCGGCGCTATAGCACCGGGCTCAGTCCAGACTCACTATGGAGGCACTGTGAAGGCATTGCAAGGCGTTGACGGACATGTGGCGTGGGTTGAAGCGCCGACACCGGTCTGTGATGTGGGGCAGGTTCGCATTCGTGTGGCGGCTGCGGGCTTGAATCGGGCGGACTTGCTGCAGAGGGCCGGGCTCTACCCTGCGCCTCCCGGGGCCAGCCAGGTGTTGGGGCTGGAGTGTTCCGGGGTGATCAGCGAGGTCGGCCCGGGATCTTCCTGGCAGGTCGGTGATCGCGTGTGTGCGTTACTGGCCGGCGGCGGGATGGCTGAAGAGGTGGTGGTCGACGCTCGCCACGTATTGCCAGTGCCAGAGGGCTTGTCGCTGACCGAAGCGGCAGCCTTGCCCGAGGTGTATAGCACGGCCTGGTTGAACCTGTTTCAGCTGGCGGCACTCAAGCCGGGTGAAAAGGTGTTGTTGCATGCCGGGGCAAGTGGTGTTGGTTCAGCCGCCATTCAGCTGTGCAAGGCGTTTGGCAACCCGTGCTGGGTCAGTGTCGGTTCCACCGACCGCCTGGCCTACTGCCAGGCGCTGGGTGCGCAAGGTGGCGTCGTGCGCACCGATGGCCTGGAAGGCTTGAGCGAGCTGGGACCCTTCGATGTGATTCT
The DNA here is from genome assembly GCF_900187535.1 of Pseudomonas sp. Irchel s3a18. Classification (NCBI taxonomy): domain Bacteria; kingdom Pseudomonadati; phylum Pseudomonadota; class Gammaproteobacteria; order Pseudomonadales; family Pseudomonadaceae; genus Pseudomonas; species Pseudomonas sp. Irchel s3a18. The sequence goes on along the minus strand of NZ_FYDV01000002.1, from coordinate 118,343 downwards.
CGACCCGGTGGGGGCCAACTATGCCGAGTTGAACCTGAAGGTATTGGCGCGTGATGGGCGTTGGGTGTTGATCGGATTGATGGGCGGTCGAGAGACCCGGCTGGACCTGGCGCAAGTACTGGCCAAGCGGATCCAGCTAGTGGGTTCGACCTTGCGCAATCGTGACGATCAGTTCAAGGCTGATCTGCTCAGCGATCTGAGCGTGCATGTCTGGCCACTGTTCACCGAAGAGCGCCTGAGCCCGCAACTGGTCAGGGCCTTCCCGATCCAGGACGCCGAAGCGGCGTTTGCCGAGCTGGCGAGCAACCAGGTATCGGGCAAGCTGGTGCTGGTGATTGACGAGAGTCTGGCCTGACGACACTGGCGATCGTTCCCATGCTCGCGTGGGAACGATCATCGCGGGCAAATCTTGCTCCTACTTCCAGAGATGGATCGGCCAGCCGGCCTTTTCGGCATGTTCGCGCAGTACCGGATCCGGGTTGACCGCATGGGGATGGTCGACCTTGAGCAGCAACGGCAGGTCGTTGCGTGAGTCCGAATAAAAGCTCGCGCCTTCAAGGTTTTCCTCTTCGGCGTCCAGCCACTCCAGCAGGCGCGTGATTTTGCCTTCGCGGTAGGTCAGGGTGCCGACGGTCTGGCCGCTGTAGGCCCCTTGCCGGACCTCCAGCTCGATGCCGAGAATTTCGTCGATACCCAGGCGCTCGGCAATCGGCCCGACCAGGTGGGTGCCCGAGGCGGAGATGACCAGGATCCGGTCGTCGGCCTTGCGGTGGGCGGCAATGGTCCTGGTGGCCTCGCTGAAGATGATGGGCTCGATGAAGTCCTCCACCCAGGGCTCGACCAGGTGCCGGACTTCTTCCGGTGTCCGGCCGATCAAGGGTTCCAGGCTGAACGTCATGTACTCCTCCATTCGCAGCTTGCCGTGACTGTAGGCGTCCATCAGCGCGTTGTTCTGGCGCATGAACGACTCAGGGTCGACCCAGCCCAGACGGCCCATCTGTTCACTCCAGAGGGTAGCGCAGTCGCCATGGATAAGGGTTTCGTCCAGATCAAAAATTGCCAGGGCCATCAGTGGGGTTCTCTCTTGAGAACAGCTTCAAGCGGCAAGCTTCAAGCTGCAAGGTGGATAGAGGTAGTCGGCAGTTTAGACTTGCAGCTTACAGCTTGAAGCTTGCAACTGCTCTTAAGCTACCTCACACAGGGCAGTGGGATCGATGGAAAGTGCCAGGCGTTGACCGTCGGCATGCAGGTCAGCCGCCGAGCGGTTAAGCACATCCACCACCAGTTCCACACCGCGCGCTTCGATCCGATAGCGAATCACATTGCCCAGCAGGCTGTGGCTGCGGATCAACGCATCCGGCTGGCCATCGAGGCTCAGCTCGATGGCTTCCGGGCGAATCGCGATGCGGCTGTTGATGGGCCGTTGCAGCAGTTGGCTGGCGCTGGCGGCGTCGAGCAGGTTGTAGTTGCCAATGAAGCCGGCCGCGAACGCATCGACGGGTGCGGTGTAGAGCGTCTCGGCATCGCCGCTCTGTACGATCTTTCCCTGGTTCATCAGGAAAATCCGGTCAGACATGGTCAGGGCTTCTTCCTGATCGTGTGTGACGAAGATGGTGGTCAGCCCCAGTTCGCGCTGGATCTGCCGAATCTGCTCGCGCAGGTGTTTGCGGATTCGCGCATCCAGCGCCGACAACGGCTCATCGAGCAGCAACAGGCGCGGGCGGGTGACCAGTGAACGGGCAAGGGCCACGCGCTGGCATTGCCCCCCGGACAGTTGATGGGGGTAGCGCGCGGCGAAGTCGGTCAGTTCCACCAGTTGCAGCACTTCCAGTACGCGCTTGCGACTGTCGTCGGCGTTGACCTTTTGCATGCGCAAACCGAAGGCGACGTTCTGCTCCACGGTCATGTTGGGGAACAGCGCATAGCTCTGGAACACCATGCCGATCCCGCGCTTCTGAGGGCTGAGGGGCACCAGGTCCTGGCCCTCAAGCAGGATCTGGCCACCGTCTACCTCGGTCAGCCCGGCGATGCAGCGCAGCAGGGTGGATTTGCCGCATCCGGACGGACCGAGCAGGGTGACGAATTCGCCTTTCTGGATTTCGCAGTTGATGTCGCTGAACACGGCGGTGCCGGCGTAGCTTTTTTGCAGGTGTTGGACGCTGACGAAGCTCATTGGCTTTTGTCCTTGTTCAAGATATTGGCAGCCCAGGTCAGAACCAGCACAAAGAAGAAGTAGGAGATCACCAGCGCGCTGGTGAAGTGACCGCTGCTGTTACGCATGTTGTTGAGGTAGACCTGCAGGGTTTCGTAGCGAGTGCCGACGAGGATGTTGGCGAACACGAACTCGCCGAACAGAAACGAGAACGACAGCAGCAGTGCCACCATCAGGCCTTTGCGCAGGTTCGGCAGCACCACCAGGAACGCCGCCTGCCAGGTACTGGCGCCCAGCAGCTGGGCGGCGTCCATCAGGTCGTGCAGGTTGATCGCTTGCAGGTTGTTGGTGATCGCCCGGTACATGAATGGCAAGGCCACGGTGAAGTAGCACCCCACCAGAATCCACGGCGTACCGACCATCGCGAACGGCCCCGAGCCATAGAGCTGCAACAGCCCCACCGAAGACACCACTGGCGGCACGGCAAAGGGCAGCAGGATCAGGATGTTCATCAGCGCGTCGAGTTTCGGAAAGTGGTAATGCACCACGAACAGCAGCGGCAGAATCAGCACCACGGAGAGTATCAGCGCCCCCACGCACACCAGCAGCGATTGACCGAAGGCCGCGAGAAAGCGCGGGTCGCTCCACAGCTGGATGTACCACTTGAAGGTAAAGCCGCTGGGCAGGACAGTCGCCGACCAACTGCTGGCGATCGAGTAGATCAGGGTGCCGGCCAGTGGCAGCAGCAGAATGGCAAACAGCAGGTAAACCACCACGCGGTGGTACACGGCGACAGAGCCGGATTCAACGCGAGACATGGTAGCTCCTCTTCAACAGCAACTGATGGACCACGGTCACCAGGGTCATCAGGCTCACCAGCACGACCGCCAGGGCACTGGCCATGTTCGGGTCCAGGGAGATGTCACCCGAGACCATTGCCGCGATGCGGATCGTCAGCACGTTGAAGTTGCCGGTGGTCAGGGCATAGACAGTGGCGTAGGCACCCAGGGCATTGGCCAGCAGGATCACGAAGGTCCCGAGCAGGGCCGGGGTCAGCACCGGCAGGCCAATGTGCCGCCAGAATTGCCAGCTGCTGGCGCCCAGCAGCGCCGCCGATTCACGCCAGTCTTCGCGCAGGGCGTCGAATGCCGGGTACAGCAGCAGGACGCCCAGAGGAATCTGGAAGTAGGTGTAGAGAATGATCAGCCCGGTTTTGGAATACAGGTTGAAGTCCTGGATGATCCCGGCCTGCTTGAGCATGATGGTAATACTGCCGTTGAAGCCCAGTAGGATGATGAAGGCAAAGGCCAGGGGCACACCGGCAAAGTTGCTGGTCATGTTGGCAAAGGCATTGACGAAGTTGCGCAGTTTCGAGTCGACCCGGCGCAGCGAGTAGCTGCCCAGGATTGCAATGAAGATGCCGAACACGCTGGACCAGAAGCTGATCTCGAGGCTGTACTGGATGGCCTGCAGGTAGAACTTCGAGTTGAAGATCCTGTGGAAGTTGGCCAGGCCCCAGCCGAACTCTTCCGATTGCAGGCTGTTGATCATGACCCAGCCCAGCGGGGCGATCTGGAACACGAAAAAGAACAGGGCAAAGGGCACCAGGCACAGGGCGGCCAGCCATTTGCCGCGAGTCATGGAGTTCACTTGAGCAGCTCCCTGCACACAGGTTTGTCGTGGTCCACACCCAGCAGTTCGCAGACGGTGCCGCAGATGTCGGTCTGTCTGGGTGCGGCGCCGGCATCGAGACTGAAGGCATCGCCAAGGACGAACAGCGGCACTTCCCGCTCCTCGGCGAGCAGGCCGTTGTGGGAGCGGTCGTTGTTCATGCCGTGGTCGGCGGTCACCAGTACCTGGTAGCCGGCGTCGAGCCAGCCTTGCAGGTAGTCGGCCAGGATGATGTCGGCCGAGCGGGCGCTGTTACGGTATTGCGGGGTATCGAGGCCGTGCTTGTGCCCGGCATCGTCGATGTTCATCGGGTGCACCAGCATGAAATTGGGTGCATGGCGCAGACGCAGGTGTTCGGCATCGGCGAACAGGTGCGAGTCGGGGTAGTGATCGTTCCAGTAGAAGTGACCGTGCTGGATCGGCAACGCCGTGTCGTCGGTGTGTCGGTCCCGTGCCGCCACGAACGGCGAGCGGTTGTACAGCTCACTGACCCAGTGATAAGCCGCCGCCGCAGTCGTGAGGCCGGCCTCGGTGGCGTAGTGATAGATGCTGCGCTGATTGGACAGGCGCGAGATGTTGTTGTGGACGATGCCGCTCTCGATCGGTGGCACGCCGGTGAGGATACATTCGTAAAGCGGTCGGGACAGGGAAGGCAGTTCGCACTCCAGTTTATAGAGTGCCGCGCGTCCTGCGCCGATGTAGGCCTGCAAGTGCCCCATGGCGTGTCGGGCAACCTCGTAGTTGAGGCCGTCGAGCACGACAAGGATGACGTTATGCTTCATAGGGGCGATGACTCCGAAAACGAAACTGGATCAAATCGTCGCAGGAACTGCCGCAGCCTGCGGCAGCTCCTGCAGATACAGCATTACTGCATGTTGATAATGACTTCTTCCTGCCACATCTGAGGGAGAGCCTTGGAGGTCTTTTCCCATGCATCTGCGTCTTTGATCGGGGTCACGTTTTTGTACTGCTCGTTAGGCAGCAGCTTGGCTTTCACGTCTTCCGGCAGTTTGATGTGCTCGGCGCGAATCGGACGGGCGTTGCCTTTGGCCAGGTTGATCTGGCCGGCGTCGCTGAAGATGTATTCGCGGGCCAGTTTGGCGGCGTTCGGGTTCTTCGCGTACTTGTTGATGATGGTGGTGTAGCCGGAAATCACCGAGCCATCGGACGGGATCAGCACCACATAATCATCCGGATTGGCCATCTTGGCCTTGTAGCTCAGGCCGTTGAAGTCCCAGACCACGCCGACTTCGATCTCACCCTTTTCCATGGTGGCAATCGTCGGGTTGGCCATCGACAGGCGACCTTGCTTGGCGATATCGGCGAAGAGCTCCAGCGCCGGTTGAATGTTCTTCTCGTTACCGCCTTTGGAAATGGCGGCGGCCAGCACGCCGTTGGCCGCTTGCGCGGCGGTGCTCACGTCACCGATGGATACCTTGTATTTACCCGTCTTGAGGTCAGCCCATTTTGTGGGTGCTTCGGAACCGTGCAGCAGCTTCTTGTTGACGATGAACGCGATGGTGCCGGTGTAGGCCAGTGCCCAATTGCCGTCCTTATCCTTGGCCCAGGCCGGAACCTGATCCCAGGTGCTTGGCTTGTATGGCTGCACCACGCCTTGCTTGACCGCGATCGGACCAAACGCCGCACCGACGTCGCCGATGTCGGCGCTGGCGTTGTCTTTTTCGGCGGCGAACTTGGCGATTTCCTGAGCCGAACTCATGTCGGTGTCGATGTGTTTGAGGCCGTAGGTCTTGGCCAGGTCTGCCCAGGTGCCTTTCCAGTTGGCCCAGTCATCGGGCATGCCGACGCTGTTCACGGCGCCTTCCGCGCGCGCAGCGGCTTCCAGGGTTTTCAGATCGGTATCAGCGGCCATGGCGGCGGTGCACATGGCAATGGTCGAGCCTAACAGTGATGCCAGGAAAAGCTGTTTCATCGAAAGCTCCTTTGGGCGTATTCAACGCTGCGTTTTATCGAACGTTTGCGGTTGGGTTGGTCTAGGTCAGCAATACCTGAGCCAATTTAGGTGCGCTGGATGACACTTTGATGTCGGCCTTGCGCACTCCAGCTTTTCTTTCGCTTGGGCGCAATGCTCGCGAGGTAAGCGTAGACCATGGTTACACTCCCGGTTTTCAAGGACTTGGTCGTTAATTTGCACAGACCTTGCGTCGCCATCCGGCGGCTTTGTCATGGATCAGTCATATGGATTGCCTAGGCTTGCGCTACGTTTGAGGAGGCGTCTTTTGGCGCGTTCCGGCCCCGAATCAGTGCTGGTCTAGTCCAGATAGGTAACGTTGATGCGTGAAGAGGCAATCAAGGCGGTGACAGCCATCGGTCAGGTCCTGCAGGAACAGATCGATCATGGCTTGCTGGCACCGGCGAGCAAGCTGCCGGCCGAGCGCAAGCTCAGTGAGCTGTTCGGCACCACGCGCATCACGGTGCGTGAGGCGCTGTTGCAGCTCGAAGCCCAGGGGCAGATTTATCGTGAGGAGCGTCGCGGCTGGTTTGTGTCGCCCCCGCGCCTGGCCTACAACCTGATGCAACGCAGCCATTTTCACGCGATGGTCAGTGCCCAGGGGCGGGAGCCATCGACCGAGGTGATCTCGGCGCGTTTGCAGCCGGCGTCGGCGGCGGTGTGTGGCTGGTTGCAGTTACCGGCGCTGTCGAGTGTGATTCAGATCTGCCGGTCCCGGCGCATTGATGGGCGGTTGGTGCTGTATGTGGAGCATTACCTGAATCCGCAGTTTTTCCCGGGGATTCTCGAGTTCGATTTGAATCAGTCGATTACCGAGTTGTATGCGCGGCATTACGATTTGCATTATGGGCGGGTGCGGTTCGAGATTGTGCCGACGTCGTTACCGGTGGATGCGGCGGCGGCGTTGCGGGTGTCGCTGGGGAGTCCGGGGTTGCGGATTGCTCGCGTTAATTATGATCAGTATGAGCGGTTGATTGATTGTGATCTGGAGTTTTGGCGGCATGATGCGATTCATGTGGGGGTTGATGTGGTTTGAGTGGTGGCTCTTGCGGGTGTACATATCCGTTGCTGCGGTCACGGCGACTTATGGTTTCGCCTGACGGCGACTCACTTTTTTTACAAGCGCCTAAAAAAAGTAAGCAAAAAAACGCTTCGCCCCGAGCGTCCGGCCCCTCGCCAAGGCTCGGGGTTCCCTCGGCTCCGGCATTCCTCAGGGGGCATCGCCCTCCGGTCGGCTTCGCTCGACCTCCATGCGATGTCCTCGACTGCGTCAAGGGGCGCTGCGCGCCATTCCCCTGATGAACGCCTGCGCTCGGCCTACCGATGGGGCGGGTGGATCAAAAGCCAAAGCAAGAGCGGCAGGCGAGCTAACGCTCGGCCTGTTGAGTGGGGGGCATGCAGGTATGCAGGTGTGAGGTACTCAGGTGTGAGGTACTCAGGTGTGAGGTACTCAGGTGTGAAGTGCACAGGTGTGAAGTGCACAGGTGTGCAGGTATAGAGGTGTGTTGTTTTGCTTTTTGTGGCGAGGGAGCTTGCTCCCGCTGGGCTGCGGAGCAGCCCGCTTTGGTTGGTTGTGCGGGAGGGAGGTAGGGCTGAACGCTTCGCGTCCGCTTGTAAGGCTTATTCCTTCGCTTGCCCGCCACCGGCGGTCATCACTTGAATGTTCATCCTCGGTGTCGCCAGGTCCAGCCCGGCTTCGTCGAGGTGGCGTTTGAGGGACAGGTTGAATGCCCGCGACACTTCCCACTGCTTGATCGGTGCGGTCTTGAATCGGGCGCGGAGGATGGCGTTGCCGGATTCGAAGCTTTCCACGCCCTGGATTTCCAGGGGCGACCAGATGTTGCGTCGTTGCAGGGGGTCGGTGCGTATTTTCTGGCCGACTTCGCGCATCAGTTTGATGGCGTCGTCGATTTCCATGTTGGAGGGCACGGCCACGCGGAAGATGGCGTAGCCGAATTCCCGTGAGTAGTTCTTGATGCTTTTGATTTCGCTGAACGGGATGGTGTGGACGATGCCGTCGATGTCCCGCAGGCGCACGGTGCGGATGGTCAGGCCTTCGACGGTGCCCAGGTGGCCGCCGACATCGACGTAGTCGTCGATGGCCAGGGAGTCTTCGATGATGATGAACAAGCCGGTGATCAGGTCGGCCACCAACGACTGCGCACCGAAACCGATGGCCAGGCCGATCACGCCGGCACCGGCCAGCAGTGGCGTGACGTTCATGCCCATGTTGGCCAGGGCCACGATCAGCGCAACGATGAAGATCGCCACGAACAGCACGTTGCGGATCAGCGGCATCATGGTCTGGGCGCGGGCGTTGGCCAGGCCCTTGCGCGAGCGGGTGAGGGCGTGGTGCACGGCGGTGTCGCTGAGGATCCAGATCAGCCAGGCGAAGATCAGGGTGCCGGCCAGGCTGAACAGTTTGACGCTGACATCGTGGCCTTCGCCTTCGGTGAAGCGGAACAGTGACAGGCCCCAGACCCGCAGGCCAAGTTCGATGAACGCCAGCCACACCAGCAGGTGTACCAGGGTGTAGACGAAACCCTTGAGGCGCTCCGAATACAGGGCGTGGCGCTTGGCACTGCGTTGCGGCTTGAGCGCCTGGCGGCGGACCAGGCCGTTGACGACCATGCATACCACCAGCAGCACGGTGCAGATCAGCGATTGGCGCAACGCCGTGCTGGTATCGCCGGCTGACAGGAAGGTGGCAAACAGCGAGACCCCCACCAGCACCAATGCGGGCAAATACCAGAAGGTCCCGAGAATATCGATGGTGTCACTCAATGCCCGGCGGGTCAGGCGCCTGGCCAGGGGTTGGTTGCGGATCAGGTGGGCGATGGGCCGGCGAAAACGCAGGATGAACAGGCCGGTGAACAAGGCGGCCAGCACATTGGCCACGGTCGCGGTGCTGTGGGCCAGGTGGACACCGAGGCTGGTGACCAGTCGCGGGTCGTTCAGGGCTTCGCCGAAGGCGGCGAAGCTGCCGATCAGCCACAGTGGGCGGAAAGCCTGATGCCGCAGGATGTACAGGGCGCGGTGGCGGTGCGGGCCGTCGAGCAGGGAAAATGCGATGACGCAGACGGCCGAGAAACAGGTGCCGACCACCAGTGCATAGGCCAGCACCATGGCCAGGTATTTCCCCAGCGACGACGGCAGCGCGTAGCTCATGTACACGGTGATCAGCAGGGCGATCAGCCAGGGGCCGAGTTTGCGCAGGGCGAACCGCAGAAGGTCCCAGGTCTTGGGGTGTTGCGGCAATTCTTCGGTCAGGCCGAAGCGCATGCGTAAACGATGGCTGAGCCAGATCAATGCGGCCGCCAACAGGCTCCAGAGCATCAGGATCAGGGCGAAGGCAAAGACGATGGGCAGCCATTCACTGGCGGGCAGTAGCAGCGCGTTGAACTCTTCCTTGGCCAGGTCGAACTCGGCGGACCAGCGCGCGAGTGGACTGGCGTCGCCGTAAAACTGTTTTTCGAGGTTGCCCAGGGTACTGCCGATCAGGCCGAGCACCCCATCTTCGGCGGGCGGCTGGGCTTGCTTGGTGGCGTCGCGCAACTTCTTCAGGTCAGCCAGCAGCCGGGTCCGTTGCTGATCGTTTTCCAGCGCCTTGATCACCTCGTCCAGCGATTGCCCCAAAGGTTCCGTGGCCTCGGGCTGGGCCTTGGCCGAGCCGCCAAGCAGGCCCGGCAAACCGACCGCATGGGCGGGTGCCATGGGCAGCCACATCAGCAGGCAAATCAACAGTGTGGACGGCAGGGCAAGCAGGCGAGCGAACACGGGGCGGTCAACCTCGACAGGTAAAGGTTGACCGAGTGTACGAGGGGGGTAATACCAATGCGAGCGCAGTGCGCTTTTATTCGTTGAGTTTGGCGAGAATCTTGATCACGACGGTGGCGAGGATGATCAGCATGCCGACCCACATTGCAAACACACCGGCGTTTTTGTCGCGAAAGTTGAAGCCGATGGCCAGCAGGATCATGCCCGTCAGAATGGGGATGAGCAGGGCGTTGAACAGAGACATCGAGATCATGGCGATGGCCTTAGAAATATACAGGTTTGAGTTTAGGTGGCTTTCGTGCGGGACAGATTGATGTTTGTCACTGATGGCTCAAGTAGCCCGGGTGCCGGATGGGGCGAGGGAGCGCGGCCCCTCGCCACCCCCAGGCTCAAGGCAATTGGCGAGAGGCGTAGAACGCGCTGAGCACTTTCACCAGGTGGATCAGGTCATGGCTGCCGCACAGCTCACGGATCGAGTGCATGGCGAAGGTCGGCAGGCCGATATCCACGGTGCGCACGCCCAGGTGGCTGGCGGTGATCGGGCCGATGGTCGAGCCGCAGCCCATGTCGCTGCGGACCACAAAGCTCTGCACCGGGACTTCTTCGGCCATGCACAGGTGGCGGAAGAACCCGGCGGTTTCGCTGTTGGTGGCGTAGCGCTGGTTGCTGTTGACCTTGATCACCGGGCCGGCGTTGAGTTTCGGGCCGTGGTTGGCGTCGTGCTTGTCGGCGTAGTTGGGGTGTACGCCGTGGGCGTTGTCGGCCGAAATCAGCAGGGATTTCTGAATGGTGCGGACGAACTCTTCGCCTTCAGGCAACAGGCGCCGCAGGGTCTGCTCCAGCATCGGGCCGTCGGCGCCGCAGGCCGAGCAGGAGCCGACTTCTTCGTGGTCGTTGGCGACAAACACGCAGGTTTCGTCGGTCTCGGCATTGAGCAATGCTTGCAGGCCGGCGTAGCACGACAGCAGGTTGTCCAGGCGCGCGCCGGCAATGAAGTCGCCATGCAGGCCAATAACAGCAGCGCTCTGGGTGTCGTAGAAACTCAGCTCGTAGTCGAGCACCACGTCGGCGTTCAGGCCGTGCTCCAGGGCGAGCTGATTGGTGAGCACCGCGCGAAAGTCCACGCGCTCGTCACCGGCAAACTGCGCGAGGATCGGCGGCAGTTCGGTCTGCGCATTGATGGCCCAGCCCAGGTTGGCATCACGGTTGAGGTGGATGGCCAGGTTGGGAATGGTGGCAATCGGTGTCTTGAAGTCGATCAACTGGCTTTCGACCTTGCCGTCACGGCGGAAGGTCACACGGCCGGCCAGCGACAGGTCGCGGTCAAACCACGGGGCGAGCAGGGCGCCACCATAGACTTCGACACCCAGCTGCCAGAATCCCTGGCGTTGCAGTTCAGGTTGCGGCTTGACCCGCAGGCAGGGGCTGTCGGTATGGGCGCCGACCATGCGGATGCCGTCGTACAGCGGGGAGTTGCGGCCCATCTTGATGGCAACGATCGAGGAATCGTTGCGGGTCACGTAGTAACGACCGTTGGCTTCGGTGGTCCAGGGCTCGCGCTCATCGAGCCGCTGATAGCCCGCCGCTTCCAGGCGCTGAACAAGGCTGGCGGTGGCATGGAACGGGGTAGGGGAGGCCTTGAGAAAGTCGATCAGGCCTTGGTTCAACTCTTCGCGCATAAGTAGCTCCAGACAGCAGTGTCGCGAGTTTAACGTATTGGCCCAAGGCTTTGGGCAAGTGCTTTGGCGGCACGGCAACGGACTCGCAACTGCGGATCAATGTGTCAAACGCTTGCGCAGATAGGCAATGATGGTCTGTTCATCGGCCGACTTTGCAGGTTTGGGCAGGTGTTTTGGCCAGCGACCCTTTTCGCTCCCGATGAATTTTTTCTGCGTGCTTTCGTCCCAGCGCAGAATCTCCCGGGAGGCGGATTCCCACCATTCATGCCGGCAGACCTCGTAGTACGGGTGATCGGGAGCGGCACTGCCGTACAGCAGGTTGCGACCGACTTTTTTCATGCTGCCACGCGTGTTGCGCAACTTCCATTTGATGCGCAGGCGCTGCCAGGGCGAGGGAAATGGCTTGCGGCATGGCACTTCGGTGCAGAGCACGGGGAGTTCGGGGCGGAACGCTTCGCCATGCCGGGTGAAGAAGTGCTTTTGCATGGCATGGAAAAAGCGTTTCTCGGCAAAATAGTGATAAATGAATTTCTTGGCTTCTTGCACCGGCTTGTCGCGCATCGAGAATGACAGGGCAATCTGCTCGATCGTATGGATATCGAACGAGTCCCGGGTCCACTCGTCGATGAGGCGGACGGTCGTTTCAAGCAGGGGAGTATCGCCGTCGGTGACGCCACACAGGCCGCTGTTGTACAGCTTGAAGCTGTTTTGCGCAGAGATGTCATGGGCGAGCAGGCACTTGCCCAGCTTCACATAGTCCGGGCGCTCGCACACATAGCTCCAGTCGTACTCAAAGCGGTCCATCACATACTGTCCTGGCCCGATCCGCTCGAAGAGGCGATGGGGGTTTTCCAGAAACAGGGTGTCGGTGTCGACGAACAGGGTCTTTTGCGCCAGTTTCAGCCCTTCGGCGATGGCGCAGGCCTTGCGTCGGTGGTGATAACCGTTTTCGCCCTGCCAGGCCGTGAGGGTCTGCTCGCTCAGGAAGAGGGTGTCGACCGGCCAGCCCACATAGTCCTGCGGGCGATCGGTCATGACCCTGATGCACAGCGACTCGCCCCGTTTGAGTTGGGCGAGGGCGGTGAGCATGCTGAACTTGGCTTCGCGCCGGTACACGTCGTTGTCGCCGTAGACGAGATAAAGCAGCTGTTGCGGGGCTTTCTCAAGGGGCGTCGACAATGGGAGTGAGTTAAGCGTCATCGGTCCGAGGTCCTTCAGGTGTCGATGGGTTCCACGAGCAAGGTTCAAGGCTCTTAGAACGGTGCCGGGCACTCAAAGCGCAGGCGTTCGCCACTTTGCGGGTGGGTAAAGCTGAGCATGCTGGCATGCAGGCATAACCGCGGCCAGGCCGCCAGGGCCTGTGGGTGGGCATAGAGCCCGTCACCCAGCAGCGGATGACCGATGGACAGCATGTGTACGCGCAACTGGTGCGAGCGGCCGGTGATGGGCGTCAGCTCCACGCGGCACCAGTCGCCGCAGCGCTCCAGTACACGCCAGAAGGTCAGCGCATGTTTGCCGAACTCATGATCCACCACATGCCGTGGCTTGGTCGGCGGGTCGTAGCGCAGTGGCAAATCGATGCTGCCACTGTCCAGTTCCGGTTGGCCCCAGCACAGCGCGGTGTAGGCTTTTTCGGTTTCACGGTCATGAAACTGCCGAGACAGTTCGCGATGGGTATCCGGGTCGCGTGCCAGCAGGATGATCCCTGACGTTTCCCAGTCCAGTCGATGGACAATGCGGGCTTCCGGGTAGCCGTTTTCTTGCAGGCGGGTGATCAGGCAGTCCTTGTTGTCATCGGCGCGACCGGGCACCGAGAGCAGCAGCGTAGGCTTGTCCACCACCAGTACAGCGGCGTCCTGATGGATGATGCGGATATTCGACAGCGGCATTAAAACAGCCTCGTAACAAACGCCAACGGCGGCTCAGGCCCTTTCCAGTTCGGAAAGGACCTGAGCCGCCGTGGCTCCAGCCGGATCGACTCAGCGATCTGGCAGGGTGATATTGAGTTCCAGAATCGAGCAGCTGCCCTGGTTTTCCAGTGCGACATGCACATCATCGGACCCGATATTGACGTACTTGCGGATCACCTCGACCAACTCCTTCTGCAGGGCTGGCAAGTAGTCAGGGGTGCTGCGCTGGCCGCGTTCATGCGCCACGATGATCTGTAGACGCTCTTTCGCTACCGACGCGGTGTTTACTTTTTTGCTGGCACGAAAGAAGTCAAAAAGATTCATTATCTACCTCCAAACAGGCGCTCGAAGAATCCCTTCTTCTCGACATCAAGGAACCGGTGTTCGCGGTCTTTACCCAACAGGCGATCAACGGTATCGCTGTAGGCCTGGCCGGCATCGCTCTGGTCATCGAGGATCACTGGAACACCCTGGTTGGATGCCTTGAGCACCGCCTGGGATTCAGGGATCACGCCGAGCAAGGTCACCGAGAGGATGTCCTTGACGTCTTCGACGCCGAGCATTTCGCCCTTGCTCACGCGCTCTGGATGGTAACGGGTGATCAGCAGGTGTTCCTTGATCGGGTCTTCGCCTCTTTCGGCGCGACGGGACTTGCTGGCCAGTAGGCCCAGCATGCGGTCGGAGTCACGGACCGAGGACACTTCCGGGTTAGTCACGACGATCGCTTCATCGGCGAAGTACATGGCCAGATGGGCACCTTTCTCGATACCGGCCGGGGAGTCGCAGACCACGAACTCGAAGTCTTCCTTGAGTTGCATCAGGACTTTTTCCACGCCTTCGACGGTCAGCGCGTCTTTGTCGCGGGTCTGGCTGGCGGCCAGGACGTAGAGGTTCTCAAGGCGCTTGTCCTTGATCAGGGCCTGCTGCAGGTTGGCTTCGCCGTTGACCACGTTGACGAAGTCATACACCACGCGACGCTCGCAACCCATGATCAGGTCGAGGTTACGCAGGCCGACGTCGAAGTCGACGATGACTGTTTTGTGACCACGCAGAGCGAGGCCGGTACCGATAGCGGCGCTGGTGGTGGTTTTACCCACACCACCCTTGCCGGATGTAACCACGAGAATCTTGGCCAAGGTGTTTTACCCCTAAGGAAAAAGGACGTTTAGCCCCGAAAAACATCTCTTGAAAACTACTGCAGTCGGACAGCCTTGGCTGGAATCCGGCCTGGGGCGGGGTTTACCTCCGGTAAACACTGCTTTGTGCCTTTTTCCTACTTCGTTTGAGCCGTTTTCACTACGTTTTAGAGATGCTTGGAAAATGCGGCAGTATCCGTTAAAGCCGAATGATGTTCAACACGTCGCCCGACAGGCTGACTTGTACGCCGGAGCCCCATAGCGGGTCACGGCGCAAGTCCTCGGAAACCTTGTAGTGGCCGGCGATGGACAGCAGTTCAGCGCTCATTTGCTGACAGAAAATCCGTGCCTTGGTGTCACCTTTTACACCGGCCAGCGCACGACCGCGCATCGGGCCGTATACATGGATGTTGCCATCGGCGAGAAGTTCCGCCCCCGGGCTGACCGAGGAAACCACTACCAAATCGCCACCCTGGGCGTAAATCTGCTGGCCACCCCGTACTGGCGAAGTGATGATTCGCGTCGGTTTTACCGTGGGTTCGGGCGGTTTTTCCGGTTTTTTCCTGATTTCGCCTTCCAGCGGGTCGAGCGGCCGTTCACGGGCACCGGACGGTGGCAACACTGGCAGGTCGACCGAAATCGCCGCCGCGATGTCTTCGATGCGGCTGGCGCGGATGGCCAGTGTGCGCAGGCCATGCTGGCGACAAACACGCATCAGCGCGGGCAGGTCCACAGCGCCTTCAGTGGCTGGGAGCTTGTCCAGGGCCAGCACCAGCGGGGCATTGCTGAAAAAGTTGGGGGCCAGAGCGACCTTCGCCGCCAGTTGACGGTCGAGGTTTTCCAGGTCGTTGCGGGCCAGTTCCAGCACCGTAATGGCGAGCATGCTGCCCTTCAACTGGAACACGGGATCTTGGTCTAGCGGGTCGGTTTGGCTCATGGTCGGCATAAAACGGCTTGTCACTAAAAGTGCCGAGACTTATAACGAGAACGCCCGCAGGCCGCAAGCCGGGTCGAACCGTTGTAGAATGCGCGGCCATTGTCTTTCCGGAATCGTTAATGGATCGCCCGCAATTTCGAGCTGCATTTCTTTCGCCACGCTTTTGGCCGCTATGGTGCGGTCTAGGGCTGCTGTGGCTGGTCGTTCAGTTGCCGTATCCGTGGCTGTTGCGCATCGGTCGCGTGCTCGGTGCCGGCATGTATCGGGTCGCTGGCGACCGCCGCCGCATTGCCAAGCGCAACCTTGAGTTGTGTTTTCCGGAGAAAACACCCGCCGAACGCAAGCGTCTACTCAAGGATAACTTCGCCTCCACCGGTATCGCCTTCTTTGAAATGGCCATGAGTTGGTGGTGGCCGCGCGAGCGTCTGGCGCGCCTGTCCCACATCGAAGGCCTGGAACACCTCAAGCAGGCTCAGCGCGAAGGCAAGGGCGTGATCCTGATGGCCCTGCACTTCACCACCCTGGAAGTCGGTGCGGCCTTGCTCGGTCAGCAACACACCATCGACGGCATGTACCGCGAACATAAAAACCCGCTGTTCGATTTCATCCAGCGCCGGGGTCGCGAGCGGCACAACCTCGATTCGCTGGCCATCGAGCGCGAAGACGTGCGCGGCATGTTCAAGTTGCTGCGCTCGGGCAGGGCGATCTGGTACGCACCGGACCAGGATTACGGCGCCAAGCAGAGTATCTTCGTGCCCTTGTTCGGGATCATGGCGGCCACGGTTCCGGCCACCAGTAAGTTCGCCAAGCTGGGCAAGGCATTGGTAGTGCCGTTCACCCAGGAGCGTCTGGCCGATGGCAGTGGTTACCGCCTGGTGATCCATGCGCCGTTCAGCGATTTCCCCGGGGAAAGCGACGAAGTGGATTGCATCCGCATCAACCAGTGGATCGAACGCGCTGTCAGTGCGTGCCCGGAGCAATATCTCTGGGCTCACCGACGCTTCAAGAGCCGCCCGCCAGGCGAGCCGAAACTGTACGACAAGCGTGGTTGAACCAACCCCGCTGGATTGAAGCCCCCAGGCGCCATGGAGTGTTGCGATGAGTTCAGCTGAGCCGGTTACAGGACTGATTCTTTCCGGCGGTGGGGCTCGTGCGGCATATCAGGTGGGGGTGCTGGCGGCCATTGCCGAATTGCTGCCCCCAGGGGCTGCCAACCCGTTTCCGGTGATCGTCGGCACGTCGGCCGGTGCCATCAATGCGGTGAGCCTGGCCAGCGGGGCGACGGACTTTACCGCGGCGGTCGAACGCCTGACCGCATTCTGGCAAGGCTTTCGCAGTCGACAAGTACTGCGCAGCGACTGGCCAGGGGTGATCCGCCAGGCCAGTCGCTTTGTCATTCACAGCTTGCTGGGGATCGGTGCCAAGGTCCCGGTGGCGCTGCTCGACAGTTCACCGCTGCGGGAACTGCTCAACGACAAACTGGATTTGTCCGGGATCAACCAGGCCATCGCCCAAAAGCAATTGCACGCCGTGGCGCTGACCGCGTTCGGCTATGAGTCCGCGCAGGCCGTGACTTTCTATCAGGGTGGCCGAAGCATCGATGCCTGGCTGCGCCATCGGCGCATCGGCGTGCCGACCCAATTGACCGTTGATCATTTGCTCGCCAGCTCGGCGATCCCGTTGTTGTTTGCCCCGGTGAAAATCGAAAGCGAGTATTTCGGCGACGGGGCTGTGCGGCAGTCGGCCCCCATCAGCCCGGCGTTGCACTTGGGCGCCAACAGGGTGCTGGTGGTGGGGGTCAGCGGCAATCCGCGCGGTGTCGACCCGGATAACCCCTTGCAACGTACCTACAGTGGACAGCAGCCGTCGCTGGCACAGATCGGCGGGCACATGCTCAACAGCACGTTCATCGACAGCCTGGAGAGCGACATCGAGTTGCTGCAGCGCTTGAACCAGTTCAGCCATGTGATGCCCCCGGGCAGTTCGGCCCGCAAGCTGGGGGTGGCGCCCGTGGAGGTGCTGGTGATTGCGCCGAGCCAGCCGATCGACGAGATCGCCGCGCGTCACCGCCAGGAGCTGCCGGCGGCGTTGCGCCTGTTCCTGCGCGGGCCGGGTGCGACCAGGACCAGCGGTGCCGGGGTGTTGAGCTATTTGTTGTTTGAATCCGGATATTGCAGTGAACTGATCGAGCTCGGCCGCCGTGATGCCTTGGCCAAGCGCGATGAGTTGTGCCGGTTTTTGCGGTTGCAGGAGCCTGCCATCCCGGCTTGAGTACCGTGCGCGGCCATCGCTAGCTGGCTCGCGATGGCCTGGTTGCAGGCGTGGAATACCTCAGGCAGTCAGCCGGTCATCACGAAAATCCCGGAGCGCCTGTTCGATCTCGTCCCGGGTGTTCATCACAAACGGTCCGTACTGCACGATAGGCTCACCCAGTGGCTTGCCAGCCATCAACAGCACGCGGGCTCCTGACGGGCTGCTCAGGTGTACTGTCCCTTTATCCGACAAACGGACCAGTTTACTGGCGGCCACACTGTGCGGATGGCCCTGCAATTGGATGCTGCCTTCGTAGACATACAGCAGCGCCCGATGCCCGTCCGGCAGTTCTGGCGTGATGTGGCTGCCGGCTGGCAGGTGCAGGTCGAGGTAGTGGGGTTCAGTGTCTGGCCGTTGTACCGCGCCAGCCTGTTTGACCGCACCCTCTTCGAACAGGCCGGCGATCACCAGCACCTCGACACCTTGCGCGGTTTTCACGCGTGGCAGCTCGGCCGGTGGAATGTCGCGATAACCGGCCGGGTCGAGTTTGTGCTTGCCCGGCAGGTTCAGCCACAGCTGGAAGCCACGCATCACGCCTTGTTCCTGCTCCGGCATTTCGCTGTGGATGATGCCTTTGGCCGCCGTCATCCATTGCACGCCACCGCTTTGCAGCAAACCGACGTTGCCCAGGCGGTCTTCATGGCGCATCCGGCCTTCGAGCATATAGGTCACGGTTTCGAAACCACGGTGCGGGTGAGGTGGGAAACCGGCGATATAGTCGTCGGGATTTTCCGAGCCGAATTCATCGAGCATCAGAAACGGATCGAAGCGCTCGACCCCCGGGCCACCGAAGACGCGAGTGAGTTTGACCCCGGCACCATCAGACGCGGGTTGGCCGGTGTGCAGGCTGAGTACTGTGCGAAATGACGTCATGGGTGCAATCCCTTGAAAGAATGGAATGGCGCCATGCTATGCCAGTCATATCGATCAATGGTTGCGAATTTTGCGATGGTTTAATCAGTTTTTTAGATGTAGATCATTCCCGCGCAGCGCAGGGGAATGATCCATCACCGCCGGCATGGCCCCTTGCACTCGATGCGCTTGTGTAGGGGGCGGCCGGAGACTCGATCTGGCTGAGCCGGATCAGAAGTGCACTTTCACCAGGAAGCTGGTCACGCTCTGGTCGGTCTTGAAGCCTTGGCTGTCTTCGATACCGTACTTGTTTTTCCAGTAGTCGTATTCGACACCCACGTACAGCTGTTTCTCGCCAAAATGCAACGCCTTGCCCAGGTCGTACTTGATCTGTGGGTTGAAGTGCAGGTTGGCGTGGTATTCACCTTTGTCGTTCACGTCGTTGTCGACCACCCAGTCCATGAAGCCGTCGATCAGTACGTCAGAGCTGCCCATTGGAATGGTGTAGGACCAGACCGGAGTGACCTGCCAGACATCGTCACCCGGGCGACCACCTTCGGTATGGCGGTTGTAGAAGTTCAGCTGGAAGTAGTCAAAGCCCGGAATCGCCAGGTCGAAGCCTGGACCGATCAGGTAGGACTCGGTGTCGTCTTCGCCAAACTCATAGGTCATGGCCAGCAGGACGTCCTTGATCGGGCCGAATTCGAATTTCTGGTCGAAGATCTTGCCGAACGACAGGCGCGGTTGGAGTTCGCCGTAGTGGCTGTTCTCACCCGCGAAGGCATCCTCTTTACCGTTGTAGAAAATCTTGTCGATGAAGAAGAAGTTGTCGCCGTACTTCCAGGCATCGGCGTGCTCGAACGTCACGGTCTGCTGGATACGCGGGTTGACTTGAAAGTCTTTGCCGTAGAGGTAACTCAGGCTGTTGTTCTGCCACAGCAGCAGATCTTCGGCCATTGCCTGGCCCCCTGCCAGCAAGGATCCCGCGAGCATCAGGCTAGCGCACATACGTTTCATTCGGTTGCTCCCAAAGTAGGTGGTTCCACGTTTTTTTTGTCAGACGGCGCTCTGGTGTGGCGCCTTTTCTCGATGCTGCAAAAATCATCCAATCGATCAGCTTCAGAGCTCCCGGCAAATGCTGGGCCAAGGCTTTTAAAAAGCAAAAGAACGCCAGCCCGGCTGTTCGAAAACAGTCGGTCAAGCGTCCATTCGGCGTTTAGTAGACTCTGCCTCGTGACCGTCCAGGGCCGGGATAAGTTGGCTTTCTGGTCAGGATTTTGATCCGGGCTTTTTTTTAGACCAGATTCAGACGGCCGCGGAGAATACTGGCTCCCGCGCCATGGCTCAAGCGCCTCGCAACGGAGCACCGATAACAGGCCTGGGGCATCGTTGCGGGCCATTCTAGAAGTGCACCTTGACCAGCAGGCTGGCGGTGTTTTGGTTGGTGTCCAGGTTCGAGCTGTGCTCGACGCCGTACTTGTCTTTCCAGTAGCTGTACTCGGCACCGACATAGAGCTGTTTCTCGCGGCCGTTCAGTGCCTTGCCCAGGTCGTACTTGATCTGTGGATTGAGGTGCAGGTTGGCGTGGTACGTGCCGCGCGAGTTCTGGTCGTTGTCCACCACCCAATCGAGGTATCCATCGATCAGGACGTTGGAGCGGCCGACAGGGATGGTGTAGGACCAGGTCGGCGTAATCTGCCAGACGCCGTCGCCAGGGCGCGGACCTTCGGTCTGGCGACGGTAAAAGTTCAGCGTGACGTAGTTGAAGCCAGGCACGGCGAGGTCGAAGCCGGGACCGATCAGGTAGGCCTCGCTTTCGCCTTCGCCGTATTCATAGGTCATGGCCAGCAGCACGTCCTTGATCGGGCCGTACTGCAGTTTCTGGTCGAAGATCTTGCCCGCGGACAGGCGTGGGCTGAACTCGCCGTAAAAGCTGTGGGGACCTTTGTTGGGGTCTTGCTGGCCGTTGTAGAAAATCTTGTCGACGAACAGAAAGGTGTCGCCGTACTTCCAGCGGTCGGCGTGCTCGAAGGTCACCGTCTGCTGGATCGAGGGGTTGATTGCAAAATTCTTGCCGTACAGGTAGCTCAGGCTGTTGGTCTGCCACAGCAGCAAGTCCCCGGCCATGGCCTGGGTGGCCGCGAACAGTGTGCCGCTCAAGAGCAGGCTTGAAGGTGTACGTAACATGGTGTTGCTCCCTGATTATTCTTATTTTTAATGCGCAGGCAGCCGCCGACTGCGACCGGATCGGCTGCCGGTCTGCCTGTCATGCGTGTACGTCGTCTTGCGGGTCGAGCGGTGAAAAGGGCGGCCATTGCGCCGCCCGTCAATCGATCAATGGGCGTTTGCGTGACAATCGTTGATAGCCGCGCGTTCGCTACCGCCGAGGATGTTGAACAACAGGTTCAGCGTCAGCGCGCTGAGGGTGGCCATGGCAATGCCGCTGTGGGTGATCGGGCTCATCCACAACGGCAAGTGGGCGAAGAAGTCCGGGCGAACCACGGGAATCAGGCCCATGCCGATACTCACCGCGACCAGCAGTTGATTGCGACGGTCGGCGATGTCGGCTTCCTGGAGGATCTTGATCCCGGTGGCCGCGACCATGCCGAACATGGCGATCGCCGCGCCGCCGAGTACCGCCGGTGGAATCGAGGCTACCAGGAAGGCCGCTTTGGGCAGCAGGCTGAGCAGAATCAGCAACCCGCCGGCGACGATGGTCACCGAGCGGCAACGCACGCCGGTCATCTGTACCAGGCCGATGTTCTGGGCGAACGAGGAGTGGGTGAAGGTGTTGAGGAAGCCGGCGAAGAAGGAGGCGCCGGCGTCACACAGCAAGCCGCGGCGCAGCATGCGGGGGCAGACTTCCTGGCCGGTGATCTTGCCCAGTGCCAGGAACATCCCGGTGGACTCGACGAAGATGATCACCACCACCAGGCACATCGACAGGATCGGCGCCAGGTGGAACTGCGGCATGCCAAAGTGCAGCGGCGTGACCACCTGAACCCAGGGAGCCTGCGCCATGCCACTGAGGTCGACCATGCCGATCACACCGCAGAGGATGTAGCCCAGGCCCATGCCGATCAGCACTGAAATGTTGACCCAGAAACCGCGCATGAAGCGGTGGATCAACAGGATGGTGCCCAGTACCAGGGCGGCGATGGCCAGGTAAACGGGAGAGCCGAACTCTGCCGCGGCGTTGCCACCGCCGGCCCAGTTGACGGCGACGGGGAACAGCGACAAACCGATCGAGGTGATGACGGTGCCGGTCACCAGGGGAGGGAAGAAGCGCACCACTTTGGACATGAACGGTGCGATGAGCATGCCGAAGAACCCGGCGGCGATGGTTGCGCCGAAGATTCCCTGCAGGCCGATACCGGGCATGCCGGCCATGGCCACCATGCTGCCGACGGCGGCAAAACTGGCGCCCATCATCACCGGCATGCGGATCCCCATGGGGCCTATCCCCAGGGATTGCACGATGGTGGCGATACCGGCGACGAGCAGGTCGGCATTGATCAGGAAGGCGATTTCTTCACGACTCAGGCCGGCGGCCTGTCCGATGATCAGCGGAACCGCGATGGCTCCGCCGTACATCAGCAGAACATGTTGCAGACCTACCAGGATCAGTTGCAACACAGGCAATCGCTGGATAGCGGGTGCGTCGGGGATGCGCGCTTCGGATGACACGGACATGCAACACCTCGGATCTTTTTTATTCTTGTGATTTTGTGCATCAGGCAACCGCTGTGCGGTTGATCACGGGCAGCCGGATCACCGCCCCCACAGGTCTGGGTCATCCCTGTGGGGGCGAGCTGCCCGCGATGTTTTCAGCTACTTAAGGGGTCAAAGCTCCCTGAGCGATCCAGGCGCCGATCAGGTCACGTTCCTGTTGGGTCATCTGGGTGATGTTGCCCAGTGGCATGATCTGGGTGGCCACGGCCTGGGCCTGAATGCGCGCGGCGTTCTGGCGGATCTGTTCCGGGGTATCGAACATCACGCCAGCCGGTGCCGCGCTGAACAGCGGGCTGGTGGGCTTGGCCGAGTGGCAGACCGAGCAACGTTCCTGAATCACGCTGTGCACCTTGTCGAAGGCCGGACCTGTGTTGGATGCCTGGGCGGGTGCTGGCGCAGGGGCGGCGGCCGGTGCGGTTTCAGCGGGTTTTGCGCCACCACCGACAGCGGTTTCCGGCAGCGGCTGGTACTCGATCTTCGCCGCAGACTTGGCCACGTCCGGGTTCATCATCGGCGCAGGGCCGGTGACGTACGCCAGGCTGATCATGCCCACCGCTGCCACCGGTAAGGTCCAGGCAAACTTGTGGCTGTCGTGACGGGTGTTGAAGTAGTGGCGTACCAACACGGCCAACACGGCGATCCCGGCCAGGATCAACCAGTTGTACTGGCTGCCGTAGGTGCTCGGGAAGTGGTTGCTGATCATGATGAACAGCACCGGCAAGGTGAAGTAGTTGTTGTGACGCGAACGCAGCAGGCCTTTGGCCGGCAGGGCCGGATCCGGCGTGCGGTTCTCGGCAATCGCCGCTACCAGTGCGCGCTGCGCCGGCATGATGATGCGGAACACGTTACCCACCATGATGGTGCCGATGATGGCGCCAACGTGCAGGTAGGCACCCCGACCACTGAACACTTTGCTGAAGCCGTAGGCGGCGCCGATGATCAGTACGAACAGGATTCCACCTAGCAGGGCAGGGCGTTTGCCCAGGGCCGAGTCGCACAGGAAGGAGTAGACAAACCAGCCGACGAACAGCGAGCCGAGGCCCAGCAGTACGCCTTCAGGGCCGCTCAGGCTGCTGCCAGGGGCCAGCAGGTACAGGGTCGGGTTGGAGTAGAACACCACGCACAGCAGTGCGACCCCCGATAACCAGGTGAAGTAGGCTTCCCATTTGAACCAGTGCAGGTTGTCCGGCATGGTCGGTGGAGCCAGCTTGTATTTTTCCAGGTGGTAGATCCCGCCACCGTGAATCGCCCAGAGATCGCCGGCCAGGCCGCTCTTCGGGTTGACCCGGTTGAGGTTGTTTTCCAGCCAGACGAAATAGAACGACGCGCCGATCCAGGCCACGCCAGTGATCATGTGAACCCAGCGCACGCTCAGGTTCAGCCATTCCAACAGATGTGCTTCCACAGTCTTTACCTCTCGCCTGTCACTCTGTTGTCGAGTGATCAGACCTTCTCTTATTGGTGGGGGGCAAGGATCAAACGCTCATCCTCTTTGAAAAAATGCTCATCGCAGTTATTGCCTGTGCCACTGCGATCAACCACCAGGAAGTCATCCCGCTTTTCGATCGTCAGCACCGGGTGGTGCCAGACGCCGCGATGGTAATTAATGCCCTGCCTGCCGTTGGTGACGAAGGCGCGGACCAAGCCTGATACAGGTTCATCGCCAAGTGGCGCGACCACGATCAGAAAGGGGTTGCCGAGCAGCGGAATGAAAGCCTGGCTGCCCAGCGGATGGCGCTCCAGCATGCAGACGGTCAGCGGCATGTCCTGCGCGTCGGCGCGGAAGATGCTGATGATCGCCTTATCCTCTGGCGTGGCGGTTTCGACCGTCGCCAGTTTGTGAAAGCGCATGGTCGAACCGTTGTTGATCATGAAGTGATCGCTGCCGTCGGTTTCGATGACGTCACCGAAAGGGGCGAAGGCTTCTTTGGTCAAGGGTTCAATCGTTAGTGTGCGCATGCTGTTCTTCTTTATTTGTTTAGGTGTTGATGATTCTTTGTAGGAGCGAGCTTGCTCGCGATGGTCGTCAACGATAACGCGTGCATCCAGGATGAACGCGGTGTCCTTGGGTTTTTCGCGAGCAAGCTCGCTCCTACAGGCTCAGCATTACTTGGCGACCTTGCCCAATACCCGCAGGCGGCTCACACCACCGTCCGGGAACACGTTCAGGCGGATGTGGGTGATCGGGCCCAGGGCCTTGATCTGCTCGGCGAAGGTGTGTTCGGCGTGCATTTCCAGCTTCTGGCTTGGCAGCAGTTCACGCCAGAACAGCGACTGGGTTTCGATCTGGCTGTCGGTGCCGCCCTTGACGAACGCGCCCTGGATCGAGCAGGTGTCCGGGTAGTTGCCCTTGAAGTGCAGGGTGTCGACGACGATTTTTTCGATCTCGCCCGGATGGCCCAGCGCGACGATGACCCAGTCATTGCCCGGGGTGCGACGACGGGCGGTTTCCCAGCCATCGCCCATGTTGATGCCACGGCCCGGGTTGAGGATGTTGCTCATGCGGCCGAAGTGTTCATCGGAGCAGGCCAGGGCGCGACCACCGTTCAGGGCGGCAGCCAGGTCAACCTGTTCGTTATCGCCCACTGCCGACCAGTCGCGGAACGGAACGCCATACACGCGCAGACGGGCTACGCCACCGTCCGGGTAGATGTTGAAACGCAGGTGGCTGAACGCCTGGTCGTTGTTGATTTCGTGGTAGTGGTGGCTGTTGCCTTGCAACTCGACGGCCGACAGCACTTCAACCCACTGGGTGTTTTCGTTTGGCTCGCCGCTCGCCAGGAAGCAGGCTTCCAGGGAGGCAGATGGCGGGAAGTTGCCGGTGAAGAATGAAGTGTCGATGTCCACGCCCTTGATCGAGCCCGGTACGCCCAGGCGGATCACCGCGCTGTCGTAGCCTTCGAAGCGCTTGCGGCGCGACTCCCAGCCGTCCATCCACTTGCCGTTGTCATCGAACACGCCCTCCTTCCACACGGCCGGGGTCGGTTGGAACAGGCGATTGGCGTCTGCAAACCAGTCATCGGTGACCGAGATGATTTTGGTGCCCAGGCGGGCGTCGGCCAGGTTGACGAACTTCTCGAAAGGTACGGCGTAAGCTTTCATTCTTCTTGTCTGCCTTTAAATAAGTGGCTTGGGATGCTTGCGAGGCTCTGGTTGATTTCGGCGTTCATGAAATCGCAGGGCCAGGCTTGCTATAGGGTCAGTAATCGGAACAGGGCGATCTTGTTGATCTCTGCCAGCGCGCATTTGAACTCGGTGTCGACCGGGTTGTGGATACGCGTTTCGAACGCTGCGAGGATCTGATGCCGGTTGCTGCCTTTTACCGCCATGATGAAGGGAAACTTGAACTTGGCTTTATAGGCGTCGTTCAGCTCGGTGAAGCGAGAAAACTCTTCGGCCGTGCATTGGTGAATACCGGCGCCGGCTTGTTCATTGGTGCTGGCTTCGGTCAGTTGACCCTGGACGGCGGCTTTGCCGGCCAGGTCCGGGTGAGCGTTGATCAGGGCCAACTGGCGGTCATGATCGGCGCTCAACAGGATGTCGCTCATGCGCTGGTGCAAGGTTTCGATCTCGTCGATCGAGGCCTCTTGGCCCAGGTCGAAGGTCTTTTCGGCGACCCATGGCGAGTGTTCATAGATATCGGCGAAGGCGTTGACGAACGCGTCGCGGCCCAGGGTCGATGGCTTCAGGGTTTGGAAGTGGCTCATTCTGCAGGCCCTTGGTACGGGTGGGTTGCTTGCCAGTGACGAGCGATGTCAACGCGACGGCTGAACCACACCTGTTCATGGCTTTTAGCGTATTCGATAAAGCGCTTGAGCGAGGCCAGACGCGCCGGACGGCCGATCAGGCGGCAATGCAGGCCGATCGAGATCATCTTCGGGGCCTCGGCACCTTCGGCGTACAGCACGTCGAAGGCGTCCTTGAGGTACTCGAAGAAGTCGTCGCCCTTGTTGAAACCCTGGACCTGGGTAAAGCGCATGTCGTTGGTGTCCAGAGTGTACGGGATCACCAGATGCGGCTTGCCGGTCGGGTTGTTCGGTTCCCAGTAGGGCAGGTCGTCGTCGTAGGTGTCGCAGTCGTAGAGGAAACCGCCTTCTTCCATCACCAGCTTGCGGGTGTTGGGGCCCGTGCGACCGGTGTACCAGCCCAGCGGACGCTCGCCGGTGATTTCGGTGAGGATGCGGATGGCTTCGAGCATGTGCTCGCGCTCTTGCGCTTCGTCCATGTACTGGTAGTCGATCCAGCGGTAACCGTGGCTGCAGATTTCGTGACCGGCCTCGACCATGGCGCGGATCACGTCCGGGTGGCGCTGGGCGGCCATGGCCACGGCGAAGACGGTCAGGGGGATGTCGAATTCCTTGAACAGTTTCAGGATCCGCCAGACGCCGGCACGGCTGCCATACTCGTACAAGGATTCCATGCTCATGTTGCGCGCGCCTTGCAGCGGTTGCGCCGAGACCATTTCCGAGAGGAAGGCTTCCGACTCCTTGTCACCGTGCAGGATGTTGCGCTCGCCACCTTCCTCGTAGTTGAGCACGAAGGACAGGGCGATGCGGGCATTGCCCGGCCAGTGTGGATGGGGAGGGTTACTGCCGTAACCGATCAGGTCGCGTGGGTAATCAGCGCTCACTGCAGTCTTCCTTCTTGTTCGAGTTTGCTTATTCGCGATAAGGGTGGTGTGGCGGCCTGGTGGTGAGGTGACAGGCTGGCGTCACAGCGATGGATTGATTGTATACAACTTTATGTGCGCTTTGTAAGCCTGAATTTTTGCATTTTTCACCAACTGTCATCTTCAGGTGGTACTGCAATAAACCTGCCTGAGTGGTCAGCTATTAGATGAGGGGTCGTTGCAGCGCATGGTTTAGCGGATGATTGGTATGAAAGCCCGGTTGGTCGGGGCGCGTAGAAAAATGTCGTTTTTATTGTGTACAATTTTTTTGAAAAGTGTCTTAATCAGTCGCTCGCCGCCGCTTTCGGTGCTCCGAAAGGGTGCGGTCTCCTTTTTAACTGACTCCGGGAGGCGCGGAGCCTGGCTGCTGTGCACGCAGGCAGGCGCGCAGAATCAATGGGACGTTTGACTACACACGTTTTGGACGCAGCACACGGTTGCCCGGGCAGCTCGATCAAGGTCGAGTTGTACCGCGTTGAAGGTTCGCAGCTGGAATTGGTCGCCAGCGCACTGACCAACAGCGACGGCCGTTGCGATGCGCCTTTGTTGCAAGGCGATGACTACCGCTCCGGGGTCTATCAGCTGCAGTTTCATGCCGGCGACTACTACCGCGCTCGCGGTGTGCAACTGCCGGAACCAGCGTTTCTGGATGTGGTGGTGCTGCGCTTCGGCATCTCGGCAGAGCAGGATCACTACCATGTGCCGTTGCTGATCTCGCCGTATAGCTATTCGACCTACAGAGGAAGCTAGATCTCCCCCAAGAATCTGCGCAAAAAGCTTCTTTGGTCTTTCGCCCGCTCACACTGCGGGCTTTTTTTCGTCTGTGGAAATGTAGTGCCTGGACCGTCGCTTTTGCTGGCAAGCCAGCTCTACAGGTATTGCACGGGTCCTGTAGGCGTTGGCTTGCCAACGATGCTCTTAGCGGCTCAACAGCGATGCAGTACCCGCTCCGCTGAACAACCCGGCACTGACCCGGTTGAACCAGCTCTGGCCCTTGCCGCTTCGCAGGTAGCGCGCCGCGCCGTGGGCACCGAGACCGTAGGCCAGCTTGCAGCACAGGTCGAGCAGGGTCCAGGTAAGGATCATGATCAGCAATTGCGGTAGGAAGGGTTGTTGCGCCGTGAGGAACTGCGGCAGGAAGGCGGCAAAAAACAGGATGTCCTTCGGATTGCTCGCGCCCAGTACAAACGCGCGTCCGAACAGCGCCCGAAAACGCGGAACCGCTGCCGCTTGCGGGACTTCAGTGGCGTGAGCCGGTTGCCGTGATTGCTGCCAGCTCTGCCAGGCGAGGTAGAACAGGTACAGCGCACCGACAATCTTCAGGGCGCTGAACAGCTGCTCCGACGCCAGCAGCAGGGCGCCGAGGCCCAGCGCCGATGCGCTCAACAGGCAGATCGAGGCGAACACCCCGCCGAGAAACGCCGGGTAGGAACGGCGCAAGCCGTAATTCAAGCTGTTGCTGATCATCAGCAACGACAAGGGGCCCGGGATCAGGATGACCACCAGGGCAGCGCCACTGAACAGCAGCCAGGTTTCCAGACTCATTACTTTCCTCCATTTATGCAAAAGCCCCACCCGACCGGGTGAGGCGTTTAAAGCACCAGGCTGCGGGCGTTTCGCCGCAGCCGACAGTGCGTCCTACCTACAAGAAAATGAACTTGGCAATGAAGATCGCGCACAGGACCCACAGGCTGACCGAGATTTCCTTGTGTTTACCGGTACCGGCCTTGAGCACCACGTAGGTGATAAAGCCCAGGGCGATACCATCGGCTACCGAAAAGGTCAGCGGCATCATGATTGCGGTGACGATCGCTGGAATGCTGTCGGTGGCATCGCTCCATTTGATGTGCTCCATGCCGCCCATCATCAGCATCGCCACATAAATCAGTGCGCCAGCGGTGGCGTAGGCGGGAATCATCCCTGCCAGCGGTGCGAAGAACATCGCCGCAATAAATAGCACGCCAACGGTTACCGCGGTAAGACCTGTCCGACCACCCGCGGCCACACCCGCGGCGCTTTCTACATAGCTGGTGACTGGCGGCACACCGACCACCGCGCCAAATACGCTGGAAGCGCTGTCGGCTTTCATGGCACGGGAGAGGTTTTCGATCTTGCCGTCTTCACCGACCAGATTGGCGCGCTGGGCGACGCCCATCAAGGTACCGGCCGTGTCGAACATGTGCACGAAGAGGAACGCCAGCACCACGCTGATCATGCTGACGTTGAACACGCCGGCAACGTTCATGGCCATCCAGGTCGGGGCCAGGCTGGGTGGAGCGGACATGATCCCTTCGTAATGCACCAGGCCCAGGCCCCAGCCGGCCAGGGTCACAGTGATGATACTGATGAGGATTGCACCGAATACACGGTGGTAGCTCAGCACGGCGATCATCAGGAAGCAGATCGCCGCGAGCAGCGGGCCAGGCTCGCGCAGGGAACCGAGTTTGATCAAGGTCGCCGGGCTGTCGACAACGATGCCGGCGGTTTTCAAACCGATCAGCCCCAGAAACAGGCCCACACCGGCACCCATGGCGAAGCGCAGGCTCACCGGAATGCTATTGAGCAGCCATTCACGGATCCGGGAGAACGTCAGAATCATGAACAACACACCGGACACGAACACTGCGCCCAGTGCGGTTTCCCAGTTGTAGCCCATGGTGCCGACCACGGTGTAGGTGAAGAATGCGTTCAAGCCCATGCCCGGTGCCAGGCCGACCGGCCAGTTGGCGTACAGGCCCATCAACAGGCAACCGAGTGCCGCGGCGATACAGGTCGCGACGAAGGCCGCGCCGTGGTCAATCCCGGCATCGGCCATGATGTTGGGGTTGACGAAAATGATGTAGGCCATGGTGATGAAGGTAGTAAGACCTGCAATCAGCTCGGTCTTCACCGTGGTGCCATGCAAGCTGAGTTTAAACAGGCGCTCCAGCCAGCCAGTGCGTAAAGGCGGCGAGAGATCCAGCGTCGATGCTTCGGATTTGCGGCTTTCCACAGCGAGTACTCCTCAAGAGTTTTATTGTTATTTCCAGAGCCGGACACGCAAGGAGGGCAGCGGCTCTTTGAGGCACTTGCGAATTTGTTGACTATTCGGTCAGGAACTCGCACGAAGCGAATTATGCTTTTGTATACAAAGAAAGCAAATAATGTTTTTGATTTTGTCGACGAAAAGATCGGCAATAGGGATATATCGCCGGTCTAGACGTGTTTGCCGTGGGGGCGGGCGGCGCTTCGGTGCCCGCGAAAGCGCCAGAACAGGTGTCAGAAATGCTCCGTCTTTCGATGCTGGCGTTTTCCCCGGCGCCAGGTCCAGGCTGCGCAGGCGGCCTGAGGGGAGGGCAGAAACGAATAAACCGGCCAAAGGGCCGGTTTATCGTTGTCTGAAATGTGCGGTGTCCGGGCCGTCCGGCCGATTCCCGCAGACGTCAGTGCAGCACAGTAATATCAGGCTGCCGCAAATCGCTTGTCCAGATACTCGATGATCACCTTGGACTCATACATCCAGGTGGTCTGGCCATTTTCTTCGATATGCAGGCACGGCACCTTGATCTTGCCGCCTTGATCCAGCAGGGTCTGGCGATCCTGTTCGTTGTTCTTCGCATCACGCAGGGCCACCGGCACATTCAGGCGGCGCAGGGTGCGGCGGGTTTTCACGCAGAACGGGCAGGCGTGGAACTGATACAGGGTCAGGCCTTTGGAGGCCTGCTCGACCTGGGCCTGAGCGGCAGCCGGGCGCTGCTTCTTGCTTGGGCGGGTGATGAAATCGATGAAGATGATCAGCTGGCCGAGGCCGACACGAAGCGCTTTGACTAACACGGGACAAGCCTCACGGGGTGAAGTAGAAAGGCGCGCAGCTTACCTGATTTTTCGCAGGCGAAAAAAAACCGGCGATGAATGCCGGTTTTCTTCGTGCTGCGCGTTACTTGATCAGGCTGAGAAACTCGCTGCGGGTGGCCGCGTTTTCGCGGAACTCACCGAGCATCACCGAGGTGATCATCGTCGAGTTCTGTTTCTCCACACCGCGCATCATCATGCACATGTGCTTGGCTTCGATTACGACGGCAACGCCCAGGGCACCAGTGACCTGCTGGACCGCATCGGCGATCTGGCGGCTGAGATTTTCCTGGATCTGCAGCCGGCGGGCGTACATATCGACGATCCGCGCGACTTTCGACAGGCCCAGCACCTTGCCACTCGGAATGTAAGCGACATGCGCCTTGCCGATGAAAGGCAGCAGGTGGTGTTCGCACAACGAGTAGAGCTCGATGTCCTTGACCAGCACCATTTCGCTGTTGTCGGAGCTGAACAAGGCACCGTTGGTGACTTCTTCAAGCGATTGTTCATAACCGCGGCAAAGGTACTGCATGGCTTTGGCGGCACGCTTTGGCGTGTCGAGCAGACCTTCGCGGGAGACGTCTTCGCCAAGCTGGCCGAGGATCGCCGTGTAATTCTGTTCCAGGGACATGAAACTACCTGTGGGATTTTACGCAAAGGGCAAGGGTACGGTGGCAGGCACGGCGCTGCAAGCGCGACGCGTCAGCTTTACTCGTCGCGACCTTCCATCATGGTGCGTTTGAGCATCACATAAACCGCTCCGGCGCCACCGTGTCGGGCCTGACAGGAGGTGAAGCCAAGCACCTGCGGATGCTGGCGCAGCCAGGTGTTGACGTGACTTTTGATCATCGGCCGTTTGCCGTCCAGGCGTACAGCCTTGCCGTGGGTCACGCGCACGCAGCGGATTTCGAATTTTGTCGCTTCGGCGAGAAAGGCCCAGAGTGTTTCGCGGGCCTTTTCGACGTTCATGCCGTGCAGGTCGAGGCTGCCTTCGAACGGGATCTGCCCGATCTTGAGCTTGCGCATCTGGCTTTCCTGCACACCGTCACGCGCCCACATCAACTCGTCTTCCGGGCCGACGTCGATCACGAACTGGTCGGACAGGCCGTCTACCGCGGCAACGTCGGTACGGATGGTCGCCGCCTGGCGCAGCTTGGCGATCTGCGCACGGTCAGCCTTGGGTTTGCCGGTTTCGGCGCGATCGTGCTTGATCGGCTTGACGCCTTGGATCGCGCTTTTGAACAGGGAAAAATCGTCGTCTTGCATGTCAGCCTCCGCGAAGGGCGGCCAGTTTACCCAAGTCGAGGTGAATCGGGTGCGTCAAAACGCAGTCGGCGCGACTAAGTCGGTGCGACTCAGTCATGCTTTTTCATCAAGTGCGGCGCCATGTTCAGCCCGCTGGGTTGACGCATCCGGCGCCGGCAGCGACGCCACAGTGCAACGCCTGCATAGAGCAGGAACAGGCCCAGTCCGAGAATCACCGCCGCGCCCACCGGGCTGGCGTTCAGTTCACCCAGAGCGGGCGGGCGGCCCAACAGGCTGGCGGCACCGGCCATCGCCAGCAGCACGCCGAACGCGGCGAGCAGGGCAGAGCAGGCTGCGGCGATGCGAAAGCGCCAATTGCGCGGACCCTTGGGTCGCAAGCGGCGAGCGTCAAATCCATCGGATATCTTCATTCCGATCTTCCTCAATGGGTATCGGCCCTTCGACCGGGAGATGACCGGGTGGTTCCTGAGGCTAATTCAATTATAGGGAATGAGAGACCTTTGCGGATGAGCGGCGCAAAGGGCCGCTCAGTCCAGGGCGATCAGATCAGGTCTTTGGTCAGCGCCAGGGTGGCGAAGTTGTCAGCCATGATCGCCATTTCGGTCTGCTGCACGTGCTCGGCACTCAGCACGCCGCCTTTGAAAGGCAGGTCCCGGGTGGCGCAGGCATCTTCGACCAAGGTGCAGCGAAAGCCCAGGTTCTTGGCGGCGCGCACGGTGGTGCTGACGCTGGAGTGGCTCATGAAACCGCACACGATCAGGTCCAGTGAACCAAGGTCTTGCAGGCGTTTTTCCAGCGGCGTGCCGTGGAACGCGCTCGGCAGCAGTTTGCCGATGATGGTTTCGTCGGCCAGGGGTTCCAGCCCGGGAATGAATTCACCGCGTTCGCCCTGCGGGTCGAACAGGCCACCGACGGTGCCCAGGTGACGGACATGCACGATCGGCCGAGCGGCGGAGCGGGCGGCCGCAAGCAGCTGCTTGATGTTGTCGACGGCAGCATCCATGCCGGACAGGGCCAACGGGCCGCTGAGGTATTCTTTCTGGGCATCGATGATCACCAGCGTCGCGTGGGCCAGGTTGGCTGGCGCGTAACCACGACCGCTGAGTTGAAACATCGTCTTTGGAACGGACATTCGGGGGCTCCTTCGAGTGGGGCTTTTGCGCCATTGTCCTCTGGCTGAGCAGTTATGTGAACCGCTACCATCGTAGGCCCCGTCGTTGCTGGCCTGCAGACTCTCAAGAGCCGGGCGGATGTTCAATACAAAAGCTGAAAAGATGGATTAATCCTACTTCCGAGTCATTAGCTTTCTTGCATCGTCGGTGCCGGTCAAGACTGGTAGAATCGCCAGTCGTTTTTTCAGGAGTCTACCCCGTGATCACTTCCCGTCTGCGCACGTTGCGCGACCATATTCGTTGGGCTGTCAGTCGTTTTCATGGGGAGGATCTGTTTTTCGGCCATGGGACCGACAACGCCTGGGACGAAGCCCGACAGCTGGTGCTGGGCGCGTTGCACCTGCCCTGGGAAATCGCCGACAGCTATCTGGACTGTGCGCTCGAAGAAGACGAACTGGTCAATCTGCAACGGTTGCTCAAGCGGCGTATCGACGAGCGCATCCCGACCGCCTACCTGTTGGGTGAAGCCTGGTTCTGTGGCATGTCGTTCATCGTCGACGAGCGTGTCTTGATCCCGCGTTCGCCGATTGGCGAGCTGATCGAAAACCGCTTCACGCCGTGGCTGGGCACTGAACCGGCGCGCATTCTCGACCTGTGCACCGGTTCCGGCTGCATCGGCATTGCCTGCGCCTACGAGTTCCCGAAGGCCGAAGTGGTGCTGGCGGACCTGTCGTTCGAAGCGCTGGAAGTGGCTAATCAAAACATTGAGCGCCATGGCGTCGATGAGCGGGTGTACACCGTTCAGGGCGATGGCTTCGACGGTTTGCCAGGGCAGCGTTTCGACCTGATCGTGTCCAACCCGCCCTACGTGGACGCCGAAGACTTTGCCGACATGCCGGACGAGTACCAGCACGAGCCAGAACTGGGCCTGGCTTGCGGCGACGATGGCTTGAACCTGGTTCGGCGGATGCTGGCCGAGGCGGCCGATCACTTGACCGAGAAAGGCTTGTTGATCGTTGAAGTGGGCAACAGCCAGGTGCATGTCGAGGCGTTGTACCCGGAAGTCGACTTCGCCTGGCTGGACTTCGAACGAGGCGGTCATGGCGTGTTCATGCTCAGCGCCGAGCAATGCCGTGAGCATCAGGCGTTGTTTGCTGCCCGCGTCTGACGCCTGAGCATTCCCACACCCCGGCGTGGGAATGCTCGTTACTGCTGGTTTAGCGGTGCGTAGCAATCCAGATCAGCAATCCCGCCTGGAACACCGAAAACGCCACCAGACAGGTGATGGTGAAGCGCAGTCCAGTGTCTTCGCGTTTGTACTGGCTGACTTTCTCTTCCTGCTTTTGCAGTTTGACTTCCTGTTCGGCCAGATTCTGCTCGGCTTGCTGCAGCATCTGCGCGGCTTCGAGGATTTCCACGAACTGCAGCTTTTCGGTGTTCCAGTCGGCTAGCAGGTCGCCGACCTTGCCGGCTTTGACACTGCCTTTCAAATGCTGGGCATCGGCGTAGACCACATCAAAACCATGCACCCGCAGGAAGTGATCGCGGCGCAGGCGGGTGTCTTCGTTGAGGGCGTCCTTGTTGTTCAGGTCGACGCCGTCAAAGGTGTAGCTCGACCATTTCTTCTTTGCCCAGGTGATGCCCTGCGCGGCCAGGAAGCGGCCAATGCCGCGATTCATCGGCTCGATCTGCAGACCGCTGGCCGGCTCGAAGTGCACGCGTCGGGCCTCGTGATCAACCCAGACATCCAGGTGGTTCTGCTCTTTGCGCACCCGCTGGCCGGGCAGGGCGATGCTCATGCGCAGCAGGCTGCGTTCGTGGTTGTTGCGCTCGGCGTAGCCGAATTCCACAAAGCGCAATGGCCGCCCGCCGGTCGCCCGGTCGGTTTTCAGCGGCGCCAGGCGCAGCATTCTGTGGTGCTCGGGCTGGACGTCCGGCCACGGCAGCTCAACCGCTTCTGTGGCCGTTGCTGCTGGCGCGGTGTCGGGTGAATTCTGGGTATCAGTCATAGCGGTGAGGTCCTGTCCAAGCGCTGCTTGTCGACCGTTCATCAACGGTCGACATCGGCTTATCGGCCGCTTTTTCCAGGACTGGAGGGTAAAACCGGCTTAACTGGGACGAAGTCCGTCAATAAAGCTGAGAATGCGTGAGCCAAGTTCGGCGGCCAGGGGCAGTTGCGGGTCCTTGTAGGAGGCCACTTGCCGCTTGACGTCGATGGGCACGATGCGCATCACATGGTTCATGCCCTCGATCACCGCCAACTGAGCGTCGGGCTTGGCAGCCTTGAGCATCTGCGCATCACTGACACTCACCTGGATGTCGTGGCTGCCCTGGATAATCAGTGCCGGCATTTTCAGCCTGGCGAAGGCGGCGGCCGGGTCCTGGCGAAACAGGGTGATCAGGTACGGTTGCACGCTGGGGCGGAAGATCACTTGCAAGGCGGACGGGACATTGTCATCCACCTGTCCGGCCTTGAGGCTGTCCAGCAGTTCGTTACTGCGCAGCATCAACTGCGGGGGCAAGCGGTAACTCAATTGCTGGCGCAGGATCTGGTCCACCGGTCTGGCACTGCCGGCCACGGAGATCAGCCCGGCGGCATCCACCTGTGGCGCGGCGAGCGTGGCAATCAGCGCACCTTCGCTGTGCCCCAGCAGGATCAACGGCCCCAGGCGCGGGTCGGTCTTGAGTTTCTGGCCCCAGGCCACGGCGTCCGCCACGTAGGCCTCAAGGGTCAGGTCGCGTTCGTCCGGGGTGGCCGCCAGGCTCGCCGCCACGCCACGCTTGTCGTAGCGCACGCTGGCGATGTTGTGTTTGGCCAGCACCCAGGCCAGGCGCTTGAGGCTGTCGTTTTTGCCACCCTCCGGGTTGTTGCCATTGCGATCCGTCGGGCCTGACCCGGAAATGATCAGTACCACCGGCACCGGGGCGTCGGATTTTGGCAGCAACATCGAGCCGAACAGCTCGCCGTTGCCGGTCTCCAGGCTGATGGGGCGTTGCAGGACGGTGGCCTGGACCACACTGGAAAGCAGGCCGGTAAACAGGGTAAGGCTCAAGGCTATTACTCGAAGCATTATCTCGCCATCATTCACAAGGTGTCGGTTGGACTCACGGGCACCGATAAGGTTCGAGGATGAACTACTTGGTGAGCCTGCGTATACTGGCGCGCACTTAGTTCAGCGATTTCACGGAGCGCCCTGCATGTCCGGCAATACCTACGGCAAGCTGTTCACTGTCACCACCGCGGGCGAAAGCCATGGTCCGGCGTTGGTCGCCATTGTCGACGGCTGCCCGCCGGGCCTTGAGTTGTCCCTGGATGACCTGCAGCGCGACCTGGACCGGCGCAAGCCGGGCACCAGCCGCCACACCACCCAGCGTCAGGAAGCCGACGAAGTCGAAATCCTCTCTGGCGTGTTCGAAGGTCGCACCACCGGGTGCTCCATTGGCCTGTTGATCCGCAACACCGACCAGAAGTCCAAGGACTACTCGGCGATCAAGGACCTGTTCCGCCCGGCCCACGCCGACTACACCTACCACCACAAATACGGCGAGCGCGACTATCGCGGCGGCGGCCGCAGTTCCGCCCGCGAAACCGCCATGCGCGTGGCCGCCGGGGCGATTGCCAAGAAATACCTGGCCACCCAAGGCATCGTGATCCGTGGCTACATGAGCCAGTTGGGTCCGATCGAAATCCCGTTCAAGACCTGGGACTCGGTCGAGCAGAATGCGTTTTTCAGCCCGGATCCGGACAAAGTGCCCGAGCTTGAGGCGTACATGGATCAACTGCGTCGCGACCAGGATTCAGTCGGCGCGAAGATTACCGTGGTGGCCGAAGGCGTGAAGCCGGGTCTGGGCGAGCCGATCTTCGACCGTCTCGATGCCGAACTGGCTCACGCGCTGATGAGCATCAACGCGGTCAAGGGTGTGGAAATCGGCGCCGGTTTCGCCAGCGTGGCCCAGCGCGGCACCGAGCACCGCGACGAGATGACCCCTGAAGGCTTCCTCAGCAACAACGCCGGCGGCATCCTGGGCGGCATTTCGTCCGGCCAGCCGATCGTTGCGCACCTGGCCCTCAAGCCCACGTCGAGCATCACCACGCCGGGCCGTTCGATCGATATCCACGGCAACCCGGTGGAGGTCATCACCAAGGGCCGTCATGACCCGTGCGTCGGCATTCGTGCTACCCCCATTGCCGAGGCCATGATGGCGATCGTGCTGATGGACCACTTGCTGCGCCATCGCGGGCAAAACGCCGACGTGCGCGTCAGCACTCCGGTGCTGGGCCAGCTGTGAAGCCATGCCCTGACGTCGCTGCGGTCTGATGGCCGTGGCGGCACTCCCGTACTGGCGGCTCTCCAGCTTTTATCTGTTCTATTTCGCCTTGCTCGGTTCGACCGCGCCGTTCCTGGCGCTGTATTTCGATCACCTGGGTTTTTCCGCTGCGCGCATTGGCGAACTGGTGGCGATTCCGATGCTCATGCGCTGCGTCGCGCCCAATATCTGGGGCTGGCTCGGTGACTACACCGGCCGGCGCCTGGCCATCGTGCGCTTCGGTGCGGTCTGTACGCTGCTGACGTTCTCGCTGATCTTCATCAGCAAAAGCTACGCTTGGCTGGCGATGGTCATGGCCCTGCATGCGTTTTTCTGGCACGCGGTGTTGCCGCAGTTCGAAGTCATCACCCTGGCACATTTGCAGGGCCAGGCCGCACGCTACAGTCAGATCCGTTTGTGGGGCTCGATCGGCTTCATCATCACCGTGGTGGCGTTGGGGCGGCTGTTCCAATGGCTGAGCCTGGACATCTACCCGGTGGCGCTGGTGCTGATCATGGCCGGGATCGTCGTTAGCAGCCTGTGGGTGCCGAACGCGCAGCCGGCGCAAGGCAATCGCCCGGCCGGGGAGGGCTTCCTCAAGCAATTGGGCAGCCCCGGCGTGCTGGCGTTTTACGGGTGCGTGGCACTGATGCAGATGAGCCACGGGCCCTATTACACTTTCCTGACCCTGCACCTGGAACATCTGGGCTATAGCCGCGGTGTGATCGGTCTGCTCTGGGCCCTGGGCGTAGTGGCCGAAGTCTTGGTGTTCTTGTTCATGAGCCGGATCCTGGCGCGGTTCTCGGTGCGCCGGGTGCTGATGGCGAGTTTCCTGCTGGCGGCCTTGCGCTGGTTGTTGCTGGGCTCATTCGCGGAATTTTTGTGGGTGCTGCTGTTCGCGCAAATACTGCACGCGGCGACCTTCGGCAGCTTTCACGCCGCTGCCATCCATTTCGTGCAACGTAGCTTCGGTGCCCGCCAGCAAGGGCAGGGCCAGGCGTTGTACGCGGCACTGGCCGGCATCGGCGGTGCATTGGGTGCGTTGTATTCCGGTTACAGCTGGAACGCCCTGGGCGCCACCTTGACCTTTAGTATTGCCAGTCTCGCAGCTCTGGCTGCAGCCGTTATCATTGCCACACGTATGCAAGAGGACAGGCCATGAGCCTTACCCGTGAACACCTCGCCCAGCAAATCATCGACGCCGGGCGTTTTCTCTATGGCCGCGGCTGGTCGCCGGCCACCAGCAGCAACTACTCGACGCGGCTGTCGGCCAGCCAAGCGCTGTTGACCGTTTCCGGCAAGCATAAAGGCCAACTGGGCCTGGATGACGTGCTGGCCACCGATCTGGCAGGCAACAGCCTGGAGCCGGGCAAGAAGCCGTCCGCCGAAACCCTGCTGCACACTCAGCTGTACAGCTGGCGCCCGGAGATCGGCGCGGTGCTGCACACCCACTCGGTGAACGCCACGGTGCTGTCGCGCCTGACGCCCCAGGACTACATCGAGTTTGAAGACTACGAACTGCAAAAAGCCTTCAGCGGCGTTTCAACCCACGAGTCGCGCGTGCGGGTGCCGATCTTTGACAACGATCAGGACATTGCCCGCCTGGCCGCCAAGGTGCAGCCTTGGCTGGACGCTCACCCGGAGTGCGTCGGCTACCTGATTCGCGGTCATGGCCTCTATACCTGGGGTGCGGGCATGAGCGATGCCTTGCGCCAGATCGAGGCTTTTGAATTTCTGTTCGAGTGCGAGTTGAAAGTGCGCTCGCTGACCCACCGTCAAGGCTGACTTCATTGAAGTCGCCCACCGCCTGATGAACCGCGCTGCCCAACCGGTCTGTAGAAAAACGGACGGCAGCGCCGCTAACGAGGAATCGCCAGCATGAGCAGCCTGTCTGTTTACCACGTCTCAAGCCCGGACCTGCCAAACAAGGTCTTGACCCACTTTGACGACATTGCCTCGACCCTGGCTGAACAGGGTGTGCGCTTCGACCGTTGGCAAGCGGCGGCGAAGATCCAGCCCGGCGCCAGCCAGGAAGAGGTGATTGCGGCCTACCAGGTGCAGATCGACCAACTGATGACCGAGGGCGGCTACGTCACCGTCGACGTGATCAGCCTGAACAGTGATCACCCGCAAAAAGCCGAACTGCGGGCCAAGTTCCTTGAAGAGCATCGGCATGGTGAAGACGAAGTGCGGTTTTTCGTGGCCGGGCGTGGCCTGTTCACCCTGCACATCGATGACTACGTGTACGCGGTGCTGTGCGAGAAAAACGACCTGATCTCGGTTCCGGCCGGCACCCGGCACTGGTTCGACATGGGCGAGCACCCGCACTTCGTGGCGATCCGCCTGTTCAACAATCCCGAAGGCTGGGTGGCCAACTTCACCGGCGACGACATTGCCGGCCGCTTCCCGCGCCTGGAGGATTGAGCGCATGACCATCAAAGCTATTCTGACTGACATCGAAGGCACCACCAGCGCGGTGAGTTTTGTGTTCGATGTGTTGTTCCCCTATGCCGCCCAGCACCTGCCGGCGTTTGTCCGCCAGCAGGCGCAACGCGCGGACGTGGCCCTCCAGCTGGACGCGGTGCGCCAGGACAGTGCCGAGCCCGATGCCGATGTGGAGCGAGTCATCGAGATTCTGTTGGGCTGGATCGCCGAAGACCGCAAGGCCACGCCGCTCAAGGCATTGCAAGGCATGGTCTGGGAGCAGGGTTACCAGGCCGGGCAGTTGAAGGGGCATGTGTACCCGGACGCCGTTGATGCGCTGAAACGCTGGCACGATGCGGGGTATCAACTGTTTGTTTATTCCTCGGGATCGATCCAGGCGCAGAAGCTGATCTTCGGTTGCTCGGAGGCGGGCGACCTGACACCGCTGTTCAGCGGTTACTTCGACACCACGTCCGGCCCCAAGCGTGAAGCGCAGTCCTACCAGCGCATTGCCCAGGCCATCGGTTGTGAAGCGGCGCAGATCCTGTTCCTGTCCGACATCGTGCAGGAACTCGACGCCGCCCGCGAGGCCGGCATGGCCACCCGCGGCCTGGTGCGCGAAGGGGGTGAGCTGGCGGGGCATGTGAGCGTCACGACCTTTGCCCAGATCGATCCGGCGCACCTGTGACGTAAAAAGGGCGGCCAGGCGCAACGCCTGGCCACCCAACGGGAAGCGGTACTGCTCAGGCCGAGTAATAGGTCGGCAAGGCGAAGCGCTGCTGGCTCTGCAGCATGGAAATCTGCGGCAGTTCGCTGGCCTGTTCGGCCAGGTCGCGCCGTATGGCGCTGATCGCCCAGGACAGTTGATCGCCGGCATGCAACTGCGCATAGGAAATCGAACGCTTGAACTCTCTGCCGTCGCTGCTGCGCAAGGTCAGCAAAATGCCGCCGTCGGGACGCTCCTGCGTCGTGACGGCGAAGTGGGAGAACAGTGAGGAAAACTTCTCTTGGATCAGGTCCATGTCTATCAGCTCCGTGTGTGCATGAAGGGCCATGTGGAGTGATAGGTGCACTGATTGTGCCAGCATTCAGTTTTAATTAAATTCTTATAAATCAATAAGTTAATCAATTGGCTTGTTTTTGCATTCGTGCATTTTGCATGAGTGGCCATCGTGCATCCTGCATTTTGCGCGGAGCGCGGCGGGCGCTGTCATTCATTCTCGCGTGATTGCCGGTAACACTCTCTCGGATACAAAACATTTCAAAAACCGCGTGTACAGCGACAGAACCGCTGGCGTACTTTTTGGCCTGCAGCCAGGCGTCCGAGGGTTTTCCTGTCGTTTCTCATACCGGGATGAAGTTGCCCCGAACACCCCGTCATGCATGTTCGCCCGACAATAACAAAACAGGCCCGACGCAGTGGGTCATACGGGAGCAACCATGAGCAGCACGCACAAGGACATGATTACCTGGGGCATGATGCTCCGTAAGTTGCCGTCCATCGTCAAAGCCCTGCCACGGGTGGTCAAGGGGCTCAAAGTCGCCAACGTCAAACAGCCGGACCAGCCCTGCGGCCTGGCGTTTACCTTTGAGCAGGCGACGCAGCGCAACCCCGAGGGGCCGGCGTTGCTGCATGGCACGGTCAGCCTCAGTTATGCCCAAGCCAACCAGTGGGCCAACCGGATCGCCCATCACTTGCATGCCCAGGGTATCGGCAAGGGCGATGTGGTCGGGATCTTCATCGAGAACCGTCCGGAACTGCTGGTCACGGTACTGGCCGTCGCCAAGCTCGGCGCCATCAGTGCCATGCTCAATACCTCGCAAACCCAGCAGGCGCTGGTGCACAGTGTGAATCTGGTCAACCCGGTGGCCATCGTGGTGGGCGAGGAACTGGTCGAGGCCTATTCGGCGATTCGTGATCGGGTGTCGATCGAGGCCGCCAGGACCTGGTGGGTGGCTGACCAGGATACGTCCCGGGACCCCGGACAGGCGCCAGCCGGCTTCATCAACTTGATGCGCGTCAGTGCCGACGGTTCAAGCGAAAACTCGCTCAGCAGCCAACAGGTGTACCTCGACGACCCTTGCTTCTATATCTACACTTCCGGCACGACCGGGTTGCCCAAGGCCGGCGTGTTCAAGCACGGTCGCTGGATGCGCTCGTCCGCCAGCTTCGGCATGATCGCGCTGGACATGGGCCCCGGGGACATCGTCTATTGCACCTTGCCGCTGTACCACGCCACGGGGCTTTGCGTGTGCTGGGGCTCGGCGATCAATGGCGCGTCGGGCTTTGCCATTCGGCGCAAATTCAGCGCCAGTCAGTTCTGGAACGATGTGCGTAAATACCGGGCGACCACCATCGGTTACGTCGGTGAGTTGTGCCGTTATCTGATTGATCAACCGGCCAGCGCCGACGACCGTGACAACCCGGTGGTCAAGATGGTCGGCAACGGCCTGCGCCCCGGCGTCTGGAGCGAGTTCAAGCAGCGCTTCGGGATCAACCACATATGTGAACTGTATGCCGCCAGTGACGGCAACATCGGTTTCACCAACATTCTGAACTTTGACAACACCATCGGTTTCTCGTTGATGTCCTGGGAGTTGGTCGAATACGCCCACGACAGTTGCGCGCCGATCCGCAACAGCAAGGGCTTCATGCAGAAGGTCGGTAAGGGGCAGGAAGGCCTGTTGCTGGCAAGGATCGATGACAAGGCGCCGCTGGACGGCTACACCGACCCGCAGAAAACCGCGAAGGTCGTGCTCCATGATGTGTTTGAAAAAGGCGACCGCTACTTCAATACCGGTGACTTGCTCAGGAACATCGGCTTCGGCCATGCCCAGTTCGTCGACCGTCTTGGCGATACCTACCGTTGGAAGGGTGAGAACGTCTCGACCACCGAGGTCGAGAACATCCTGCTGCAGCATCCGCATATTGCCGAGGCAGTGGCCTACGGCGTAGAAATCCACAACACCAACGGTCGGGCCGGCATGGCGGCCATCACGCCGGCCGAATCCCTGGCCACCCTGGATTTTGGCGAGTTGCTGAGTTTTGCCCGGGCGCAAATGCCGGCGTATGCCGTGCCGTT
The DNA here is from genome assembly GCF_900187535.1 of Pseudomonas sp. Irchel s3a18. Taxonomy (NCBI): domain Bacteria; kingdom Pseudomonadati; phylum Pseudomonadota; class Gammaproteobacteria; order Pseudomonadales; family Pseudomonadaceae; genus Pseudomonas; species Pseudomonas sp. Irchel s3a18. The sequence continues at coordinate 75,519 of NZ_FYDV01000002.1, read as the reverse complement.
GTTTTTGCGGGTGAAAGTGAAAATGGAAACCACCGGGACCTTCAAGTACCAGAAGACCCGCCTCAAGGACGAAGCCTTCGATCCGGGAAAAACCGGCGACGATCCGGTCTATGCCTGGTTACCGGGCTCTGACACCTACGTGCAAGTCACCGAACAGGTGTTGGCGGATATCCATGACGGCAAGTTTCGTTATTGATTCTGGCTATGGCCGCAGGAGAGAAAAAAGGGGTGACAGGTGCAAGGCCGCTTGAGGACACTAGCGGCTTTGCGATTGACCGAATGTGGAGCCCTCAATGTCAGACAAATCCCGCCAGATGACCCCGGAAGAAGCCGCGGAGTTTGCCGAACAGGTATTCAACAAAGCCCGAGACGGCGACGCGGCGATGCTCGCCGCACTGCTGAGCAAGGGCCTGCCACCGAATCTGCGCAACCACAAGGGTGACACCTTGCTGATGCTGGCGGCCTATCACGGTCATGTCGATGCCGTGAAAGTGTTGCTGGAACACAAGGCCGATCCGGAAATTCGTAACGACAATGGCCAAAGCCCGATTGCCGGGGCTGCCTTCAAGGGCGACCTGGACACGGTCAAGGTGCTGGTCGAAGGCGGTGCCGAGGTAGAGGGTTCGTCCTTTGACGGGCGCACGGCGTTGATGATGGCGGCGATGTTCAACCGCTCGGCCATCGTCGATTACCTGATCAGCCAGGGGGCCGACCCCAAGGCCAAGGACGCCAACGGCATCACGGCACTGGAAGCGGCCAGAACCATGGGCGCGACCGATACCACGGCGCAGTTGCAGAAACTGCTGGGCTGAAGATTGATTCGAGCGTAACGGGCAGCCTGTGGGAACTGCCAAGCCAGTTCCTGCAGCTTCGGCATCTGCCGTCGAATGCGTTATCCTTCGCGCCCTGACATTCCCTTCGCTACAGGATCCGCCATGAAAGCCGCACTCATCGAACTCATCAGCAAAATCAGCTCCGGCTGCATGAGCGAGGTGGAGATTGTGCAAATCGCCGACGAAGCCACCCAGGCCTACGCCGATCCAGACGCCTTTCTGGCGGCCAATCCGGATATCAACTACGACGACACTTTCCCGATTCCGTTGGGTGAGTGGGTGGTGGTGGGCAGCTTGCCGGAGACCGTGTTGTTTCAGGCCGACACCTACATGGACTTGTTCGCCCAGATCGTCGCCTCGTTCGGCCCGGATGTGGCGTTCAACATCAAGCCCAAGCAACTGGCCAAGACCGAAGCGCTGACGGCGCTCAACCGTATCCAGATACAGATGGGCAGCATGAACCCGGAAAACGGCGGCTACACCCTGGTGAACCTCAGTCAGCCGCTCGATGACGAGATCCAGGCGGTGCTGGTCTTCGGCAAAGACGTGGAGCGGGTACTGGAGTTGTGTGCCGAGGCTGGTATCAGCGCTGCGCCGTCCCTGGAAGCGTTGAAAGTGGCTGTCCACGTTTAACGCGCAATAAAACGGAGCCCTTGCAGGACCCGGCTATCCTGAGAGGGAATGCCTTCTTTCGGGAGCGACACCATGGGTTCTACCTTCAATAGCCTGGTTGGCCTGATTATCCTTGCGCTGGACATCTGGGCGATCCTCAACGTGTTTAAAAGCAGCGTCGGGACCGGGACGAAAATCATCTGGGTCGTGGTGATTCTGGTCCTGCCGGTGCTGGGCCTGATCATCTGGGCTATCGCGGGGCCAAGAGGCAACGTGCGGATCTGACAGTGCCCGCAAGGCCGGCACATTCTCCCTGCGAGAGCCTTGGAAATATCTTCTGCCTGACTAAGGTTCGACCTGTCATGTTCTGCGTCGTAGAATGCGCGCCTTTGCTGGTCAATCGAGCCGATCGATTGGCCATCATGGGCGGGTAACCGTCCGTTGCCACCAGCATTCACCGGGGGACTTCCCATGAGCACCAACACGACCAACGACTACCTGGAAACCCTCTACGAAGGCTATGGCCAGCGTTTTCGCATGGACAAGCTGCTGCACGAAGTGCGTACCGAACACCAGCACCTGGTCATTTTCGAAAACCCGCGCATGGGCCGGGTCATGGCGCTGGACGGTGTGATCCAGACCACCGAAGCCGACGAATTCATCTACCACGAGATGCTCACCCACGTACCGATCCTCGCCCACGGCACTGCCAAGCGCGTGCTGATCATTGGCGGTGGCGACGGTGGCATGCTGCGTGAAGTGGCCAAGCACCGCAGCGTCGAGCACATCACCATGGTCGAAATCGACGGCATGGTGGTCGACATGTGCAAGGAGTTCCTGCCGAACCACTCCAAGGGTGCCTACGATGACCCGCGCTTGAACCTGGTGATCGATGACGGCATGCGTTTTGTGGCCACCACCCAGGAAAAGTTCGACGTGATCATCTCCGACTCCACCGACCCGATCGGTCCAGGCGAAGTCCTGTTTTCGGAGAACTTCTACCAGGCCTGCCACCGTTGCCTGAACGACGGCGGTATCCTGGTGACCCAGAACGGCACGCCGTTCATGCAACTGGGCGAAGTCCAGACCACCGCCGGTCGCCTGCGTAGCCTGTTTGCGGACTGGCATTTTTATCAGGCGGCCGTCCCGACCTACATCGGCGGTGCCATGACCTTTGCCTGGGGCGCGAAAAACACCGCCTACCGTAAACTGTCGCGTGAAACCCTGCAGCAGCGCTTCGCTGGCAGTGGCATCGTCACCCGTTACTACAACCCGGAAATCCACATTGGCGCGTTCGCCTTGCCGCAATACGTGCTTCAAGCGGTGAACAAGCCAAGCAATGACTAAGCGGTAGTGATGAAAAAGGACCTTGCGGTCCTTTTTTATGTTTCCAGATATGCGTTGCACGAAATTTTCACAATCGCTCCAAGACAATTCGCCCGCACCGCTTTCACGTCAACTACTCAGCTTGCCCTTGGTTCACAGCCTCCGTGGCCGGACTTTGGGGCGTGTGGCAGTAAAAAATGGCAAAGCCGTAGGTGATCGTGCAACATCTGCACTCCGCGCAAGGTCCCGGCCATCTGCTGCAATGCATGGCAATGAGAGGGCTGGGCGCCACTACTTTTTTTGTAACTTCAACCTCCAATGGGTCCTGAAACGACATGTCAAACCCGGACGCCCTGAGTCAGCAGCGAGCCTCGAATCGCTTGCTGCAACCGACCGTCAAATCCCATCTGGCTTATACGCTGCTCTGCGCCCTGGTCATGATGGTGATGCTCTCCCTGCTGCGCCTTGCGCTGCTGGTCTACAACCGGGAGATGATGCTGGATACACCGGCTTCGACCTTTCTCGAAGCCTTCGCCAACGGCCTGCGTTTCGACCTGCGTCTGGTGATCTACCTCAGCATTCCGCTGTTGCTGTCGCTGTTCAGTGCCCGGGCGATGGCTGCCCGTGGCCTGTTCCGCTCATGGCTGACGATTGTCTCCAGCATCGCGCTGTTCCTCGGCCTGATGGAGATGGATTTCTACCGCGAGTTCCACCAGCGCCTCAACGGCCTGGTCTTCCAGTATGTGAAGGAAGACCCGAAAACCGTCATGAGCATGCTCTGGTACGGCTTCCCGGTGGTGCGCTACCTGCTGGCGTGGGTCATTGGCACCTGGCTGTTGAGCCTGGCGTTCAAGGGCGCTGACCGTGCAACCCGTCCGCGTGGCCCGTTCAGCGGTGGCAATGTCAGCACCCGTCAGGTGGCGCCGTGGTACACCCGCGTTGCCGTGTTCATGGTGTGCCTGCTGATCTGCGTTGCGGCCGCTCGTGGCACGCTGCGTCAAGGCCCGCCAATGCGCTGGGGTGACGTGTACACCACCGACTCGAACTTCGCCAACCAGCTGGGCCTCAACGGCACGCTGCAACTGGTCGCGGCGGCGAAAAGCCGCATGTCCGAAGACCGCGACAACATCTGGAAGGCAACCCTGCCACAGCCTGAAGCCCAGGAGATTGTCCGCGACATGCTGGTGATGCCGGACGAGAAACTGGTGGATGCCGATACCGCCGCTGTGCGCCGTGACTTCATGCCGCCCGCCGACAAGACCCTGCCGATCAAGAACGTCGTGGTGATCCTGATGGAAAGCATGGCCGGTCACTCGGTCGGTGCCTTGGGCGCGCCTGGCAATATCACGCCGTACCTGGACAAGCTGTCCGAGGAAGGCCTGCTGTTCGACCGCTTCTTCTCCAACGGTACCCATACCCACCAGGGTATGTTCGCCACCATGGCCTGCTTCCCGAACCTGCCAGGCTTCGAATACCTGATGCAGACGCCGGAAGGCAGCCACAAGCTGTCCGGCCTGCCGCAGTTGCTCAGTGCGCGCAAGTTCGACGATGTCTATGTGTACAACGGTGATTTCGCCTGGGATAACCAGTCGGGCTTCTTCAGCAACCAGGGTATGACCAACTTTGTCGGTCGTAACGACTTCATCGACCCGGTGTTCTCCGACCCGACGTGGGGTGTGTCCGACCAGGACATGTTCGACCGTGGCCTGGTGGAACTCAAGGCGCGTGAAGGCGGCAAACCCTTCTATGCGTTGCTGCAAACCCTGTCCAACCACACCCCGTACGCGTTACCGACTCCGTTGCCGGTGGAGAAAGTCACGGGCCGTGGCAATCTCAACGAGCACTTGACTGCCATGCGCTACTCCGACTGGGCGCTGGGTCAGTTCTTTGAAAAGGCCCGTAAAGAGCCGTACTTCAAGGAAACCCTGTTCGTCATCGTCGGCGACCATGGCTTTGGCAACGAGCGTCAAATCACCGAAATGGACCTGGGGCGTTTCAACGTGCCGATGCTGATGATTGCACCCGGCATCCAGGAAAAGTTCGGCAAGCTCGATCACACCGTCGGTACTCAAGTCGACATCGTGCCGACCATCATGGGGCGCCTGGGTGGCGAAGTGCGTCATCAGTGCTGGGGACGAGACCTGCTGAACCTGCCTGAAGGCGACACCGGTTTTGGCGTGATCAAGCCGTCGGGCAGCGAACAGACCACGGCGATCATCACCGTCGATCAGGTGCTGGTGCTGCCGAAGGAAAAAGACATGGCGCCGAAGATGTACCAGTACCAGCTGGGAGCCAATCCTGGCGCCCAGGTCGTACCGGATGCCCCGGCGACTGCCCAGATGAAGCAAAAGCTGGAAGCGTTCCTGCAAACGGCGACCAAGAGCCTGATCGATAACACCGCCGGTGTGGTCGACGGCACGCCGGACTAAGTACGTGCTGCACTGAAAAAGAGGCCCGTTCGGGCTAATGCCAGTCAGTTAAGCGAACGTCGACCTTTGTAGGAGCGAGCGTGCTCGCGATGGACATTAACGATAACGCGTGTTTTCTGATTAAACGCGTTGCTCTTGAGTTCATCGCGAGCCCGCTCGCTCCTACACATTCGACCTCATCTTCTTAACTGATCGGCATTAGCCCGTTCGGGCCTCTTTTTTTTGCTCTTGTGAATAGAGTCGGCGGTCAAATCCTACCGAGCAATAGCAACACCAGCAGGACGACCACGACGACGCCGAGGACACCGGACGGACCATATCCCCAGCTTCTGGAGTGCGGAAAGACCGGCAGACCACCAATCAATAGCAAGATCAGAATAATGAGAAGAATTGTGCCCATGTCGAGTTCCTCATTGGCCAGTTGTGACCGTCATTGGGGTTGAACCGAGCCTCTTAACTGTTTCGAGTTTCGCGGGTTAGTGAAAATTCAAAGTTTCTTTACTGCTTTTGGTTCGAACGCTTATTTCTATTTTTGCGGGATAGGCCGTCAGTGGCGCGCGTAACCTTCTTCGGCGTCAACATTCAATGGCAAAGGTTTGCCTGGGGCATTCAGCAGTTTGATGGTCATGGGTGCAGGAAAATCCTTCGCTACACTGCGAGCATCTCTCCCAGAACAACAAGGCTACTTCCTATGCAAAATCGCATGATGATCACTGGCGCCGGGTCCGGCCTGGGTCGCGAAATCGCTCTGCGCTGGGCTTGTGAAGGTTGGCAGCTGGCCTTGTCCGATGTCAGTGAACCGGGCCTGCAAGAAACCCTGAGGCTGGTCCGCGAGGCCGGTGGTGATGGTTTCACCCAGCGCTGCGATGTGCGTGACTACAGTCAGCTGACGGCCTTTGCCCAAGCCTGTGAAGTCAGGTTCGGTGGCATCGATGTGATCGTCAACAATGCGGGCGTGGCCTCCGGCGGCTTTTTCAGCGAGCTGTCCCTGGAGGACTGGGACTGGCAGATTGCGATCAACCTGATGGGCGTGGTCAAAGGCTGCAAGGCCTTCCTGCCTCTGCTGGAAAAAAGCAAAGGCAAGATCATCAACATCGCCTCGATGGCGGCACTGATGCAAGGTCCGGCCATGAGTAACTACAACGTGGCCAAGGCGGGCGTCGTAGCGTTGTCCGAGAGCCTGCTGATCGAGCTGGCGCAGCAGGAGATCGGTGTGCACGTGGTCTGCCCGTCATTCTTCCAGACCAACCTGCTGGACTCCTTTCGCGGTCCGACGCCGGCCATGAAGGCCCAGGTGGGCAAGTTGCTGGAAAGCTCGCCTATCACCGCCAGCGATATTGCCGACTACATCTATCAGCACGTGGCCGCGGGCGAGTTCATGATCCTCCCTCATGAACAGGGCCGCATGGCCTGGGCGATCAAGCAGAAGAACCCGCAACTGCTCTATAACGAAATGACCCAAATGGCCGACAAGATGCGCGCCAAGGCCAGGCAAAGCGCCAGCTGAGCTTGCGGGGCAGGGGGGTGGGTCGTTAGGGTTGCCGCACCTGGCAACCCTGATGAGACACGTACATGCTCAATTACCTGTGGTTTTTCCTTGCCGCATTGTTTGAAATCGCCGGTTGCTTCGCTTTCTGGATGTGGCTGCGCCAGGGCAAAAGTGCCTGGTGGATCGTCCCGGCGTTGTTCAGCCTGACCCTGTTTGCCCTGCTGCTGACCAAGGTCGAGTCGACCTATGCTGGCCGTGCCTATGCAGCATACGGCGGGATTTACATCGTCGCCTCGATTGGTTGGCTCGGTATGGTCGAGCGGATTCGGCCGCTGGGCTCGGACTGGCTGGGGGTTGTGCTGTGTGTGTTGGGCGCCAGCATCATTTTGTTTGGCCCACGGTTTACTGCGCCTTGAGTCAGTCGCGTGGCGGTGTAAGGGATGCCTGTAGGGTGATTCGTCTCTGTGTGTAGGAGCTGGCTGTTTTCCTGCCGCTGCATTGAAGACCTGTCGTCAGCCGGTCATCTTCACTGTCCGATCATCTCAAGGACTAGGGCCATGCATGTATTGAGCCGCGTTGTGGGCGAATTGATCTCCATTGGCGGCATCATCTCTGTGCGCATCCTTTCCGTGAACGCCAGCACGGTACGATTCAGCGTGGAGGCGCCCCGGCACGTCAACGTGCATCGCTGCGAAATCTACGAGCGCATTCAAGCCAAACGTGCCCAAGGCAGGTGCGTCTGAGTGTCAGTCAAACAGATGCTTGGGTACATCGTGCTTGAGCATCAACTGGCATTGCTCGCTCTCGGGATCGAAGACGATCAGTGCCTGGCCTTTGCTGAGTGCATGGCGCACCCGTAATACACGGGTTTCCAGCGGGGTGTCATCGCCATTGTCGGTGCCGTCACGGGTGACGAAGTCTTCGATCAAGCGGGTCAGGGTGTCGACTTCAAGTTGGTCGTGGGGAATCAGCATTGGTACCTCGGTTCATCAATGGGGGCGACGCCAGGGTATTTCAGGTGCCGCGAATCAGGCGGCGCAGGGCAAAGCGATTCGGGTGACAGGCCTCGGCAACACTTCTTGGCAGCGGCAGCGGTTCGTTGTCCAGCCAGGCCGCGAGCAATTCGCCAGACAGCGGCGCGCTGATCAACCCGCGAGAGCCGTGGCCACTGTTGACGTACAAGCCATCGAGCCACGGGCAAGGCACGTCCGGTACTTGCCGGGCATCCTTGCCCAAGGCCGCATAGGCCTGATTAAAGGCCTGACTGTCTGCCAGCGGGCCGACGATGGGCAGGTAGTCGGGGCTGGTGCAACGGAACGCCGCGCGGCCCTGGAGCTGCTCCGGGTCCAGTTGGTCGGCGTGCAGGCGGCTGACCAGGTCACCGGAGATTTCCTTGAGCATTTGCAGATTGCCCAGATGCTCGGCGGTGCTCGGCGTCAGGTCGTCACTGTTGAAGTCAAAGCTGGCGCCCAGGGTGTGTTCGCCCAGTCGCGCAGGGGCGACGTAACCTTCGGCGCACACCACCGTGGCCAGGCTCTGGCTCTCGGCCGTTTGCGGCAGACGGGTGATTTGCCCGCGAATGCGCTTGAGGGGCAAGTCGGCACTTTGGGCAAAGCGCTTGATCTCTGCGGCACCGGCCAGGATCACCACCGGTGCACTGGCCAGTAGTGACTCGTTATCCCAGGCTTGCCACTGGTCATCGACCTTGCGCAGTTCCAACGCGTCGTGGTGTGTCAGCACCTGCACATTGGGGTGGGAGGCTTGCCATCGGCACAAGGCCGGCGGATGCACCCAGCCGCCTTCGGGATAAAACAGACCGCCGTGCTCCAGAGCAATACCCGCGCGTGCCTGGGCCTCGGGCAAATCCAGCGGATGGACCAGGTCGGCGGGAAACGCGGCGGCCAATTGCGCCTGGCGTTCGGCTTCCTTGGCGTTGAACGCCAGTTGCAGTACGCCGCAGTCAGCCCAGTCAACGCCACGCTGCAAGTGTTCGAGCAAGCGTCGGGTATGGCCGAATCCGCTGACGATCAACTGCGAAAGGGCGGTGCCGTGAGCCGACAGCTTCAGATAGAGCACGCCCTGCGGATTGCCCGAGGCTTCCTGTGCCAGATCATCGTGACGCTCCAGCAGGCTGACCTGCCAGCCGCGTGCAGCGAGGCTGGACGCTGTGGCGCAACCGGCCAGTCCGCCGCCGATCACCAGTGCGCGGCGCTCATCGACAGCCTGGGCAGGGCGAGCAAACCACGGCTTGGCGGCCACCGGTGCGGGAGTGTCCCCGGGCCAACCCACGAACGCCCCGCGCAGGATTTCCCATTTGTGGCCGATACCCGGCGTGCGGCGCATCTTGAAGCCAGCGGCATTGAGCAGGCGCCGTACCCAGCCGGTGCTGGTAAAGGTGCTGATGGTCGAGTCGGGTGCGGCCAGGCGCGCCAGTTCGGCGAACAGTTCGGCGGTCCACATGTCCGGGTTTTTCGCCGGGGCGAAACCGTCGAGGAACCAGGCGTCAATCCGGGCGTCCAGTTGCGGCAACTGTTCCAGTGCGTCGCCGATCAACAGCGTCAGTGTGACCCGGCCGTTGCCCAGCACCAGGCGCTGAAAACCCTGATGGATGGCAACGTATTGGGCCAACAACTGATCGGCAAAGGCTTTGAGCTCCGGCCAGAGTGCCAGTGCCCGTTGCAGGTCTGCCGGACTCAGCGGGTACTTTTCGACGCTGATGAAGTGCAGGCGCGCACCGGCCACGGCCTGCTGCTCGAACAACTGCCAGGCGCAGAGAAAATTCAGCCCGGTGCCGAACCCGGTCTCGCCGATCACCAGCCGACCATCGACCGGCAATTGGGCAAAGCGCTCGCTGAGGCGGTTTTGCTCGATGAATACGTAGCGGGTTTCATCAAGGCCCGACTGATCGGAGAAATACACGTCGTCAAACACTCGCGAACGCGGGCGACCTTGGTCGTCCCAGTCAAGCTGGGCGTGGGGCATAACAGGCTTCATGGTCGGCTCGGGAGTGGCAAGGCAGCCATTCTAGCCGATCATGGCAACGGCGATTGATCTACGGCAAGCCGGATCGCATTGCTCGCCCACGGGCACGGGCAATCCGCTAGTCTTGTGCAATCTTGCACGGGAGCGACTCAATGTTCGAATCTGCCGAAATCGGTCATGCGATCGACAAAGAAACCTTTGATAGCGAAGTTCCAGTTCTGCGCGAAGCCTTGCTCGAAGCCCAGTACGAGCTCAGGCAGCAGGGCCGGTTTCCGGTGATCGTACTGATCAACGGCATCGAAGGTGCCGGCAAGGGCGAGACGGTCAAGTTGCTCAACGAGTGGATGGACCCCAGGTTGATCGAAGTGCGTACCTTCGATCAGCAAACCGACGAAGAACTGGCCCGACCGCCGGCCTGGCGCTATTGGCGGATGCTCCCGGCCAAAGGCCGGATGGGGGTGTTTTTCGGTAACTGGTACAGCCAGATGCTGCAAGGCCGGGTCCACGGCCTGTTCAAGGATGCGGTGCTGGATCAGGGGATCCATGGCGCCGAACGCCTGGAAAAAATGCTCTGCAACGAAGGCGCGTTGATCGTCAAATTCTGGTTTCACCTGTCCAAGAAACAGATGAAGGCGCGCCTCAAATCCTTGCAGGACGACCCGCTGCACAGTTGGCGGATCAGCCCGCTGGACTGGCAACAATCGCAAACCTACGACAAGTTCGTGCAATACGGCGAGCGGGTGATTCGTCGCACCAGTCGCGACTATGCGCCGTGGCATGTGATCGAGGGGGTGGATGCCAACTACCGGAGCCTGGCGGTGGGCAAGATTTTGCTCGAAAGCCTGCAAAATGCGCTCAAGCGCTCCCGGCTCAAGCCGGACAAAGTCAGCGCCGCGCCGCTGACCACCAGCGTCGATCAACGCAGCCTGCTCGGCAGTCTGGACATGAACCAGCGCCTGGACAAGAAAGACTATGAAGAACAACTGATCACCGAGCAGGCGCGGCTGGCCGGCTTGCTGCGCGACAAGCGCATGCGCAAACACGCGTTGATCGCCGTGTTCGAGGGCAATGACGCCGCAGGCAAGGGCGGGGCGATCCGTCGGGTCGCGGCGGCGCTGGACCCGCGCCAGTACAGCATCGTGCCGATTGCCGCACCCACCGAGGAAGAACGTGCACAACCTTACCTTTGGCGGTTCTGGCGACACATACCGGCCCGGGGCAAGTTCACCATCTTCGACCGCTCCTGGTATGGGCGGGTGCTGGTGGAGCGCATTGAAGGCTTCTGCAGTTCGGCCGACTGGATGCGGGCCTACGGTGAAATCAATGACTTCGAAGAGCAGATCAACGATTCCCGGGTGGTCGTGGTGAAGTTCTGGCTGGCGATTGACAAGCAGACCCAGCTGGAGCGGTTCCAGGAGCGTGAGCAGATTCCCTTCAAACGCTTCAAGATCACCGAAGACGACTGGCGCAATCGGGAGAAATGGGACGACTACCGCACCGCCGTTGGCGATATGGTCGACCGCACCAGCACCGAGGTCGCGCCCTGGACCTTGGTGGAGGCCAATGACAAGCGTTGGGCTCGGGTCAAAGTGCTGCGCACCCTCAACCGCGCCCTGGAAGACGCCTTTGAGAAAACCGAGCGGCAGGAGAAGAAACTCAAGAAGGACAAGGAGTAGTCCGATGGGTTTGCATACGCGGGGTGAATGATTGTCGCAGTGGGCCGGGGGGCGGATTTATCCTCGAGCCACTTTCCAACCGATAACAACAATGAGGTATGCCATGCGTGAAGTAGTGATCGTCGATAGCGTGCGGACCGGCCTGGCCAAGTCCTTTCGTGGCAAGTTCAATCAGACGCGTCCGGACGACATGGCCGCCCATTGCGTCAATGCGCTGCTCCAGCGCAATGGCATCGACCCGGCCAGTGTCGAGGATTGCATCGTCGGCGCCGGGTCCAACGAAGGTGCGCAGGGCTTCAACATCGGCCGTAACGTGGCGGTGCTGTCGCAACTGGGTGTCGGCACCAGCGGCATGACCCTCAATCGGTTCTGTTCGTCCGGCCTGCAGGCGATTGCCATTGCCGCCAACCAGATCGCTTCGGGCTGCAGCGACATCATCGTTGCCGGCGGTGTCGAGTCCATCAGCCTGACCATGAAAAGCGTCAACACCGACAACCTGATCAACCCGTTGCTCAAGGAGCAGGTGCCGGGCATTTATTTTCCCATGGGCCAGACAGCGGAAATCGTCGCCCGTCGCTACAGCGTCAGCCGCGAGGAACAGGACCGCTACGCCCTGCAAAGCCAGTTGCGCACGGCCCAGGCGCAAGCAGCCGGGTTGTTCGACGATGAAATCGTTGCCATGGCGGTGAAGTACAAGGTCGAAGACAAAAACACCGGTGAGGTTCAAATCCTCGACGGTATTGTCGATCGCGATGACTGCAACCGTCCGGACACCACCTATGAAAGCCTGGCCGGGTTGAAGCCGGTGTTCGCCGAAGACGGTTCGGTCACGGCCGGTAACTCGTCACAGCTGTCCGACGGGGCTTCGATGACATTGGTGATGAGCCTGGAAAAAGCCCTGGAACTGGGCCTCAAGCCCAAAGCGTTCTTCCGCGGTTTCACCGTGGCCGGTTGCGAGCCGGACGAAATGGGCATCGGCCCGGTGTTTTCGGTGCCCAAGCTGCTCAAGGCCAAAGGCTTGCAGGTGGCGGATATCGATCTGTGGGAACTCAACGAAGCCTTCGCTTCGCAGTGCCTGTACAGCCGTAACCGTTTGCAGATCGACAACGAGAAATACAACGTCAATGGCGGTTCGATCTCCATCGGCCACCCGTTCGGCATGACCGGTTCACGCCAGGTCGGGCATCTGGTGCGCGAACTGCAACGGCGCAACCTGCGTTACGGCATCGTCACCATGTGCGTGGGCGGCGGCATGGGCGCGACGGGGTTGTTCGAAGCCGTACGTTAAACCTGCCAGGGCTGTGCCGGTACGACCGGTACAGTCTCGTTTGCGGCTTGTGCGCAACTGTCCCTGTGTGAGGCCGGGGCGTGCGCCTAGAATGGGGTTTTCTCGCCGCTGTCCCTGGGGTTCTCATGCACATCTCGTCCGGTCGCTGGGTTTATGGCCTGTTTCTCGCCTTGCTGACCGCGCTCCTCTGGGGAATCCTGCCGATCAAGCTCAAACAAGTGCTGCTGGTGATGGACCCGGTCACCGTGACCTGGTTTCGCCTGTTGGTGTCCGGCGGTTGCCTGTTCGTGTACCTGGCCGCGACCCGGCGCCTGCCAAGCCGACAGGCACTCGGGCCCAAGGGTGGCTGGCTGGTGCTGATGGCGGTGCTCGGGCTGGTGGGCAATTACGTGTTGTACCTGATGGGGTTGAACCTGCTGAGCCCGGGTACCGCGCAACTGGTGGTGCAGATGGGGCCGATCCTGTTGCTGATCGCCAGCCTGTTCGTGTTCAAGGAGCGTTTCAGCCTGGGGCAGGGGATTGGCCTGCTAGTGCTGTTGCTGGGGTTTGGCCTGTTTTTCAATCAGCGATTGAGTGAGCTGTTGACCTCCTTGAGCGATTACACCGCCGGTGTGTTGTTGGTGCTGGCAGCGTCGACGGTCTGGACCTTTTATGCGCTGGGCCAGAAGCAATTGCTCACGGTGTGGAATTCGTTGCAGGTGATGATGGTGATCTACCTGTTCTGCGCTTTGTTGTTGACGCCGTGGGTGCACCCGCTGGAGTCCCTGCAACTGAGCCCGCTGCAGGGCTGGTTGCTGCTGGCCTGCTGCCTCAATACCCTGATTGCCTATGGTGCGTTTGCCGAAGCGCTGGCCCATTGGGAGGCCTCGCGGGTCAGTGCGACACTGGCGATCACGCCCCTGGTGACCTTCGCGGCCGTGGCGCTGGCCGCTTGGTTGTGGCCTGACTATGTGCAGGTCGAGCAGATCAACTCGCTGGCCTATGGCGGCGCGATTCTGGTGGTGCTGGGGTCGGCACTGGTGGCGTTGGGGCCGTCGCTGATCGCCGGGCTCAAGGCGCGGCGGATGCGGACTGCGATCAGTCGATAGGTTACCGAACACCTTCTCCGTGGCGCATTCGGGTTGTCAGGCGCCGCTGAGCGTCAAGGCTTCATCCCTGTTTGCCCGACTCCAGCATATTTTCCGGCCTCACCCAGGCATCGAACTGTTCATCGGTCAGGTACCCCAACTGCAACGCGGCCTCGCGCAGGGTCAATCCTTCGCCATAGGCTTTTTTGGCAATCTCGGCGGACTTGTCGTAACCGATGTGTGGGTTCAACGCGGTTACCAGCATCAACCCGCGCTCCAGGTGGGCCGCCATTTGCTCGGCATCCGGCGTAAGGCCTGCGATGCAATGCAGCTGGAAGTTGCTGCAGCCATCGCCGAGCAGGCGGATCGATTGCAGCAGGTTGTGAATGATCACCGGCTTGAACACGTTCAATTGCAGGTGGCCCTGACTCGCGGCAAAGCCGATCGCGACGTCGTTGCCCAGCACCTGACAGGCCAGCATCGACAAGGCTTCGCACTGGGTCGGGTTGACCTTGCCGGGCATGATCGAGCTGCCGGGCTCGTTGGCCGGCAGCTTGACCTCGGCGAAACCGGCGCGCGGGCCGGAGCCGAGCAGGCGCAGGTCGTTGGCGATTTTCATCAGGGTCACGGCGAGGGTCTTCAGCGCGCCGGACAAGGTGGTCAACGGCTCATGGCCAGCCAGCGCGGCAAATTTGTTGGGTGCGGTGATGAACGGCAAGCCCGAGAGGGCCGCCAGTTCCGCGGCAATGGCCTCGCCAAAGCCATGGGGCGAGTTGAGGCCGGTGCCGACCGCCGTGCCACCTTGTGCCAGTTCGCAAACCGCTGGCAGTGCGCTGCGGATCGCGCGCTCGGCGTAGTCGAGTTGGGCGATGAATGCCGATAATTCCTGGCCGAAGGTAATCGGGGTGGCATCCATCAGGTGGGTGCGACCGGTCTTCACCAGATTCACGTGGCGCACGGCCAGCTCCGCCAGGCCGCCGGAGAGTTCGTTGATGGCCGGCAGCAGGTGCTGTTGCACGGCCTGCACGGCCGCGATGTGCATGGCGGTCGGAAAGCAGTCGTTGGAGCTTTGCGAGCGATTGACGTGATCGTTCGGATGGACCGGACTCTTGCCCCCGCGAGGGTTGCCGGCCAGTTCGTTGGCGCGCCCGGCGATCACTTCGTTGACGTTCATGTTGCTCTGGGTGCCGCTGCCGGTTTGCCAGACCACCAGTGGGAACTGGTCGTCATGGTCGCCGGCGAGCACTTCGTCAGCCGCCTGCTCGATCAGCCGGGCAATATTCGCCGGCAGGCCCCCGTTGCGATCATTGACCCGTGCCGCGGCCTTCTTGATCAGCGCCAGCGCATGCAGGACGGCCAGTGGCATGCGTTCGTTACCGATGGCGAAGTTGATCAGCGAGCGTTGCGTCTGAGCGCCCCAGTAGGCTTCATCCGGGACTTCAACCTGGCCAAGGCTGTCGGTTTCAATTCGGCTCATGGATCAGCTTCCTTAAGGTTTGATAGCCAAGTTTAGGTCGTGATCGTCGCTGCGGGTTCCATCAGTCGCTTTTTCTACCGTTCGGTTGCTCTAAATCAGGCCAGGCAAGGGCCAGGGGTTGAGCGCGCGCGTTTTTTTGGCGCAGAATGGCTCCCCTTGGGGTTTTACCTCGCCTGCTAGAAAAGGAAACTCGATGACCCGTCTTCGTGCTATCTGTACCGCGGTTGCCCTGGTCTGCGCCAGCGGCCAGGCCTTCGCCGATACCGCCAGCCACAATGCCAGTGCCGAGGCTTTCCTGACCCTGGCGCACGCTGACAAGCTGGGCACTCCGGTGTACATGCAAGTGCAGCAGATGTTTGCCCAGCGCTTTGCCCAGACCAAGGCGCCGGAATCGAAAAAGGCCCTGCTGGAAACCTATCAGGCCAAGGCCAACGCTGCGCTGGATCAGGCTATCGGCTGGAACAAGCTCAAGCCGGACATGGTCAAGCTCTACACCAGCAACTTCAGCGAATCCGAGCTCAAGGACCTGGTGGCGTTCTACAAATCGCCACTGGGCAAGAAAGTCCTGGAAAAAATGCCGCAGCTGACTCAGCAATCGGCCCAACTGACCCAGGCCAAACTGGAAAGCGCGGTACCTGTGGTGAACAAGCTGCTGGCGGACATGACCAACGAGCTGGATCCGAAAGCGGCTGCCGCCGCCAAGAAGAAGCCTTAAGCGGAGTCGGGAATGATCATGCAACAACGGATCGAATCGGCACTGGGCGCCTTGAACCCCGCCCATCTGGATGTGCTGGATGAAAGCCACATGCACAGCCGCGGGTTGCAGACCCACTTCAAGGCCGTCGTCGTCAGCGACCAGTTCGCCGGGCTCAACAGTGTCAAACGGCATCAGAAGGTCTACGCCACCCTGGGCGACCTGATGGGCGAGTTCCATGCCCTGGCCCTGCATACCTACACGCCAGAGGAATGGGCGAAAGTTGGCGCTGCTCCTGCCTCGCCGACCTGCGCTGGCGGTAGCCATTAAGTAGCTACAAGCTCAAGACGATCCGCTGAGTGCTTGCGGCTTGAAGCTTACCGCTTACCGCTGCTCCTTTGCTACAATCCGCAACGCGCCGCTTAGCCGGCGCGTTTTTTTTCGCATCCGGTTCACCCTTTACGAGGGTAGCCACCTGGAGATTCACCCATGACACAACAGATTGTCGTGGCGGCACTGTATAAGTTCGTCACCCTCGAAGATTACGTCGCCCTGCGCGAGCCACTGTTGCAGGCGATGGTCGACAACGACATCAAAGGTACCTTGCTGATCGCCGAAGAAGGCATCAACGGCACGGTTTCCGGCAGCCGTGAAGGTATCGATGGTCTGCTGGCCTGGCTCAGGAATGACCCGCGCATGATCGACATCGATCATAAAGAGTCGTACTGCGATGAGCAGCCGTTCTACCGCACCAAGGTCAAGCTCAAGAAAGAGATCGTCACCCTGGGTGTCGAGGGCGTGGACCCGAATAAAAAGGTCGGCACCTACGTTGATCCGCAGAATTGGAACGCGTTGATCAGCGACCCGGAAGTGCTGTTGATCGATACCCGCAACGACTACGAAGTCTCGATCGGCACCTTCGAGGGCGCGATCGACCCGAAAACTACCAGTTTTCGCGAGTTTCCCGACTACATCAAAGCCAACTTCGATCCGGCCAAACACAAGAAGGTCGCGATGTTCTGCACCGGTGGCATTCGCTGCGAAAAGGCTTCGAGCTACATGCTCAGCCAGGGGTTCGATGAGGTATTCCACCTCAAGGGCGGGATCCTCAAGTACCTTGAAGAGGTGCCGCAGGAAGAAACCAAATGGCAGGGCGACTGCTTTGTGTTCGACAACCGCGTCACCGTTCGCCACGACTTGAGCGAAGGCGACTACGATCAGTGTCATGCCTGTCGTACGCCTGTCAGTGTGGAAGACCGCGCATCCGAGCACTACGTGGCGGGCATCAGTTGCCCCCATTGCTGGGATAAGCTGAGCGAGAAAACCCGTCGCAGCGCGATCGACCGGCAGAAACAGATCGAACTGGCCAAGGCCCGTAATCAGCCGCACCCGATTGGTTACAACTACAAGCAATCCAGCACCGAGGCCTGAACCATGTCTGCGCGCCTGCTCTATGTAATGGACCCGATGTGTTCCTGGTGCTGGGGGTTTGCCCCGGTGGCCGAGGCCCTGGTAGAGCAGGCACAGGCCGCAGGCGTAGACGTGCACCTGGTGGTTGGCGGCTTGCGCACCGGTAGCGGTGCGGCGCTGGAACCCACCACCCGGCGCTATATTCTCGAACACTGGCAGGCCGTCATGCAGGCGACCGGTCAGCCGTTCACGTTTGAAGGCGCATTGCCTGACGGTTTTGTCTATGACACCGAGCCGGCCTGTCGCGCCTTGGTGACTGCGCGCAGTCTGGCGCCGGATTGCGCCTGGAAACTGCTCAAACTCATCCAGCAGGCGTTTTATGTGCAAGGTCGCGATGTAACCCACGCCAGCGTATTGGTGGAGCTGGCCGAGCAAGCGGGTTTGCCGCGTATCGAGTTCGCCGCGGCCTTCGATCGTGCCGAACAGCATGCCGCGACGGCGGCAGACTTTACCTGGGTTCAGGACTTGGGGATTGCCGGATTCCCGACCTTGCTGGCCGAGCGCAATGGTCAATTGGCGTTGTTGACCAATGGCTACCAGGCCCTCGACGAACTGTCCCCGTTGCTCGGCCGTTGGCTGGAGCGCGCTGCCTGTGTATGACCCGCTTGACGATGTGCAGCCACCCAGGCAGGTCGACCGGCTGAGTTGGGCGGAAATCCGTCGACTGGCCCTGCGTCATAAGAAAGCCTTGTGGATTGCCAATGGTGTCGCCGTACTGGCGACCCTGTGCAGTGTGCCGATCCCTCTGCTGTTGCCGTTGCTGGTGGACGAAGTCCTGCTGGGGCATGGCGACGCGGCCTTGAAGGTGATGAACCACGCATTGCCCGCCGCCTGGCAAAGCGCTGCTGGCTATATCGGCCTGATGCTCTTCGCCACCTTGACCCTGCGTTGTGGCGCGTTGCTGTTCAACGTCGTGCAGGCGCGCTTGTTTGCAGGCTTGGCCAAGGACATTGTGTATCGCCTGCGCCTGCGCTTGATCGAGCGCCTCAAGTGCATTTCCCTCGGCGAGTACGAGAGCCTGGGCAGTGGCACCGTGACCACGCATCTGGTCACTGACCTGGACACGATCGATAAATTCGTCGGCGAAACCCTCAGCCGCTTTCTGGTGGCGATGCTGACGCTGGTGGGCACCGCCGGCATCCTGATGTGGATGCACTGGCAGCTGGCATTGTTGATTCTGCTGTTCAATCCGCTGGTGATCTACGCCACGGTGCAGTTGGGCAAGCGGGTCAAGCACCTGAAGAAGCTGGAGAACGACAGCACCTCGCGGTTCACCCAGGCGCTGACCGAAACCCTGGAAGCCATTCAGGAAGTCCGTGCGGGCAACCGTCAGGGCTTTTTCCTCGGTCGGCTGGGCAAGCGCGCGCAGGAAGTGCGCAACTACGCCGTCAACTCACAGTGGAAGAGTGACGCCTCAAGCCGCGCCAGCGGTCTGCTGTTCCAGTTCGGCATCGACATCTTTCGCGCCGCCGCCATGCTCACGGTGTTGTTTTCCGACCTGTCCATCGGCCAGATGCTGGCGGTGTTCAGCTATCTCTGGTTCATGATTGGCCCGGTGGAGCAGTTGTTGAATCTGCAATACGCCTATTACGCGGCCGGCGGTGCGCTGAGCAGAATCAACGAGCTGCTGTCGCGTGCCGACGAACCCCAATACCCCGGTGGCGTGGACCCGTTCAAAGGTCGGGAAACCGTGGGCATCGAAGTGCAGGGCCTGAGTTTCAGCTATGGCGAGGAGCCGGTGCTGGAGCAGTTGAACCTGTCCATCTCGCCCGGTGAAAAGGTGGCCATCGTGGGGGCCAGCGGCGGCGGTAAAAGCACCCTGGTGCAATTGCTGCTGGGGCTATACACGCCGCAGGCGGGCAGTATTCGATTTGGTGGGGTGACCCAGCAGGACATTGGCCTGGAAACCGTGCGCGAGCATGTCGCGGTGGTACTGCAACACCCGGCGCTGTTCAATGACACCGTCCGCTCCAACCTGACCATGGGCCGCGAGCGCAGCGACGAGGCCTGCTGGCAGGCGCTGGAAATTGCCCAGCTCGACGGGACGGTCAAGGCCTTGCCCCAAGGGCTGGACAGTGTCCTTGGCCGTTCCGGTGTGCGTTTGTCCGGTGGTCAGCGCCAGCGCCTGGCCATTGCTCGCATGGTATTGGCCGAGCCAAAGGTGGTCATCCTCGACGAAGCCACGTCGGCCCTGGATGCCGCCACCGAATACAACTTGCACCAGGCACTGGCGCGGTTCCTCAGTGGCCGTACCACGCTGATCATTGCTCATCGGTTATCCGCGGTTAAACAGGCCGATCGAGTGCTGGTATTCGATGGTGGCAGCGTTGCCGAAGATGGCGACCATCAGCAACTGATTGCCGATGGTGGGCTGTACGCCAAGCTGTATGGGCATTTGCAGCAGCACTGATTAGCGGCGGGTAAGTTCGATTGGCTGGAAGGTCGCTCGGGTTTTGTGCGCGCTGGATAGGAGGGAGATCCTGCAGTCTCTTCATTGCCTGATCAATTTTCACGATGTCTGTGGCGAAGATAGAGCAGGCTCCGCTCGAGGGTGTCCTGCCGGTGAACAGATTATCGAGTATGTTCGCGCTAGATTCCTTTACGTCTGCCGATACACCGGCATTGGATTTCCAGAGTTCTTGCTACTGGATAAGTCGTTAGCAATCTCTTTCGTCCGGTGTTCAAGCATCAGGGCTTCGCCAGACAGTGCGATGGCACGTGCCTTGGCGTCGTGCAGATGAGTCAGTAATGCACCCAATTCGTCCAAATAGACCCAGATATTGCTGGTATGGCGTTGCAGAAGCATTCGTCGATTGCAGGGTAGAGGCTACTCTTGAAAGGAACTGTCAGTTTCAAGGCCTCTAAAACAATGCTGTCGGTACATATGTAGTGACGTTTGCAACTGTGCCCGCTTGCCGGGATCGACAACCGGCCCTAGTCTAGCTGTAGCGATCTGGCCCGAACGGCAGTCGGGCAGTGTTTGCGCAAGGAATCTCATGAAGCAAAAACGGACTCTCGGAACGCCACGGTTGTTAGGCATTGTCTGGCCATTTATTGCCGTCGTGCTGTTTCAGGCCCTCCTGGGTGGGGTCAGCCTTTATGTGTTGTCGGCGGTTCGTGGCTACGTAGCTGGTGAGAGCCTGTGGTCCAAGGGCCAGAAAGACGCGATTTACTTCCTGAATCTTTACGCTGACGATCACAGCGAGTCGACGTTTCTCAAGTACCAGGGCGCCATGGCGGTGCCTCAAGGTGGCCATGACCTGCGGGTTGCCCTGGACCAGCAGCCACCGGATCTGGAGGCAGCCCGGCGCGGTATCCTCCAAGGGGGGAATCACCCGGACGATGTGGCGCGCGTAATCTGGCTGTATTTGAATTTCCGCCATTTCAGTTACATGGAAACCGCCATTGATCGCTGGACGGTGGGCGATGAGTATCTGGTTCAGCTCGATAATGTCGCTCATGACATGCATCGGCGTATTGCGAGCAATCAAGCGACACCAGCCGATATCCAGCAGTGGAAAGCCCGGATATTTGCCATCAATGAAGCGGTAACACCCGCAGCCAAAGCGTTCAGCGATGCATTGGGCGAGGGGGCGCGAATGATCCTGCGGCTCCTGTTGCTCACTAACCTGGCGACGGCACTTGGGTTGATTGTCCTGGCGTTGTGGCGCACCCATAAGCTTCTGGCACAGCGCCATGCGTTTGCCGATGCCTTGCAGCTGGAAAAAGAGCGCGCGCAAATCACCTTGCAGTCGATCGGTGATGGCGTGATTACCACTGATGTGGACGGCGCCATTGCGTTCATGAACCCGGCGGCGGAGGCGTTGACCCACTGGAAGGCCGAGCAGGCGATAGGCTTGCCCTTGGCGGCATTGTTCAATCTGCTGGATGAGAACGCCCAGGCTGAAGGCTTCACCTTGATCGAGCACATCCTCAGCGGTCAGTTGAGGGGGGGCAGTGAGCATTCCAAGCTGATTCAGCGACTGGACGGCAGTACGGTTTCGGTCGCGCTGGTCGGGGCGCCCATCCACTCAGCCGGTAAAGTCAGTGGCACCGTGCTGGTGCTGCACGACATGACCCAGGAGCGGCAGTACATTGCCAACCTGTCCTGGCAGGCGACCCACGACGCCCTGACCGGGCTGGCCAACCGTAGGGAGTTCGAGTATCGCCTGGAGCAGGCGCTGCACAATCTGGCGCGCCAGCCTGCCCGGCATGCCTTGATGTTTCTCGATCTGGACCAGTTCAAACTGGTCAACGACACCTGCGGGCATGCCGCGGGTGACGAGCTGCTGCGGCATATCTGTGCGTTGTTGCAGTCGGGATTGCGCGAGGGCGACACCCTGGCCCGTCTGGGCGGTGACGAGTTCGGGATACTGCTGGAAAACTGTTCGGCGCAAGCTTCGGAAAAAATAGCCGAAGGCCTGCGCCAGACGGTGCAAAACCTGCATTTTGTCTGGAAGGGTCGGCCGTTCGTGACCACCGTCAGCCTCGGCCTGGTGCACATCGCGCACAATTCGACGACCCTTGAAGCGTTACTGCGTGCCGCTGATATGGCGTGCTACATGGCCAAGGAAAAGGGCCGCAACCGGGTTCAGGTCTATCATGCCGACGATTCGGAGTTGTCCTTGCGCTTCGGGGAAATGGCCTGGGTGCAACGCTTGCATATTGCGCTCGAGGAGAACCGTTTCTGCCTGTACGCGCAGGAAATCGCGGCCCTGGGGCACGTCGACGGTGGCAGGGGGCATATTGAGATCCTGCTGCGGTTACATGACGAAGCCGGGCGGATGATTTTACCGGACAGTTTTATTCCCGCGGCCGAACGCTACGGGCTGATGACATCGCTGGATCGCTGGGTTGTCGAGAACGTGTTCAAGGTTATTGCGCAATCTATTGCCCAAGAGCGCGAAGGGCCGATGGCCATGTGTGCGATAAATCTGTCAGGCATTACCATCGGCGATGATGACTTTTTAATCTTTTTGCGCAAACAATTCATTGCATATGACATTCCGCCTGAAATGATTTGTTTTGAAATCACCGAAACAAGTGCGATCGCCAACTTGGCCAGTGCAATCAAATTTATTAACGAACTCAAAGGCTTAGGTTGCCATTTTTCGCTGGACGACTTTTGTGCTGGAATGTCCTCATTCGCGTATCTGAAACATTTACCTGTAGACTTCCTGAAGATCGACGGGAGTTTCGTAAAGGATATGCTGGACGACCCGATTAACCGTGCAATGGTCGAAGTGATCAATCACATCGGTCATGTCATGGGTAAGCGCACGATTGCCGAGTTTGTTGAAACACCGCAGATCGAGCAGGCACTGCTGGAGATCGGCGTGGATTATGCTCAGGGTTACATTATTGAACGCCCGCAATTGTTTACCTGCGACAGCTTGTTATGTCGGCCCGCCAGACCGCAGCCACTGTTATTCAAGGCGCCTGGCACGTTCCGCTGAAGTCTCTTGCTGATCCGTACAATCACAATCAAAAGGAGTGTGACAGTGATCGATGCATTCAACAGATCCGGCCCGCTTATGGAAGCCGCAAGTTACCCTGCCTGGGCTCAGCAACTGATCCAGGATTGCAGCGAGAGCAAACGCCGGGTTGTAGAACACGAATTGTATCAGCGGATGCGGGATAACAAACTCAGTGCCAGGACCATGCGCCAGTACTTGGTTGGCGGCTGGCCGGTGGTTGAACAGTTTGCCTTGTATATGGCGCAAAACCTCACCAAGACCCGCTTCGCCCGCCACCCGGGCGAGGACATGGCGCGTCGCTGGCTGATGCGCAACATTCGGGTTGAACTCAACCATGCCGACTACTGGGTGCACTGGAGTCGCGCGCACGGTGTCAGCCTCGAGGACTTGCAGGCGCAACAGGTGCCCCCCGAACTCCATGCGCTGAGTCATTGGTGCTGGCATACCAGTTCGGCAGACTCGCTGATTGTGGCCATTGCCGCGACCAACTACGCCATTGAGGGGGCGACCGGGGAATGGTCGGCACTGGTGTGCTCCAGCGGGATCTACGCTGCAGCGTTTCCGGAAGAGGACCGCAAGCGTGCGATGAAGTGGCTGAAAATGCACGCTCAGTATGATGATGCCCATCCGTGGGAGGCTCTGGAGATCATCTGCACCCTGGCGGGTCTCAACCCGAGCAAGTCGCTACAGCTCGAGTTGCGTCAGGCGATCTGCAAAAGCTACGACTACATGTACCTGTTTCTGGAGCGCTGCATGCAATGGGAGCGCGCGGAAAAGGCGCCGGTAGTCCGTGAGCGCAGGGCGTTGGTCGAAAGCTGATCAGTCGTCAATGTGTGGGGGCACCGGGTCTGGGGGTTGAGTGGTGTTCCTGAAAGGCTCAACCGGCCATCGCCAGTCGATTACGCCCCTCGCGCTTGGCCACATACAATGCACTGTCGGCGCGGCGCAACAGGCTTTGCGCGGACTCGCCCGGCAGTAGCGTTGAACACCCGAGGCTGACGGTCAGTTCGATCAGCGTCTCATCGGCCTGGTAGTCTTCGGCTTGCGCGGCATACCGAAGACGTTCCCCCACCATGGCTGCGGCCTCGCGGCTGGTGTTGGACAGCAGGATCAGAAACTCCTCGCCGCCAAAGCGAAATACCATGTCGACGTTGCGCAACTGGTTCTTGATCGAGTTCGCGACGGCCTTGAGTACCTCATCGCCGGCACTGTGGCCGTGGGTGTCATTGATGCGCTTGAAGTGATCGATGTCGAGCATCAGTAGCGACAGCGGCTGCGTGTGCCTGCGGGCCATGTCGATTTCGCGCTGCAGCGTCTGATCCATGGCAATACGGTTGCCGGTACCCGTCAATGGGTCGCGCAGTGCGCTTTGCGTGGCGGCCCGATAGAGCAGGGCATTGCGCATCGGGAACAGTAGGGCCGACAGCAAGGACTCGAGGTTGGCCTGATCCTGTTCGTTGAAGCGCTGATTGCGACGGAACGCCAGTTCGCCCAACTGTTGACCTTCGTGGCTCAGGCTGTAGGTGATCGAGTGATGCCCGCGCTGACCGAATTCCAGCCGAAGGTCGCTGGCCTTGTGCTGGAAGCGCAACGCATCCAGTGGGACCAGGCGTTGAACTTCGCGAAAAAACAGTCCCAAGATACGCTGCGGCTCAAGGCTGGTTTGCAGTTGCAGGCCCATTTGCTGGCGCAGCTGACCCAGGCTGGCAGGGCGCTCCAGAAGGGGAGGGATTTGACCAAAGCCCAGGCGTTGCAATTTAGCGCTATCAAAGTCAATTGCGTCGGTCTGGGGCAGAAATTTCATATGGCGTGAGCCTCTAAGCAGGATGCTGTCTTACAGGCTGGGTGAGAGCGGCATTGGGCTGCACGTCATACTGTTCCATCAGTCTCGTAGGACATTTGGCTTGAGTTTAGACTGCTTTGCCAGGCCGAAGTGTAGGGTTTCCCGAGCACTCACACGCTGCATGTTTATGCAGGATTAGAGCGAAAGTCATGCCATTCGGTTCAGTCGGATAAAAGTCTTTAAAAATCAGTTTGTTAGTTTGAAATGACGAACAGTCTCGAATGCAATGATGGCATTTGATTGGCGGCTATGGCGGCTATGGCGGTCCGGCCGCGCTCAACAACATGCCGCGACGGAATGCCGTCGCGGCAGAGCCCTGTGCCTTAGGGTGTTACTGGGCGTCGAAGGCCTGACCGTTGATGCCGGTGCTGTCCGGGCCCATCAGGTACAGATAGACCGGCATGATCTCTTCCGGTGTCGGGTTGTTGACCGGGTTTTCGCCGGGGTACGCTTGAGCGCGCATGCTGGTGCGGGTTGCCCCGGGGTTGATGCTGTTGGCGCGAACCGGTGCGACGGTGTCGAGTTCGTCGGCCAGGGTCTGCATCAGCCCTTCGGTCGCGAACTTGGATACGCCATAGGCGCCCCAGTAGGCCCGGCCTTTACGCCCGACGCTGCTGGAGGTGAAGATCACCGAGGCGTCCCGGGACAGCTTGAGCAGTGGCAACAGGGTGCTGGTCAGCATGAACATGGCATTGACGTTGACTTGCATCACGCGCATGAAGTTCTCGCCGGACAGTTGTTCCAGTGGCGTGCGCGGGCCGATGATCGAGGCGTTGTGCAGCAGGCCGTCAAGGTGACCGAATTCGGTTTCGATCATGGCGGCCAGCTCGTCGTACTGGTGCGGCAGGGCGGTTTCCAGGTTGAACGGGATCACGGCGGGCTGTGGATAACCGGCGGCTTCGATGTCGTCGTAGACCTGAGTCAGATTGGCTTCGGTCTTGCCCAGCAGCAGCACGGTTGCGCCGTGAGCGGCATAGGTCTTCGCAGCGGCAGCGCCGATCCCGCGACCGGCACCGGTGACCAGGATGACCCGGTCCTTGAGCAGTTCAGGGCGGGCGGAGTAATCAAACATAAAAAACCTCAACAAATCAGTAAGCGGGCCATGGCGACCGCTGTGCGGTCATTCGCGGGCAATTCGGATCGCGAAGACGTCAGTGCTGACAGCTCGACTGCGCCTGTTTAACAGGAGCACAGCGCGCTATCGAGCACCTTGCGCAACTCCAGCGGATGATCCACGACCACATCGGCACCCCAGTGCCTTGGGTTGTCGTCAGGATGAATATAGCCGTAGGTGACCGCGGCGGTCCTGGTGCCGGCGTCGCGTCCCGACTCGATATCGCGCAAGTCATCGCCCACGAACAGCACATCGGCCGGGTCCAGGTCGAGCATGCGGCACGCCAGAATCAAGGGTTCCGGGTCGGGCTTGCTGTTCTTCACGTGATCGGGGCAGATAAGCAGGGCGGAGCGTTCGGCCAGTCCCAGCTGCTGCATGATCGGCTCGGCGAAACGCAGCGGCTTGTTGGTGACCACGCCCCAGATCAGCCTGGATTGTTCGATGTCGGCCAGCAGCTCGGCCATGCCGTCGAACAGTCGGCTGTGCACCGCGCAGCCTGCGACATAACGCTCCAGAAACTCCAGGCGCAACGCCTCGAAGCCTGGCGATTCCGGGTCCATCATGAAGGTCGCGGCGACCATGGCTTTCGCCCCGCCGGAAATCTCGTCGCGGATGCGTTTGTCCGGGATCGCCGGTAAACCACGGTCGGCGAGCATGGACTGGCAGATGGCGATGAAGTCCGGAGCGGTGTCGAGCAGGGTGCCGTCCATGTCGAAAAGAACTGCTCTGATTGCCATGGGCTTACTCCTCGCGCAAGGTCTGGATCATGTAGTTGACGTCAACGTCGCTGGCCAGCTTGTAGTGCTTGGTCAGTGGGTTGTAGGTCAGGCCGATGATGTCCTTGACGGTCAGGCCGGCCGAGCGGCTCCAGGCGCCGAGTTCGGAAGGGCGGATGAATTTCTTGAAGTCGTGAGTGCCGCGAGGCAGCAACTTCATGATGTATTCCGCGCCGACGATGGCAAACAGGTATGCCTTCGGGTTGCGGTTGATGGTCGAGAAGAACACCTGGCCACCCGGCTTGACCATGCGATAGCACGCACGAATCACCGACGAGGGGTCCGGTACGTGCTCGAGCATTTCCAGGCAAGTGACCACGTCGAACTGCCCGGGCATTTCCTCGGCCAGGGCTTCGGCGGTGATCTGGCGGTACTCCACGTTGACGCCGGATTCGAGCTGGTGCAGTTGAGCAACCGCCAGTGGCGCTTCACCCATGTCGATACCCATCACGGTGGCGCCGCGCTGGGCCATGGATTCGCTGAGGATGCCACCACCACAACCGACGTCCAGGACCTTCTTGCCGGCCAGGTTGACGCGTTCGTCAATCCAGTTGACCCGCAGCGGGTTGATGTCATGCAGTGGCTTGAACTCGCTTTCGCGGTCCCACCAGCGATGGGCCAGGGCCTCGAATTTGGCGATTTCAGCGTGGTCGACGTTGCTCATGGGTAATCCTCTGAATCTGAAAAATGCTGCTGTCAGCCTTGAGGTTCAACTCAAGGGATCGTTCTATTCGCTATGACCGCTGATACGCTTGCCCCAGGTGGTGGCGGTAGCGCACAGCTGTTGTTCATCAAGGCGCGTCAGGCGCCGGTCATCGAGCAGTTGCTTGCCGGCCACCCACAGGTGTTTCACGCAGTCCCGGCCGGTGGCATAGATCAGTTGCGAAACCGGGTCGTAGACCGGTTGCTGGGCCAGGCCGGACAGGTCGAAGGCCACCAGGTCCGCGGCCTTGCCGACTTCCAGGGAGCCCGTTTCGGTTTCCAGCCCCAGTGCTCGGGCACCGTTGAGGGTGGCCATGCGCAAGGCGCGGTGGGCATCCAGCGCCGTGGCCGAGCCGGCAACGGCCTTGGCGAGCAGGGCGGCGGTGCGGGTTTCGCCCAGCAAGTCCAGGTCATTATTGCTGGCCGCGCCATCGGTGCCGACGGCGACGTTGACACCGGCCTGCCACAGGCGCTCCACCGGGCAGAAGCCACTGGCCAGCTTGAGGTTGGATTCCGGGCAATGAATGACGCTGCTGTTGCTTTCTACCAGCAATGCCAGGTCTTCTTCGCTGATTTGCGTCATATGAACGGCCTGAAAGCGTGGCCCGAGCAGGCCCAGGCGCGCCAGTCGGGCCAATGGCCGCTCGCCGCGCTGTTCGGCCGACTGCTGTACCTCGAACGCGGTTTCATGAACGTGCATGTGAATCGCGGCGTCCAGTTCCTCGGCGATCACCCGGATTTTCTCGAGGTTTTCGTCACCAACGGTGTAGGGTGCATGAGGGCCGAAGGCAATGTTGATGCGCGGGTGATGCTTGAGGTCGCTGAACAGCTCGACACCCTGGCGGATGGCCTCATCGGCGTCGCTGGCACCGGGAATCGGAAAGTCGAGGATCGGAATGGCGATCTGGGCGCGAATGCCGCTGTTGTGTACGCGCTCACTGGCAACTTTCGGGAAGAAATACATGTCCGAGAAACAGGTGATGCCACCTTTGATTTGCTCGGCAATGGCCAGGTCCGTGCCGTCGCGCACGAAGGCTTCGTCGACCCATTTGCCCTCGGCCGGCCAGATGTGCTGTTCCAGCCAGGTCATCAGGGGCAAATCATCGGCCAGGCCGCGGAACAGGGTCATCGCCGCATGCCCGTGGGCATTGATCAGCCCGGGGCTGAGCAACGTGCCCGGCAGTTCGCGGACTTCGGTTGCCTCAAGCTTCAGGGCTTCATTACGTGGACCGATGAAGGCAATTCGCCCGTCACGAATGCCCAGGCCATGCTCCTTGAGCACCACGCCAGCAGGTTCGACAGGGACTAACCAGGTCGGCAGCAAGAGCAGGTCGAGCGCGGCGGCAGGGTTCGGCATCGGGGGTTCGGTCCAGTGCTTTTATAAAGGATGGCGAAGTATACCCGAGCGTCTTCGCCGGGGGATCGCTATAATCGACGGCTTTTGTTCATGAGTGCGGGGTGAGGGATGCGCGATCGACTGTTGGCAGCCGAGAAAGTGAAAGCCATCGATTGGCGGGACGGCGCCCTGTACCTGCTGGATCAGCGCATTCTGCCATTCGAAGAGCGCTGGATCGCCTATACCAGTGCGGCGGGCGTGGCCGAGGCCATTCGCGCCATGGTGGTGCGTGGTGCGCCGGCCATCGGCATCAGTGCCGCCTATGGCGTGGTGTTGGCGGCGCGTGCGCGCTTTGCCAAAGGTGGCGACTGGCAGGCAGCGCTGGAGGAAGATTTTGCGCTGCTGGCTGATTCGCGACCGACCGCGGTCAATCTGTTCTGGGCGCTGGGCCGCATGCGCGAGCGTCTGGAGCGACTCAAGGGGCACGCCGACCCATTGGCCGCCCTCGAGGCCGAGGCGCTGGCGATCCACGAAAGCGATCGTGAGGCCAACCTGACCATGGCACAGTTGGGCGTGGATCTGATCCGCAAGCATCAGGGCAATGCCCAGGCCATTCTGACGCACTGCAACACCGGCGCGCTGGCCACGGGGGGCTTTGGCACGGCGCTGGGAGTGATTCGCGGGGCGTTTATCGAGGGGATGGTCGAGCGGGTGTATGCCGACGAAACCCGGCCATGGCTGCAAGGCTCGCGCCTGACCGCGTGGGAACTGGCCAACGAAGGTATTCCGGTGACCCTCAACGCCGACTCCGCCGCCGCCCACATCATGAAGACCAAGGGCATTACCTGGGTGATTGTCGGCGCGGACCGCATTACCGCCAATGGTGATGTGGCGAACAAGATCGGCACCTACCAGCTCGCGGTCAATGCCATGCACCACGGTGTGCGCTTCATGGTTGTGGCGCCGAGCTCGACGATTGACATGAACCTGGCCAGCGGCGAAGACATCCCCATCGAAGAGCGTGATGGCAGTGAACTGCTGGATGTGGGTGGCAAGCGGGTGGGGGCGGATGTCGAGGCCTTCAATCCGGTGTTCGATGTCACCCCGGCGGACCTGATCGATGTGATCGTCACGGAAAAAGGCATCGTCGAGCGGCCCGATGCCGCGAAAATGGCGCAATTGATGTGCCGCAAGCGTCTGCATTGAGGGCTTTGGCGCCTGCCAGGTCGCCTTCGCGGGCAGGCTCGCTCCCAAAGGTTGTGTGATTGTCACCGGCCGATGAGGGAGCGGGCTTGCCCACGAAGAGACCCGAAAGCCAATGATCCAGCCTGAATCAGACCCTGATTCTTCATTCAAAGCAGCTCTAAGCCCCTCTGGCCCCCTTCAAGCCTGTCACCGGTCAACTAACTATGCTCCATGCGCATCAGGGGGATAGGTGCGTGGCGGCTCTTGTGATAACATCCGGCGGTTTCCAAGGCAGCCTCGCGGGCTTGCCTTTACTGCGCAGATCCATGGTTTAACTCGTTGATTTGTCGTAAGTCGGTGTATGGCACTCAGCCTGCAGCGGCGAGCTTCGTTCGTCCCATATGGATGTGACGAAGTTTCACCAGAAAAAGGAATCAGGCTTCTCATGGGCGAACTGGCCAAAGAAATCCTCCCGGTCAATATCGAAGACGAGCTGAAACAGTCCTACCTCGACTACGCGATGAGCGTAATTGTCGGGCGGGCACTGCCTGATGCGCGCGATGGCTTGAAGCCCGTGCATCGGCGTGTGCTGTTCGCAATGAGCGAGCTGGGTAACGATTTCAACAAGCCGTACAAGAAATCTGCCCGTGTTGTCGGTGACGTGATCGGTAAGTATCACCCGCATGGTGATACCGCGGTGTACGACACCATCGTTCGTATGGCGCAGCCATTCTCGCTGCGCTACCTGCTGGTAGACGGCCAGGGCAACTTCGGTTCGGTGGACGGCGACAACGCCGCGGCCATGCGATACACCGAAGTGCGCATGACCAAGCTGGCGCACGAGCTGCTGGCTGACCTGCACAAAGAAACCGTGGACTGGGTGCCGAACTACGACGGCACCGAGATGATCCCGGCGGTCATGCCGACCCGTATTCCCAACCTGCTGGTCAACGGCTCCAGCGGTATCGCCGTGGGCATGGCGACCAACATTCCGCCGCACAACCTCGGTGAAGTCATCGACGGTTGCCTGGCCCTCATCGACAATCCCGAGCTGACTGTCGACGAGCTGATGCAATACATCCCCGGTCCGGACTTCCCGACCGCAGCGATCATCAATGGTCGTGCCGGCATCATCGAAGCTTACCGCACCGGTCGCGGCCGCATTTACATGCGCGCCCGCTCGATGATCGAAGACATCGACAAGGTCGGTGGCCGTCAGCAGATCGTTATCACCGAACTCCCATACCAGCTGAACAAGGCCCGTCTGATCGAGAAGATCGCCGAGCTGGTTAAAGAGAAGAAACTCGAAGGCATCACCGAACTGCGCGACGAGTCCGACAAGGACGGTATGCGCGTCGTGATCGAGCTGCGTCGCGGTGAAGTGCCTGAGGTGATCCTCAACAACCTCTACGCCCAGACCCAGCTGCAAGCGGTATTCGGTATCAACATCGTCGCGCTGATCGACGGTCGTCCGCGGATCCTGAACCTCAAGGACCTGCTGGAAGCCTTCGTTCGTCACCGCCGCGAAGTCGTTACCCGCCGTACCGTGTTCGAGCTGCGTAAAGCGCGCGAGCGCGGTCATATCCTCGAAGGCCAGGCGGTTGCCCTGTCGAACATCGATCCGGTCATTGCCCTGATCAAGGCCTCGCCAACCCCGTCGGAAGCCAAGGAAGCGCTGGTCAGCACGCCTTGGGAGTCGTCCGCCGTGGTGGCGATGGTGGAGCGTGCCGGTGCGGATTCCTGCCGTCCGGAAAACCTCGACCCGCAATACGGTCTGCGCGAAGGCAAGTACTTCCTGTCGCCAGAGCAGGCGCAAGCCATTCTGGAGCTGCGTCTGCACCGCCTGACCGGCCTGGAACACGAAAAACTGCTGGCCGAGTATCAAGAGATCCTCAACCAGATCGGCGAGCTGATCCGCATCCTCAACAGCGCCACGCGCCTGATGGAAGTGATCCGCGAAGAGCTGGAAGTGATCCGTGCCGAATACGGCGATGTGCGCCGCACCGAAATTCTGGATGCGCGCCTGGACCTGACCCTGGGTGACATGATCCCGGAAGAAGAGCGCGTCGTGACCATTTCCCACGGTGGCTATGCCAAGACCCAGCCATTGGCTGCGTACCAGGCCCAGCGTCGTGGCGGTAAAGGCAAGTCGGCAACCGGCGTCAAGGATGAGGACTACATTGCTCACCTGCTGGTCGCCAACAGCCACACCACGCTGCTGCTGTTCTCCAGCAAGGGTAAGGTCTACTGGCTGAAAACCTACGAAATTCCGGAAGCCTCCCGCGCTGCCCGTGGTCGTCCGTTGGTCAACCTGCTGCCGCTGGATGACGGTGAGTACATCACCACCATGCTGCCGGTCGAGGAATACACCGAAGGTCACTACATCTTCATGGCGACCGCTAATGGCACCGTGAAGAAGACCCCGCTGGAATCCTTCAGTCGTCAGCGCAGCGTTGGCTTGATCGCGCTGGAGCTGGATGAAGGCGACGTATTGATCAGCGCTGCCATTACCGATGGCGAGCGTGAAGTCATGCTGTTCTCCGACGGCGGCAAGGTCACTCGCTTCAAAGAGTCCGACGTACGTGCCATGGGCCGTACCGCTCGTGGTGTGCGTGGCATGCGCCTGCCGGAAGGCCAGAAACTGATTTCCATGCTGATCCCGGAAGAAGGCAGCCAGATCCTCACGGCTTCCGCGCGTGGTTTCGGTAAACGTACCGCCATCACCGAGTTCCCTGAGTACAAGCGTGGCGGCCAGGGCGTTATCGCCATGGTCAGCAACGACCGTAACGGCCGTCTGGTCGGTGCAGTCCAGGTGCTCGACGGTGAGGAAATCATGCTGATTTCCGACCAGGGGACCCTGGTGCGTACCCGGGTTGACGAAGTGTCGAGCCTGGGTCGTAACACCCAGGGCGTGACCCTGATCAAGCTGGCCGGCGATGAAACGCTGGTAGGCCTGGAGCGGGTTCAGGAACCGTCGGAAGTCGAAGGCGAAGAGCTGGAAGGCGAAGAGGGTGCTGAGCTTGACGGTGTCGTACTCGATGCCGGTGCCGAGCCGGATGACGGTGTTGAAAGCCAGCAAGCCGACGCAGCTGACGAAGAAGAGCCGCAAGACTAACCAAATCGTAGCAGGGCAGAGTGTTTGCTCTGTCCGCTACCGTGATTGCATAGCGAGAGTGGATGTGAGCAAACGAGCCTATAACTTCTGCGCAGGTCCCGCTGCGCTGCCTGAAGCTGTCCTGTTGCGTGCCCAGTCCGAGTTGCTCGACTGGCATGGTAAAGGCCTCTCGGTCATGGAAATGAGCCATCGCAGTGATGAGTTCGTGTCCATTGCCACCAAGGCCGAGCAGGATCTGCGTGATCTGCTGAATATCCCCTCGAACTATAAAGTGCTGTTTCTGCAAGGCGGCGCCAGCCAGCAATTTGCTCAGATCCCTCTGAACCTGTTGCCGGAAAACGGCTCGGCCGACTATATCGATACCGGTATCTGGTCGCAGAAAGCCATCGAAGAAGCCTCGCGTTTTGGCCGCGTCAACGTTGCTGCTACCGCCAAGCCTTACGACTATTTCGCAATCCCCGGTCAGAACGAATGGAAGCTGTCGCAAGACGCGGCCTACGTGCACTACGCGCCGAACGAAACGATCGGCGGTCTGGAATTCCAGTGGGTCCCGGAAACCGGTGATGTGCCGCTGGTGGCCGACATGTCTTCGGACATTCTGTCGCGCCCGATCGATGTGTCGCGTTTCGGCATGATCTACGCCGGTGCGCAGAAAAACATCGGTCCGAGCGGTATCGTCGTCAATATCGTGCGTGAAGACCTGCTGGGCCACGCCCGTTCGCTGTGTCCGACCATGCTTGACTACAAGGTCGCGGCTGACAACGGCTCGATGTACAACACCCCGCCAACCCTGGCCTGGTACTTGTCCGGTCTGGTATTCGAGTGGTTGAAGGAGCAAGGTGGTGTAGAGGCCATCGGCAAGCTCAACGACGTCAAGCAGCGCACTCTGTACGACTTCATTGATGCCAGCGGCCTGTACAGCAACCCGATCAACAAGGCTGACCGCTCGTGGATGAACGTGCCGTTCCGTCTGGCTGACGATCGTCTCGACAAGCCGTTCCTGGTGGGTGCCGAGGCTCGCGGCTTGTTGAATCTCAAGGGTCACCGTTCGGTAGGCGGCATGCGTGCCTCTATCTACAACGCCGTCGATATCAACGCCGTCAATGCGCTGGTTTCGTACATGGCAGAGTTCGAGAAGGAACATGGCTAATGTCTGAGCAAGAACTCAAGGCACTGCGCCTGCGCATTGATGCTCTGGACGAGAAGGTCCTGGAGCTGATCAGTGAGCGTGCACGCTGCGCCCAGGAAGTCGCGCGAGTAAAGATGGCCTCGCTGGCCGAAGGCGAAGTGCCGGTGTTCTATCGTCCTGAGCGTGAGGCTCAGGTGCTCAAGCGCGTCATGGAGCGCAATCAGGGGCCGCTGGGTAACGAAGAGATGGCGCGGTTGTTCCGCGAAATCATGTCCTCGTGCCTGGCGCTCGAGCAGCCGCTGAAAGTGGCTTACCTCGGCCCCGAGGGGACCTTCACCCAGGCGGCGGCCATGAAGCACTTCGGTCACGCGGTGATCAGCAAGCCGATGGCGGCGATCGACGAAGTGTTCCGTGAAGTGGCGGCCGGTGCGGTGAACTTTGGCGTGGTGCCGGTGGAAAACTCCACCGAGGGTGCTGTCAACCACACCCTCGACAGCTTCCTCGAGCACGACATGGTCATCTGTGGCGAAGTCGAGTTGCGTATTCACCACCATTTGCTGGTCGGTGAAAACACCAAGACCGACAGCATCAGTCGAATTTACTCCCATGCCCAGTCCCTGGCGCAGTGCCGTAAATGGCTGGATGCCCATTACCCGAACGTCGAGCGCGTGGCGGTATCGAGCAACGCTGAAGCGGCAAAGCGGGTCAAGGGTGAGTGGAATTCGGCAGCGATTGCCGGTGACATGGCCGCGGGCTTGTACGGCCTGACCCGCCTGGCCGAGAAAATCGAGGATCGCCCGGATAACTCCACGCGATTCTTGATGATCGGTAACCAGGAAGTGCCACCGACCGGCGACGACAAGACGTCGATCATCGTGTCGATGAGCAACAAGCCGGGCGCGCTTCACGAATTGCTGGTGCCATTCCATGACAACGGCATCGACCTGACGCGTATCGAGACCCGTCCCTCGCGCAGTGGTAAGTGGACCTATGTGTTCTTCATCGACTTCGTCGGCCACCACCGCGATCCGCTGGTAAAAGGTGTGCTGGAGAAAATCAGTCAGGAAGCAGTGGCACTTAAAGTGTTGGGTTCCTACCCCAAAGCAGTTCTCTAAGGGCGTTAACAATGAGTGGCGACTTCCTCGCTCTGGCACAGCCGGGCGTGCAACAACTTTCGCCTTACGTTCCGGGCAAGCCCGTGGACGAACTGGCTCGTGAGCTGGGCATCGATCCGGCCGGCATCGTCAAGCTGGCGAGCAACGAAAACCCGCTGGGGGCCAGTCCCAAGGCGCTGGCGGCGATTCGCGACGAGCTGGCCGAGCTGACCCGTTATCCGGACGGCAATGGCTTTGCCCTCAAGACCCTCCTGGCTGAGCAATGCCGGGTCGAGCTCGATCAGGTGACGCTGGGCAATGGCTCCAACGACATTCTGGAGCTGGTCGCACGTGCCTACCTGGCGCCGGGCCTCAACGCAGTGTTCAGTGAGCATGCATTTGCGGTCTATCCGATCGTTACCCAGGCGGTGGGCGCTGATGCGCGAGTGATTCCGGCCAGGGACTGGGGGCATGACCTGCCGGCCATGCTGGAGGCTATCGATAGCAACACCCGCGTGGTGTTTATCGCCAACCCGAACAACCCGACCGGGACCTGGTTCAGTGCCGAGGCGCTGGACGAGTTCCTGCAGGACGTGCCTGAGCGTGTACTGGTGGTGCTGGACGAGGCCTACATCGAGTACGCCGAAGGCAGTGATCTGCCCGATGGCCTGGACTTCCTCGCGGCCTACCCGAACCTGCTGGTGTCCCGCACCTTCTCCAAGGCCTACGGCCTGGCGGCGTTGCGCGTGGGTTACGGCTTGTCGACCGCGGTGGTTGCCGATGTATTGAACCGCGTTCGTCAGCCATTCAACGTGAACAGCCTGGCGCTGGCAGCGGCCTGTGCGGCATTGAAAGACGAAGAGTACCTGGCTGAAAGCCGTCGCCTGAACGAATCCGGCATGCAGCAGTTTGAAGCGGGTTTTCGTGAATTGGGCCTGGGCTGGATTCCTTCCAGGGGCAACTTCATTTGCGTGGACCTGGGGCAGGTCGCTGCGCCGATCTTCCAGGGGCTGCTGCACGAAGGTGTGATCGTGCGTCCGGTGGCCAACTACGGGATGCCGAATCACTTGCGCATCACCATTGGCCTGCCAGCGGAAAACAAGCGCTTCCTCGAGGCGCTGAGCAAGGTCCTGGCTCGTGGTTGATGTGATTGCCGTGCAACCTGCTGTACCTGTGATCGGTCGCCTGGTGGTGGTCGGTCTCGGCTTGATTGGTGGATCCTTTGCCAAGGGCTTGCGTGAAAGCGGGCTGTGCCGTGAAGTGGTGGGGGTCGATCTTGATCCGCAATCGCGAAAGCTGGCGGTCGAGTTGGGGGTGGTGGATCGTTGTGAAGACGATCTCGCTGCTGCCTGTGTCGGCGCCGATGTGATTCAGTTGGCGGTACCGATCCTGGCCATGGAAAAACTGCTGGCGTTGCTGGCAGGCATGGAGCTGGGCGGGGCGATCCTGACGGACGTCGGCAGCGCCAAGGGCAATGTGGTGCGCGCCGCGACCGAGGCGTTTGGCGGCATGCCGGCACGCTTCGTTCCCGGGCATCCGATTGCCGGATCCGAGCAGAGCGGGGTAGAAGCCTCCAATGCCCAGCTGTTCCGTCGACACAAAGTGATTCTCACGCCTCTGGAGCAGACCGATCCGGCAGCCCTGGCGGTGGTCGACCGGCTGTGGCGCGAACTGGGCGCCGATGTCGAGCACATGCAGGTCGAGCGTCATGACGAAGTGCTGGCAGCGACCAGCCATCTGCCGCATCTGCTTGCGTTCGGCCTGGTCGACTCGTTGGCCAAGCGCAATGAAAATCTTGAGATCTTCCGTTACGCTGCGGGCGGTTTCCGCGATTTCACAAGAATCGCCGGTAGCGACCCGGTCATGTGGCACGACATCTTCCTCGCTAACCGCGAGGCTGTCCTGCGTACACTCGATACATTTCGCAGCGATCTCGACGCCTTGCGCGACGCGGTCGATGCAGGGGATGGGCATCAATTGCTGGGCGTATTCACTCGCGCCCGGGTTGCCCGCGAGCATTTCAGTAAAATCCTGGCCCGTCGGGCCTATGTGGACGCTATGAATTCCAACGACCTGATTTTCCTGGCACAACCTGGTGGCCGCCTGACTGGGCGGATTCGTGTACCGGGCGATAAATCGATTTCCCACCGTTCGATCATGCTCGGCTCCCTGGCTGAAGGCGTGACCGAAGTCGAAGGTTTTCTTGAGGGCGAAGACGCCCTGGCAACCTTGCAGGCTTTCCGCGACATGGGTGTGGTGATCGAAGGCCCGCACCATGGCCGTGTGACCATTCACGGGGTTGGCCTGCATGGCCTGAAACCGGCACCTGGTCCGATCTACCTAGGTAACTCCGGCACCTCGATGCGTCTGCTGTCTGGCCTGTTGGCTGCGCAGAGCTTCGACAGCACTCTGACCGGTGACGCATCGCTGTCCAAGCGCCCGATGAATCGCGTCGCCAACCCGCTGCGTGAAATGGGCGCCGTGATCGAAACCGCTGCTGAAGGTCGTCCGCCGATGATCATTCGCGGTGGCCACAAGCTCAAGGGGCTGACCTACACCATGCCGATGGCCAGTGCCCAGGTGAAGTCATGCCTGTTGCTGGCGGGGCTGTATGCCGATGGTAAGACCACGGTGACCGAGCCGGCGCCGACCCGCGACCATACCGAGCGCATGCTGCGCGGCTTCGGTTATCCGGTCAGCGTTGACGGGGCAACCGCTTCGGTCGAGTCCGGCCACAAGCTGACCGCGACTCACATCGAAGTGCCGGGTGATATCTCCTCGTCCGCCTTCTTCCTGGTGGCGGCCTCGATTGCCGAGGGTTCGGAGCTGGTGCTGGAGCATGTCGGCATCAACCCGACCCGTACCGGCGTGATTGATATCCTGCGCTTGATGGGGGCAGACATTACCCTGGAAAACCAGCGTGAAGTCGGTGGCGAACCTGTGGCTGACCTGCGCGTGCGAGCGGCTAGACTCAAAGGTATCGAGATTCCGGAAGCGCTGGTTCCTTTGGCGATCGACGAGTTCCCGGTGCTGTTCGTTGCGGCGGCTTGCGCTGAGGGTCGGACCATTCTGCGTGGTGCTGAAGAGTTGCGGGTCAAGGAGTCGGATCGTATCCAGGTCATGGCGGATGGCCTGTTGGCACTGGGCGTCAAGTGCGAACCCACGCCGGATGGCATCATCATCGATGGCGGCCAGATCGGCGGCGGCGAAGTGCATGGCCACGGCGATCACCGGATTGCCATGGCGTTCAGTGTTGCGTCCTTGCGCGCCAATGCGCCGATTCGCATCCATGACTGCGCCAACGTCGCGACGTCCTTCCCGAACTTCCTGGCGCTGTGTACCCAGGTTGGAATCCGCGTTGCCCAAGAGGCCCAGTCGTGATCAATATTGCTCCTGTCATCACCATCGACGGACCTAGCGGTTCCGGCAAGGGCACCATCGCCGGGATGCTGGCCAGGCGCCTGAACTGGAATCTGCTGGATTCCGGTGCGCTGTACCGTTTGCTGGCGTTCGCGGCGCGTAATCATGGTGTCGACCTGACCAATGAAGAGTTGCTCAAGAAACTGGCCGCTCATCTGGATGTGCAGTTCATCGCGGCGACGGACGGTCAGTTGCAGCGAATCATTCTGGAAGGCGATGAAGTCAGCGACGCCATCCGTACCGAAACCGCCGGTGCCGGTGCCTCCCAGGTTGCCGCGCTGCCCGCGGTCCGTGAGGCGCTGTTGCAGCGTCAGCGCGCTTTTCAGGAAGCGCCGGGCCTGGTAGCCGACGGTCGGGACATGGGCACGGTGGTGTTTCCCGATGCGCCGTTGAAGATTTTTCTGACCGCCAGCGCCGAGGAACGGGCGCGTCGTCGATATTTGCAGTTGAAGGGCAAAGTCGAGGGTGTTAGTCTGTCGAGTCTGCTAGATGAGATCCGTGTGCGCGATGAGCGCGACACCCAGCGAGCGGTAGCCCCGCTCAAGCCGGCGGTCGACGCGATTCAGCTGGATTCCACGGAGTTGTCCATCGATCAGGTGCTGGAACGCATCATGAGCGAAATCACCCTTCGCGATATCGCCGGGTGACCAAGAAGGCCGTAGGGGACCAGTCATAGTCCTGCGGTGCTTCTTTTAAATGAAACTAACCCACACCGTCTGGGGTGTGGAGATGGGCGTATTCTTCGCCCTTATCGACAGGAATTAAAATGAGCGAAAGCTTTGCGGAACTCTTTGAAGAAAGCCTAAAAACCCTGAACCTTCAGGCAGGCTCCATCATCACCGGTGTTATCGTTGATATCGATTACCAAGCTCGCTGGGTAACCGTTCACGCTGGCCTGAAGTCTGAAGCACTCATCCCGCTTGAGCAGTTCTACAACGACGCTGGCGAACTGAACATCAACGTCGGTGACGAAGTTCACGTTGCTCTGGACTCGGTTGAAGACGGCTTTGGTGAAACCAAGCTGTCCCGTGAAAAAGCCAAGCGCGCTGAATGCTGGATTGTTCTGGAAGCAGCCTTCGCAGCCGAAGAAGTGGTCAAGGGCGTTATCAACGGTAAGGTTAAAGGCGGCTTCACTGTCGACGTTAACGGCATCCGTGCGTTCCTGCCAGGTTCTCTGGTTGACGTTCGTCCAGTGCGCGACACCACGCACCTGGAAGGCAAAGAGCTGGAATTCAAGGTCATCAAGCTGGACCAGAAGCGCAACAACGTTGTCGTTTCCCGTCGCAGTGTCCTGGAAGCCGAGAACTCCGCCGAGCGTGAAGCTCTGCTGGAATCCCTGCAGGAAGGCCAACAAGTCAAAGGTATCGTCAAGAACCTCACCGATTACGGCGCATTCGTCGATCTGGGTGGCGTCGATGGCCTGCTGCACATTACCGACATGGCTTGGAAGCGTATCAAGCATCCTTCCGAAATCGTCAACGTTGGCGACGAGATCGATGTCAAGGTTCTGAAGTACGATCGCGAGCGCAATCGTGTTTCCCTGGGCCTCAAGCAACTGGGCGAAGATCCATGGGTTGCTATCAAAGCCCGTTACCCAGAAAGCACTCGCGTTACCGCTCGTGTAACCAACCTGACCGACTACGGCTGCTTCGCTGAGCTGGAAGAAGGCGTTGAAGGCCTGGTACACGTTTCCGAAATGGACTGGACCAACAAGAACATCCACCCTTCGAAAGTCGTACAAGTCGGCGACGAAGTGGAAGTCATGGTTCTGGACATCGACGAAGAGCGTCGTCGTATCTCCCTGGGCATCAAGCAGTGCAAATCTAACCCATGGGAAGATTTCTCTGGCCAGTTCAACAAGGGCGATAAAATCTCCGGCACCATCAAGTCGATCACCGATTTCGGTATCTTCATTGGTCTGGACGGCGGCATCGACGGCCTGGTTCACCTGTCCGACATCTCCTGGAACGAAGTGGGCGAAGAAGCCGTACGTCGTTTCAAGAAGGGCGACGAGCTGGACACCGTTATCCTGTCGGTTGACCCAGAGCGCGAGCGTATCTCCCTGGGTATCAAGCAGCTGGAAAGCGATCCGTTCTCCGAGTACGTTCAAGAGAACGACAAAGGCGCAATCGTTAAGGGCATCGTGAAAGAAGTTGACGCTAAAGGCGCCATCATCACTCTGGCCGACGATATCGAAGCGACTCTGAAAGCCTCCGAAATCAGCCGTGACCGCATCGAAGATGCACGTAACGTTCTGAAAGAAGGCGAAGAAGTAGAAGCCAAGATCATCAGCGTTGATCGTAAGAGCCGTGTAATCCAGCTCTCGATCAAGTCGAAAGACGTTGAAGACGAGAAAGAAGCCATCCAGAGCCTGCGCGACAAGCCAGTAGCTTCGGATGCTCCAGTAGCCACCACCCTGGGTGACCTGCTGCGTGCTGCACAAGCGGAAAAACAGAACTAAGTTCTGACTTTCTGTAAAAAAGGGCGACTTCGGTCGTCCTTTTTTGTGCCTGCGATTTGTGGTTTTGAGTGTGTAGTTGGCAATCATTGAAACCAACTCCTTGAAATGCTGTCTTTTCTTTGACGGAACATCCCTTTGTTTGGGCTAGGCTTACCTGAAGCCAACGGCAATCGGGCGGCTGCCCGGTCTAAGGATGTGAATGAGCAGGTTCGTTTTCGTACTTGTTGTGCTGGCTGTGACAGGCTGCACCACCAATGTGAAGACCCATGCAGTGCGTGGTGTCAGCGGGATCGAGATCGATTGTTCAGGGTTGGGCTCGGGGTGGGACAAGTGCTACAAGCGAGCCGAGAGGGAGTGCAAGGAGGCAGGGTATAAGGTTGTTGTCAGGTCCAGTGATGCCAAGGAGGAGGGTGAGGACTATCCATTTGGCTGGAATCCCGCGGGGTATCTGACGCGGACCATATTGGTTGTCTGCAGGTGAGTGTGCGGGATGTGTCGCCTGTGTCGGCCCGGCCCTGCACCCGAACCGTGTCCATTTTTTGGTGGATGAGCGGTAGCGCAGATAAGTCAATGCCTGGGCTGTTCAAATTCCTTCGGGCATGCTAAAACCTTTGAAGCGCTGATCTAGCTGCTTGAAAAAGAAGGGAAAAATATGACGAAGTCGGAGTTGATCGAACGAATTGTCACCCATCAAGGGCTGCTCTCATCCAAGGATGTGGAACTGGCCATCAAGACCATGCTTGAACAAATGTCCCAATGCCTGGCTACCGGCGATCGTATCGAGATCCGTGGTTTTGGTAGCTTCTCCCTGCACTACCGTGCACCTCGCGTAGGCCGTAATCCGAAGACTGGCCAGTCCGTCAGTCTGGATGGGAAATTCGTTCCTCATTTCAAGCCGGGTAAAGAGCTTAGGGATCGCGTGAATGAGGAAGAGGATGAAGGGCTTTAGTTAGGTAGGAGGTGAGGGAATGTCGGTATTGATGCGTTGGGGGGGAGTCGCTTGTATTCTGGTTTTTGGACTTATGGTGCTTGCGTTTTTTTTGGAGAATCAGGAACCCTCTAGTCTGCAGCTTTTTGGCTGGTCGACGCCTTTCCTTCCTATCTCGGTATTCATCGGGAGTTCCCTGCTTGCCGGTATGTTGATTGGCTCGATTCTCACCTGGCTCAGGTTCAGTGTTTTCAGAAAAAAATAGCCATGTCAATGACGGCTTCGCACATAAAATAATCTAATCTGAATTGCTTAACGGCGCGGAGCTTGTGTACTCCGCTGTTACAATAAGTCTCTGATGAAAGCGCGGCATGTAAATAATCGTTCTTCCATTCAGATGTGCATGAGTTTAAGTAAACGCGCGCATCACGTGAGTGGTGCGTTGTACTGAATAGAAGGGCGAGAAAGGTATGCAAAGTAGTTCGGCAGGGGCTTGCAGCAGTTCGGAGATTGATCTCCAGGCATTGGTACGCTCGCTCTGGAAACGAAAGTGGCTTGTTTTAAGTATTGCATTGGTGACCACATTGGTGGCGGCTGTGTATGCGTATACAGCTAAGCCAGTTTATGAGGCCAAGATTTTTTTGGTGCCGCCCACAGCAAATGACATTGCTAGTATCAATTACGGCCGCACACAGGATTCTGATCTGGAGCCCTTGAAGGTCAAGGATGTATACCAGGTATTTCTACGATCACTCGACTCGGAAACTCTTCATCAGGATTTTTTCAAAAGTGTCTATTTACCGTCGCTTTCTGATGATGAGCACGAGGGGGGGCAAGATTCGCTGTATTTTCGCTACCTAAAAAAATTGCAAGTTAAGCTTCCGACAGAAGATGCTGGTGATAGAGCCTATGTTGTTATGGAAAATGATAGCCCCGATGAAGCGTTGAGTTGGGCTAAGGCTTATGTTGATCATGCGTCCGTGATGGCCAAGGCTGAAATATATAAGGACGTTTCCAGCGAAAGTGCCGTCC
Organism: Pseudomonas sp. Irchel s3a18; assembly: GCF_900187535.1. NCBI lineage: Bacteria > Pseudomonadati > Pseudomonadota > Gammaproteobacteria > Pseudomonadales > Pseudomonadaceae > Pseudomonas > Pseudomonas sp. Irchel s3a18. The sequence goes on along the minus strand of NZ_FYDV01000002.1, from coordinate 32,564 downwards.
ATGCACGTAACCTTTCTCAGCAAATTGATTCTTTGCGCGAACGTAGTCTGAAGCTCCGTCAGGACTCTATGACCCGATTGCGGGAAGCATTGCGCGTGGCGGAGGCCATTGGTCTGGAGAAGCCGCCGATCATCACGGGTAATCCCGCCGTTGAGTTAGCTGGAAGTATGGATGGGCAAGTTCTTTATATGCGCGGTTCAAAGGCACTCAAGGCAGAAATTGAGAACCTGGAGCGACGTGAGTCCGACGACCCATTCGTGACAGACCTGCGTAGACTTCAGTCAAAATATGATCTTTACAAAGAGCTTGAAGTCAATAAGCCCGATATTTCGGTTTACAGGCAAGACGGTGTTGCTGAGCGCCCTGATTCACCAGTCAAACCGAAAAAGGCGCTGATAGCTGCTCTGGGTCTAATATTGGGTTTGATGGCTGGTGTGGGGATTGCTCTTGTCCTTTACCTCTTGGATAAAAAACACTCAACCCCCCGCCCACTCGCTTGAGGGGTGTCGCCAGCCTTTCTGGGGGGGAGTGTTGTCAGAAATGGCAACATAGTGTTTTTCGGGAGGGTGTGAACCCGATTGATCAGGCAGCGTCCTGGTTGGCCGGTCGAGTTACCGGCCGGCCAGTATGATTTCCGACACGGTGCTGTTCGGATCCTCTCCCACTGCTCGTATAATCCCAATCGTTTTTTTGGGGGGGGCTCTAGGACAAGCTAATTTTTTGGAGGGGGGGGCAGAACTCCCAAAGACGAATCCAGATGAGACTACATCACTGCTGTATGTTGGTGTACGCCATATTTCATGCTGTGAGTAAAGTTGTCGTGTGCTTGGTACAAGGGTGACGAGGTTGAAATGATGGGTGTAAAAGTAATACCTTTTTTTATTGTGTTGTTCTCATGTGTATTGATCGTGTTAGGTGATTTGAGAAATATTATTACTCCAGCGGGTTACTGGGGGCTTTGGGGGGGCGTGCTTTGTGTCGGTCTTTTGTCTGGTGGATGGAGCAAGCTGAGGTCTGATTGGGCGTTGATCGGTGTTTCGTTCGGTTTTTTAGTTCTAATCGTATCGCTTTTAGTCGCCAGTTTGACCAATACCGATGAATATACAGCTTATCAGGCTTTAAAGTATCTGGTTATATATGCTGTGATGATTGTGATCTTTAAGAGTTCGCAGTGTCTGAGTATCGATCAACTGTACCGCATATCGGCGGTTGTTACATTGGTCGGGCTGTGTGTTTTTCTTCTCTGTAAGTATGTATTTCCAGATTATTATATCTTGCTAGGAGATGGGCGGCAGGGGAGCGTATTTGCGTTTCCTGGCGTCCTCTGGAAAACCAGTGCTTTTTTTGTTTCTTTCATTATTGCTGGAGTTTGTACTCGTCCATTTTTTAAATGTGTGAGTTCTATATTGATAATACTGGGCGCAGTATATTTGCTATTGGCTGATTCAAGTCGTACCGGGTTTCTGTGGTTCTCAGTAATAGTCGCTGTGTTTGCAGTGCTGCAGTTTATACTAAAGACTGGTCGATTCATGTGTGTGGCGTCTATTATTGCTGTTTTGGCTTGTGTGGTAGTTGTTTTTAATTCGGAGGTGATTTATCAGGTTGTAACTGGTGATTCCTTTTTGGTGATCAACAGGTTGTTTGAGGGTGACCCCATTCGAGCAAAAATGATTGCCGATGGTGTTATAAATGCAGAAGCCTGTCTTCCTTTGGGATGTGGTTTCGGGAGTTCTACTTCATTGGTCAATGATGAACCTATGGTAGTGCATAATACCTACTTGGCAGTCTTGGGCGATCTTGGGGTGCTAGGCGGTGTTGGACTTCTAATAGTTATAATGTCGCCAATAGTTGTATTTGTTTTACGAGAATGGGAGGGGGCTGCGGCGCGTGGATCCAGTATTTATTATAGGGTTGCCGCTTTCCTTGGCGTTTTATGTTTTTGTTTTGTGTTGTTGTTTCACCCTCTAAGTTCGGAGATGTCTGAGTGGGGGTATTGGGCCGTTATGCTATCTTGGTTGTCTCGCTTGTCAAATATGAAGCCTGGCGAAATAAATAATGACTTACATGGCCTTGGATTACAGAGAGTTTAAATTTGAAACGTCTGTTGAAAAATATGGGGTTGCTTTTTTTTGCGCAGCTTTGTGGGTACTTGATTCCTATACTCGAAATTCCAGTGCTGGCGCGGGCCCTTGGAGTGCAGGAGTATGGGAAGGTGGTGCTTATCCAATCTGTCGCTTTACTAACATCACTGCTCGTTGAGTATGGGTTTTCCTTAAGTGGGTCGCGACAGATTGCTATCGCTCGCGATGAAAGGGGCGCGCTTGCGCGCATCTTTGGCGAGGTTCTTTCTGCGAAGTTGATGATTTTTTTTGTTGTGTCCATGGTAGGGGTGATTGTTTTTCTAGTACAGGGATCGGTATTTTATGACCGTGAATTGGTTTTTATGGGGTTTTTGTATTTTCTAGCATTTGGGTTCAGCCCATTTTGGTTTTTTCAAGGGTTGGAAAAAATCACTGTTGTAGTTGTAGTTGAAGTTACTTTGCGTTTTGTTGGTTTGTTTTTGTTGTATGTTTTCATACGAGGGGAGCAAGACGCGGTATTAGCACTTGGTATTATGGCAGGGTTCGGTTTGCTGAATACATTGGTCGGTAATGTGATGTGTGTCAGCAAGGTTGGAAGGTTTTATCTGAGTTTTGTCGGTGGATTACATCAGATTAAGCTGGGCTTTCATGTTTTTGTATACAAAAGTTCGAGTAACATACTTATGAGTGCGGGGCCGTCTTTGGTGGGGGCGACTTCAGGGCATATTGCGGTAGCCTCTTATGTTCCAGCCGAGAAGATTATTCGAGGCTTTGTTGGTTTTGTGAATCCGATTTTGATTGGCCTCTATCCCTATCTGAATCGTCAATTTCAATTCTCGCAAGGCAATACTATGCGGTTGTCGTGGATGATTGTAGTCGGGATGTTTGTTGCTGGTGTTGTGGCGGCAGGGCTAATATTTTTCATCGGGGACTTTTTGATTTTAAAGGTGCTAGGCGCAGGTTTCATGGTTGCCAGCGATATTTTGAAAACGTTTGTTTGGATTATTCCATTCAGGTTGGCCAACCAGGCATTGGGTCTCTGTATGCTGATTCCGATGGGAAGGGATAAAGTGACCAGCTTCCTTATGATGTCTTCTTCGATAATGTCTATGCTCTTGGCTGCGATCATGTCGGTTTGGTATGGTGTCGATGGGGTTGTAATGGGATTTGTAATAGCTGAAATATGCTTGTTTTTTGCATTGTTCACAGTTGTATTTGAAGGGAAAAATAAATATCAGAATAAGGAGGGCGTGTGATAACAATTTTGACTCCGACTTATAATCGTGCAATGACCTTGCCTCGCTTGTACGAAAGTCTCTGTGCTCAAACGTGCAAGAACTTCGAGTGGTTGGTTATCGATGATGGAAGCCAAGACGAAACACAGCGCCTGCTGCTTGAGTATTCTCATATTGCACCGTTTAAAATGCGTGTTTTGCACCAAGCTAACTCAGGAAAGCATGTTGCTCTAAACTTAGGGGCACGAAATGCGAATGCACCATGGGTTTTCATAGTTGATAGTGATGATTCGTTGGTTTCTCGGGCTGTTGAGTGTGTAATTGATGCCTTATCTCATGTCAGTGATGAGAATGTTGTCGGTCTTTGTTATCGCCGGGCGTATTTTGATATGCGATTTATTGGTCGTGATGTCGATTGCTCTGACACCCCGGTTGTTATGAGTCCTACCGAGGCTGGTCATTTTTTCAAAGGTGATCTTGCCTACGTTTTCAAAGTTGAAGCTTTGTTAAATAATGCGTTCCCCGTGATTGCTGGTGAGCGGTTCGTTCCGGAGTTATATGTTTGGAATAAAATTGGTGATGAAGGGAGTATTTATTATTATGGAAATACCGCTATTTATCTCTGTGATTATCTTGAGGATGGCTATTCTAAGAACTTTTCTTCTAATTTGAGGCGGAATCCGAAAGGGTTTTTAACTTTTTACTGGGCGCAAATAGCCCGAGAAAATAAGCTTTTGTTTAAGGCTAAATACGTGCTTCGTTCCGTTCAATGCTATTTTTACGCGTTGCTCAATAGGTTCTCATGAGAATATTATTTTTCATTACCAGTTTGGATGTGGGTGGCGCCGAACGCCAGGTTCTGGACTTGGCTCAACGTCTTGATTCAGAGAATCACCAAGTCCTGGTAGCCTATCTAACAGGGGGCGCAGCATTATTGCCTACCAATACCACACTTAAAACAGTGGGTTTTCAAACTACCAAGTCATTTTCCAGTCTTGCGCGAAGCTTCTTTCTTTTGCGAAAGACTATTAAAGCCTTCAAGCCGGATGTGGTTCACAGCCATATGGTTCATGCCAATCTGTTGGCTAGGCTTGTGAGGGGCGTGACCTATATTCCGCGGTTGGTATGTACCGCCCATAATACAAATGAGGGTGGGCGGATGAGGATGTTGGCTTATCGAGCCACAAACTTTCTTGCCGATGTCACCACGAACGTCAGTCGGGATGCCGTTGAGGCATTTGAGGCGAAGGGGGCCATCAAGCCCGGTCAGATGCTGATGATCCCTAACGGAATTGATACTGACAGGTTTACGTTTAACGAGTCGTTACGTGTAGCCATTCGGGATAGAGAAGGTATACAACTTGGTGAGAAAGTTATTCTTGCTGTGGGGCGCTTCGCGGAGGCGAAAAACTATCCTGGGTTACTCCATGCTTTCGCAACCTTGTGCAAAAACGACAGTAGTTTGAAACTTTGGATTGTTGGCGATGGAGGGCTGAGAGAGACGCTGGTCGCTCTTGCGAATAATCTGGGTGTTTCCCAACGAATCAAATTTTTCGGCGTAAGAGATGATGTCGCAGATTTTTACGGTGCTGCTGACATCTATGTGCTTTCGTCTCTGTGGGAAGGATTTGGTCTCGTTGTTGCTGAAGCGATGTCAGCAGAGAGAGTTGTTGTAGCTTCCGACTGCGGCGGGGTAAAGGAAGTGATAGGTGATCAGGGGATTTTAGTGCCCCCGGGCGATTCAGATGAGTTGGCGAAGGCTATACGATCGGGGCTCAACATGGATCCGGCATCGGCGACGGCAATGGGGCAGCGAGCAAGGCAGCGGGTGATTGATAACTATTCTCTGGATAGGGTTGTCAAGAGATGGATTGAGCTGTATCAATCTTGAGTGCATTGCGGGTCAGGCGCTCGGTTAGCATCGCTCCATGAAAGCAGGCATGCTATCTTGCTTGTATTGATCTCCGTGCATGAGCTTCGTGTTTCATGTTTTGGTAGGGTAACGGGCTAGCTGCATTGTGATTATGGATAAGTCCATTGTGAGCCTGTCGAGACTTTAATGGATGTTGGGTCAAATGAAAATAGCATTAGTTGGAACGACGGCAGCTTGTGTTCTCGGATTTCGAGCTGATTTGATCGGAGCGCTGGTGAAAGAAGGTCATCAAGTATTCGCTTTTGCTCTTGATTATGACACTGATACACGAGCTAAAGTCAGGCAGCTTGGGGCCGAGCCGGTAGACTATGAATTTAGTCGTGCCGGGTTGAACCCGTTAGGTGATCTTGTCAATACTTTTAAGTTATCCAGGCAACTAAAGCATATTGCACCTGATATTGTATTTAGCTATTTCGCGAAGCCAGTGATTTTTGGAACCCTAGCCGCTAAGTTGGCAGGGGTAAAGCGCCGTTTGGCAATGCTCGAGGGCCTCGGTTATGTCTTTACGGAGCAGCCAGGTGGCGCCTCGTTAAAGGCTAGATTGTTAAAGAAAATACAGGTTTTTCTTTACAGGGCATCCTTTCCGTTTCTTGAACGCTTGGTGTTTTTGAATAAAGACGATTGTGCCGACCTGGTTGAGCGATATCGAATAAAAGTATCTACCGTTAGTGTGCTTGGTGGTATAGGGCTAAAACTTTCAGACTATCCTTATTCTACCCCTCCTAAAAGTCCAGTTAGCTTCATATTTATCGGGCGCTTGTTGGCTGAAAAAGGGGTAAATGAATTTGTTGAGGCAGCACGGTTAGTCAAAGCGCAATGTGCTGACGCTCAGTTTGTCATGTTGGGCGGTCTCGATGAAACTAATCCAGGCGGGTTGAATGCCGACGGCGTTCGCTCTCTTATCGATGAAGGATTGGTTGACCACAGAGGCCATGTTGAAGACGTCGTGAGTTGGATTACGGACTCGAGCGTGTTTGTCTTGCCATCCTACCGGGAAGGTGTTCCTAGAAGTACTCAGGAGGCAATGGCCGTTGGTCGAGCGGTTATCACAACGGACGTGCCAGGCTGTAGGGATACCGTCGTCAACGGTGTTAACGGCTTTATAGTACCACCATGGTCGGCGAAGGATTTAGCTGAAAAAATGATGTATTTCATTAATAATCCAGACCAGATAGAAACGATGGGGTTACAGAGCTATAAGATTGCGCAGCATGATTTTGATGCAGCAATTGTTAATCAGCGATTGATGGGTTACTTCGCATGATTTTTAGAGATGAAGTCAGTTTCTGCGCTATTGTAGTTTCGGTGAGTGAATGGAAAATTTAAGTAAAAAAATACTGCTGACCGGCGCGACAGGGTTTGTCGGGGGGGCGATTTTACGTTACCTGTCCGACCGTCAAGAATACAGTGTCCGTGTAGCGACCCGAACGCGTTCTGCTTTTTCAGGCGCGGCTTATGACTCGGTATTGTTCGATGACCTGAATTCAACGCAGTCCTGGACCCACGCACTTGATGGGGTTGACGTGGTCATTCACTCGGCGGCGCGCGTACACGTCATGACTGAAACTGCGTTGGACCCGTTGTCTGAGTTCCGAAAGGTGAATGTCGAAGGTACGTTGAATCTTGCGAGCCAATCAGCCGCGTCTGGTGTAAAACGCTTTATTTTCATAAGCTCAATAAAAGTTAATGGCGAAGAAACAACTCTTGGGAATCAGTATACGGCTGATGGACCGGTACAGCCAGTTGATGAGTATGGCATCTCTAAGTTTGAGGCCGAAAGTGGCTTGTTGAAAATTTCCACCGAAACGGGCATGGAGGTTGTGATCATCAGACCTGTATTGGTATATGGGCCCGGTGTTAAAGCAAATTTTCTCAGTATGATGAAGTTTGTTGATAAGGGTATACCTCTTCCATTCTCATCAATTGATAATAAAAGAAGTTTTGTATCTCTCGAAAATCTCGTCGATTTCATTGCTCTTTGTACGAGGCACCCAGCGGCAGCCAATCAGGTATTTCTCGTCAGTGACGGGGAGGACTTGTCCACGCCCGAGTTGTTGGAGAAGATGGCGAAAGCACTCGGGAAAAAGGCAACCCTGTTACCCTTTCCAGTGAGCTTGATGAGGGGGATCGCGCGGCTCTTGGGCAAAGAAAAAATAACAGATCGCCTTTGCGGTTCGCTTGAAGTTGATATTAGCAAAAATCGAGAACTCTTAGGTTGGATCCCACCGGTAAGTGTTGACAATGCATTGCTTAACACGGCCAAGCATTATCTAGGAACCCGTAATCCATGAGCGTCTGGTTCGTATTACCTATTATTTTCCTGTGTTCTCTTTTTTTGACTGGGAGACTTCGTAGCTATGCACTCTCGCATAGTCTTATCGATGTACCGAATGATCGTAGCTCACATTCTATCCCCACGCCCCGAGGCGGAGGGGTAGCTATTGTATTGAGTTTTCTTGTATTTCTACCGTTTCTAGCCTTTGAGGACCTGCTGTCTTGGGAACATACGGTTGGTCTGCTCGGCGCGGGAGCGGGTATCGCGGTGCTGGGTTTTTTGGATGACCATGGTCACATTGCTGCCCGGTGGCGATTGCTAGGACACTTTAGTGCCGCCTGTTGGGCTTTGTACTGGGTCGCAGGTTTGCCACCATTGTCGTTGTTTGGGCTGCGATTAGATCTTGGGGCGTTCGGTTACGTTATAGCCGCGTTGTACTTGGTTTGGATGCTGAATCTTTATAACTTCATGGACGGCATCGATGGTATTGCCAGTATTGAGGCGGTAACGGTTTGTCTGGCAGCGGCCCTTCTTTATTGGGTCAGTGGTTTCACTGAGTTAGTCTGGGGGCCCTTGCTGCTTGCTTTCGCCGTGCTTGGCTTTCTCTACTGGAACTTCCCTCCGGCGCGAATTTTCATGGGGGACGCAGGGAGCGGCTTCCTCGGGATCATCCTGGCCATTTTTTCATTGGAGGCGGCTTCTGTATACCCTGATTTCTTCTGGGTTTGGTTGATTCTGCTCGGTGTCTTTATCGTTGATGCGACAGTGACATTGATACGCCGGCTATTTAGAGGTGAAAAGGTTTACGAGGCGCACCGCAGTCACGCCTATCAATTTGCATCACGTCAACTCGGCAAGCACCGACCGGTATCGTTGGCGGTCGGAGTAATCAATATCTTTTGGTTGCTTCCGTTAGCCTATTGCGTGACGACGGACATCCTGGATGGGGCTGCTGCATTGCTAGTTGCTTACGTTCCTTTGGTCATCGTGGCGATCAAATACAACGCAGGGATGCTGGAAGCGCGTTAATGAAGCGTACTCATTGGCTATCAGATACACATACAATGGCATTTATGTTGGAGTGGGTAAGGTGTTCGGAGGATTTATGGATAGATTGAGAGCGTTCCTTCTGGGCTTGCCCCGTCGCCAGAAGCGGCTGCTTCAAGTCCTCACCGATACGTTGTTGGTCTGGCTTGCTCTGTGGATGGCATTTGTAGTGCGCCTGGGGGTGGATGAAATCATTAACCCGTTGACTCACCACACTTGGTTGTTCGTTAGCGCACCTGTCGTTGCTATCCCACTGTTCATACGGTTTGGTATGTATCGAGCAGTTATGCGCTATTTTGGCAATGATGCGTTGATTGCAATTATCAAGGCAGTAACACTGTCGGCACTGATTTTGGGAATAGTAGTTTATTGGTATAGCAATCATCAAAGCGTTGTTCCGCGCTCAATAATATTCAACTACTGGTGGCTAAGCCTGATGATGGTCGGTGGCTTGCGTTTGGCCATGCGTCAGTATTTTCTTGGAGATTGGGTTGCCGCAGCGCGACATGTTCCTTTTGCGAGTCGTGATGACGGGCTCACTCGTGTTGCCATTTATGGTGCGGGTGCAGCGGGCAATCAGCTTGTCGCGGCGTTACGGATGGGGCGCGTCATGCGACCGGTGGCGTTCATTGATGATGATAGCGGAATAGCTGACCGCGTTATTTCAGGCCTTCAGGTTTACAAGCCAAAGCACATCCAGCAAATGATTGATTCCACTGGAGCTCAAGAGATTCTACTGGCTATTCCGTCATCAAATCGGGCCCGTCGTAGAGAGATTTTGGGGTTCTTGGAAGGGTTTCCTCTACATGTTCGTAGCGTGCCAGGATTTATGGACTTGGCGAGCGGGCGGGTAAAAGTTGATGACATCCAGGAAGTTGACATCGCCGACTTGCTCGGTCGCGATTCGGTGCCTGCTCAGTCGGACTTGCTTGAGCACTGTATTAAAGATCAGGTCGTATTGGTGACGGGTGCCGGTGGGTCGATCGGTTCGGAACTGTGTCGTCAGATACTGACACAGCGCCCGAGGCTACTTCTGCTGTTCGAGCACAGTGAGTTTAACCTCTATAGCATCTTGTCAGAGTTGGAGCAGCGTGTTTTACGTGAGTCGTTGTCGGTAAGGGTGTTACCAATACTTGGATCCATACGCAATCAGGAAAAGTTGCGTGATGTAATGAAAGTATGGCATGTCAACACGGTTTACCATGCCGCAGCATATAAACATGTCCCAATGGTGGAGCACAATATTGCGGAGGGTGTGCTGAACAATGTCATGGGTACGCTCAATACCGCTCAGGCTGCGTTGCAAGTTGGTGTTGCGAATTTTGTATTGATCTCTACTGACAAAGCTGTTCGCCCCACCAATGTTATGGGGAGCACTAAGCGTTTGGCTGAACTCACCCTGCAAGCCCTAAGTCAGGAACTGGCACCGGTTCTATTTGGAGATGGTTCCAGTGTTTCACAAGTAAACAAGACTCGCTTTACAATGGTGCGTTTTGGTAATGTCTTGGGGTCTTCCGGTTCGGTAATTCCGCTTTTTCACAAACAGATAAAGTCGGGTGGGCCATTGACGGTTACCCATCCAAAAATCACACGTTACTTCATGACTATCCCTGAAGCGGCTCAGTTGGTAATCCAGGCAGGATCCATGGGCCAAGGAGGGGATGTTTTTGTATTGGATATGGGTGAGCCAGTACGGATTGTAGAGCTGGCTGAAAAGATGATTCATTTGTCAGGGTTAAGTGTACGCTCAGAGAAAAATCCTCACGGAGATATAGCTGTCGAGTTTACCGGGCTTCGACCAGGTGAAAAGCTTTATGAAGAGTTATTGATTGGTGACAATGTTGCAGCCACTCAGCACCCGATGATCATGTGTGCTAATGAGGATCATCTGCCTTGGGATGTTCTCAAGGTAAAATTGGCTGAATTGCTTCACGCTGTCGATCAAGATGATTACTCACGGGTTCGTCAGTTATTACGCGATACCGTGAGTGGTTATGCGCCAGACGGTGACATAGTCGATTGGATATATCAACAAAAGCGCCTTGACCCTTGAGTTTTGGGTGGTAGTGAGTTGGGCTTGATATTGAGTGTCTTGATTTGGTTTTTGGAGCCTGGTTGTAAGCGTTTTAGAATATTGCGTAGCCCGTATGCATTGGCAAGTACGGGTTGCGCAAGCTAAATTGATTTTATGACTTTAGATTTCTTAGGGTTTAGGTGTTAGAACAGGGTCGCAGTTCGCAGTGCAGTAAGTTCTGTGGGCCACCTATGAAGGTGGATGGTGTGTTTCTAGTATCTCTGGCTTTGTACTGTTCGGTCTTTTATATTTTAGTTTTTTTGGGCGCTCAGGAGTTTTGATATTCCGACACTCATTGGTGTAGTGTCTGAAAAATAAATCGTTGTAGTAGGCAGCTATTGTCGGTTCTTGAGTGTCGTATGTCGCCAGCACGAGCAGGCTGGAAGCAAGCCTTTCTGTGCTTGCTCGCTAAAGATGCTGATGACGCCTGAATATGGTGAAGAAGGGTCTTGGTGTGGGCCGAATATATTAAAGAAGCGAAATATAGTGGGTTCGAGTGAGTGTGCCCGACGATAGAAGTCTAAGTAGTGCTCACTTGCCAGTTTGTCCAAGGCATAGGGTCTTAATGGTAGCTTGGGTGTGTCCATCATTGATGGCCTCTCCTTCACCGTTATTGCCATATATAACGGCGCTAGATGCAAAGATCTGCCTTACGGCCTTTCATCGCATGTGATACTAATTCTGCGTCGGCGACATTACCTTCGATCAATTACACCCATGGATTGCCCATTGGTAAGTTATGTCGTTTTCCAGTGCTCAAGTTATCGAGAATTCGGACCGGATAGCCTTTTACGATTAAGGATTCTGTCAGAGGTGAACCAATGAATCCGGCACCGCCGGTGATCAGAATAGGGACGTTGGCCATAATGTTATCTTTCCAAAAAATAGGCGAGCCCACCCACGGCTTGAGTGACGCTGGGCTTGTGAATTTCGGAGCGCTTGTATGGATGCGAGTTGTCGATGTAGCAAGTTTTCGTTTCGGTATTTTGGCGACGATACCTGATGAGCAAATGTCCCACAGCCATGCAACTCAATCGAGTGATGTGATCTTCACAGGATGATTCGATCTGAAAGATATTTGCCGTCGCCTGATTGTTACACATTCTGCAACGGACACATTTTTGACAGAATCGCCCCATGACCTAGGTTTGGGAGGCAGCCTCGTAAAGCTGCTTCTTCCCTAACGATGTCATGGAGTGTCACTTATGCGTACAGGTTACTTCCACTCTCTGGTTTTCGCCCTGATGACCAGCCTTTCCACTACCGCACTGGCGGCGCCAGCGGCAAAAACAGACGCGGGTGCTGCACCGGCGACGGTGCAGGCGGTATCGTCGGTCGGGTCCGCAAAGGTTGATTTGAACAAGGCGGATGCCGTGACCTTACAGCGAGATCTCCAGGGAATCGGTGAGGCCAAAGCCAAGGCGATTGTTGCGCATCGTGAAAGTAATGGTCCATTTACATCGGTGGACGAGTTACTGGAGGTCAAGGGTATTGGCAAGGCGATCCTGGACAAGAATCGCGACAAGGTTGCAGTGAACTGATACGTAGATGGGGGTGCAGGGCCGGTCATCGATCGGCCTTTTTTGTGTCTGACGGTTGAGTCTCTGTGAAGTGACGCCACGTCGCCATTTGTCTGAAATGAAATATTACGAGTGTAATATTGTCGTTGGATCATGCCTATAATCAATCCGCCAACCCATTCGGCATTCCGCGAGTGGGGGCATCCAGGTTTCCTATGGCATCTTCCAGGAGTACGGCTATGAATTCTGTTCAGTCCAAAGGTACAGCGCTGATTACCGGGGCTTCTTCTGGCATAGGCGCTATCTACGCCGAGCGCTTGGCGGCTCGTGGTTTTGACTTGCTATTGGTGGCTCGCGATGAACAACGGCTGCAAAGTGCTGCAATGCGCTTGCGGGCTGAGCATGGCGTGCAGGTGGAGGTGTTGAAGGCGGACCTGACGCTCAAGGCGGATGTGATTGGCGTCGAGCAGCGCCTGCGCAATGATGCGAGTATCAGCCTGCTGCTGAACAACGCCGGTGTTGCGGCCGATGGGACTTTGGCGGACGCAGACCTGGATCAACTGGAGCGGATGATTCAGCTCAATGTGGTGGCGGTGACGCGTTTGGCCTCGGCGGCCGCGGCGAGTTTTGCACAAGCCGGCAGAGGAGCCATTATTAACATTGCCTCGGTGGTTGCCCTGTTCCCTGAGCGTTTCAACGCGACCTACAGTGCGAGCAAGGCTTACGTGCTGAGCCTGACGCAGTCCCTCAACGCGGAGCTCAATGGTTCGGGTGTTCAGGTCCAGGCTGTTTTGCCGGGTGTGACGCGTACCGAAATCTGGGAGCGTTCAGGGATCGACGCCAGTGCCATACCGGCGGAGATGGTCATGGAGGCTGGGGAGATGGTCGATGCGGCGTTGTCCGGGTTCGATCAGGGGGAACTGGTCACCATTCCTTCGCTACCCGATGCCGCGGACTGGGAAGCTTTTGTTACCGCGCGCCACGTGATGGGGCCGAACCTGTCCAGGAATACGGCGGCTTCGCGCTACAAGTAAGGGCGCTCTTCACTCGACCTGTTTTTTAAGATGTTCGCGGGTGACATCGAGGATCTGCCGGGCCAGCTCCGGGTTTTCGACACTGCGTGACAACAGCAATGCGCCGACCAGGGTCGACATGATGATCAGGCTTTGGTCGGCGGCATTCTCTGTGTCCAGCGCGTGCTCGACCTGTTCGAGTCGCGCATTGAGTACCGCGTCGCTGGTGGGACTGGCCTGGCCACGCAAGCCCAGCTCCGAAGACATGGTAGGCAACGGGCAGCCCTCATGGGGAGAGGAGCGGTGCCACTCGGACAGATAGGCGTCGATGAAGGCTTCCAGGGGGCGGTTTTCGGCGAAAAGCTGCGCGCAACGGACACTGACTTCCTCACCGGCCGCTTGCAGGGCTTTCTCCACCAACTCGTCCTTGGACTTGAAGTGAGAGTAAAAGCCACCGTGGGTCAGGCCCAGGGCTTTCATCAAAGGTTGCAGGCCGGTGGCGCCGATACCGTCGCGGCGAAAGCGTGCAGCGGCTTCCTTGATAATGCGCTGATGGGTCTGGGCTTTATGGTCCTGCGAGTAGCGCATCTGAAAATCTCCACGGCGATGCGCCATCTTAACCAAGGTAAATAAGATGGTGACTGTACTTTTACTTCTATAAGCATGCAGATGCGTCCAACGTGTCAGCAACGCGTACAAACAGGTGGCACGAATAGTGATTACTCATTGACTGACGATTGTTCAACAATTGCGAGGTAATGAGTATGAGTAGCGAATTGTCCCTGGCAGACCACATCACATTGGAGTTGCGTGCCGACATCATTGGTGGCCGTTTGCTTCCAGGCAAGGCGCTTGTAGAAGCGGACCTGGTGCTCGCTTACAACGCTTCGCGCAACACCATCCGCGAAGCGCTGCACCGCCTGGGGCAGGAAGGTCTCACCCGGTATGTACGGCATAAGGGCGTGATGGTTCGCCAGCCGGGGGCCGAGCAGGTGCGCGATCTGTTCAAGGTCCGGCGTACGCTGGAGCTTCAGGCGATCACCGCCGGCCGGCCCCTGTGCGAGTACCAGTCCGATCACATGCTTGAGGCGATCGAGGTCTCGCAACTGGCCCGCGAGCGCGAGGACTGGCGGGCGGTCGCTACCCACAGCCTGCGTTTTCATCAACATATTGTCGGTTTGTTGAGCAGCCAGCTGTTCGACGAGTTCTTCACCACTATTGTTGCGCAATTGCGTCTGGTGTTCAGCGCGGCGCCGGATGAGTCACGTTTCCAGGCGCCGTGGCTTGATCGCGACCGGCGTATTCACGAATTGCTGGTTGAGGGCAACAGGTCCGGTGCCCTGGAGGCACTGGGCGACTACCTCGACGACTCCGAGCAGCAACTGCTCGCTGTGTTTAACCCTCCTGCCCGCTACTGATCAAGGACTGCCGCCATGTACAAAGACTATCCCGCCGCTTATCAGGTCAGCAAAGGCTCTGCGTTGCAGGTCGATACGGCCTTTTACGAGCGGATACGCGATACGCCCCAAGGTCGCACCCTGATCGAGCAATTCGAGGTGCCCATTCGCAGTGGGCGGGCTTGGCATGTGCCGGCAGGCCATGTGTTTCGGGTGACCACACCCGTCGGCCCGCAGGTGGGGGATTTCAACGTCTGGAATGCCCATGACCCCCGTGAGCGACTGTGGGCCGCGCGAACCCGGCAACTGCAGGGCGCGCATGTCAGCACCCATGATCGGCTCTGGTCGAACCTGCCGTTTCTACGACCCTTGGTGACGATTACCGACGACAGTCTGGCCCATTACGGCATCGACGAGCACGGTGGTCGCTTGCACGATCTGCTGGGCACGCGTTGCGATCCTTACGTGAACAAAATGCTCACGGGCGAGGACTTTCATCACCATTGCCATTCGAACCTGACCCGCGCGGTACTGCCCCATGGCTTGACCGAGTTCGACGTGCATGACGTGCTGAACATCTTCCAATGCACGGGGCTCAACCACGATGACCTGTATTTCATGAAGGCTTGTCCGGCGCAGAAGGGCGACTACCTGGAGTTCTTTGCCGAGATCGACTTGCTGTGTGCGTTGTCGACCTGCCCGGGAGGCGATTTGTCGCTGGCAATGTGGGGGCCTGAGGCGCAAGACCCGTTAAGCGTCTGCCGGCCGTTGGGGGTGGAAATCTATCGCCTGGACGATGACCTGCTCGACGGCTGGCACCAGCCTGAACGGGCGGCTTACAAAGGGCAGCACGGACTGCACATCGCCAAGGCGGATTGGCAGGTGTAGAGAATGTCGTGGCGAGGGGGCAATTCCCTCGCCACGTTTTTCAATCAGCGATCCTGAGCGTCCTTGGCGTCCATTTCCGCATTACGCTCAGCCACGCGCTTACGCTGTTCATCGGTCAGCTCCACCTTGTTCGCGGTGTCGCGCAGCAGCATCAGGCCACCGACGATCGAGCCGATTGCAAGTATCAGAATCAACCAGCCATACCAGGGCATAGGGCTCTCCTTAAGTGCAGGCGTCAACGCCGTGCTTATCCATTTTGAGTCACTGCGTTTCTCAGTGGTTCCATTCTAGGCCGTTTCTGCGAGGTTGACCTCTTCAACGTCCGATCGGCATGGTTTCGCCCGGAGCACGCTGGCTAGCGATGGCCGGGTTCCATCCGCTGTAACAAAGCCATAAAGCCACTCTTTACGCTTTCTTTATGTCACGCCCACCCCCTCGCTCTCGCTCCTTTACAGCCTTCCTGCGGACAATGCCTCCACACGCGGCAATCGCCGTATGACGGAGAAATTCCATGAGCGTTCTGGACGGGGTGTCCCTGCTATTGGCGGTTGGACTGTTCATCTATCTATTGGTCGCGCTGTTGCGCGCGGATCAGCACTAGGAGCGGCTATGCACAGTTATGACTATTGGCTGATCCTTGCCTTCTTTGCCGTGGTGCTGGTGCCGGCACCGTTTCTGGGGCGCTTCTACTACAAGGTGATGGAAGGCCAGCGCACTTGGCTGACGCCGGTTCTGGGGCCGGTGGAGCGCGGCTGTTATCGCGTGGCCGGGGTCGACCCGAAGCGTGAACAGAGTTGGCAGAAGTATGCCCTGGCGTTGCTCGCGTTCAACCTCGCGGGCTTTTTGCTGTTGTTCGCGATCCTGCTGTTCCAGAACTACCTGCCGCTCAACCCGCAGCATTTGCCGGGACAGGAGTGGACCCAGGCCTTCAACACCGCGGTCAGCTTCATGACCAACACCAACTGGCAGTCCTACAGCGGTGAGGCCACCCTGAGCTACTTGAGCCAGATGGTTGGCCTGACCGTGCAGAACTTCGTCAGTGCGGCCACCGGCCTGGCGGTACTGGTTGCGTTGTGCCGCGGTATCAGTCGCAAATCGGCGCAAACCCTCGGTAACTTCTGGGTCGACATGACCCGCGCCACGCTCTATGGGTTGTTGCCGCTGTGCTTGCTGCTGGCGTTGTTCCTGGTCTGGCAGGGTGTGCCACAAACCTTCGCGCAGTATGTGAATGCGCTGACCGTGCAGGGCGTTGACCAGGTGATTCCACTGGGGCCTGCGGCCAGCCAGATTGCAATCAAGCAACTGGGTACCAACGGTGGTGGCTTCTTCGGTGTCAACTCGGCGCATCCGTTCGAGAACCCCACGGCCTGGAGCAACCTGTTCGAGGTCGCCTCGATCATTCTGATTCCCGCAGCGCTGGTGTTCACCTTCGGGCATTACGTCAAGGATCTGCGCCAAAGCCGGGCCATCATCGGCTGCATGCTCGCGCTGTTCCTGATCGGCGGTGCAGTGTCGCTGTGGGCTGAAAACCAGCCGAACCCTAGCCTGAGCAATGCAGCGGTCGAGCAAGCCGCACCGCTGGAAGGCAAAGAAGCACGCTTCGGGACCACCGCGACCGTGCTGTGGTCGGTGACCACCACGGCCGCCTCCAACGGCTCGGTCAACGGCATGCATGACAGCCTCAACCCACTGAGCGGCATGGTTGCACTGGTCAACATGATGGTCGGCGAAGTGATTTTCGGCGGTGTCGGTGCCGGCCTCTACGGCATGTTGCTCAACGTCCTGATCGCCGTGTTCCTTGCCGGCCTGATGATCGGGCGCACACCGGAATACCTGGGCAAGAAATTGCAGGCCAGGGAAGTCCAGTTGCTGGTGGTGACCTTGCTGGTGATGCCGGTTGGCGTGTTGGTGCTTGGTGCCCTGGCGGCAAGCCTGCCTGGCCCGGCAGCCACCATCAGTAACCCCGGCCCCCACGGTTTCAGCCAGTTGCTGTACGCCTACACCTCGGCCAGCGCCAACAATGGCTCCGCCTTTGCCGGCCTGGGTGCCAACACGCCGTTCCACAACCTGATGCTGGGGCTGGGCATGTTGATCGGGCGCTTCGGCTACATCCTTCCGGTTCTGGCGCTTGCCGGCAGCCTGGCGATGAAGAAGGCCGCGCCGATTGGCCAGAACAGCTTCCCTACCCATGGCCCGCTGTTCGTCACTTTGCTGACCGTGACCATTTTGTTGGTGGGTGGCTTGACCTTCCTGCCGGCCCTGGCGCTGGGTCCTATCGCTGATCACCTGAGCATGGGCTTCTAAGGAATCCATCATGAATATGCACGTTCCTGCCTCAAAACAAGCCGCCCCCGCCCAATTGGCCGAGGCACCGAAAACCTCGATTTCGGCCCTGTGGCGACCGGCGCTGGTGCAAGCGTTCGTCAAGCTGGACCCGCGGCAGCTCAAGCGTTCGCCGGTGATGCTGGTGGTCGAACTGACGGCCATCCTCACCACGGTGTTGTGCTTTATCCCGGACACGGCGGTGCCATCCTTTGTCGCGGCGCAAATTGCCCTGTGGCTGTGGTTCACCGTGTTGTTCGCCAACTTCGCCGAGGCGCTGGCCGAAGGTCGTGGCAAGGCGCGCGCCGATAGCCTCAAGGCCGGCAGCGAAGGCCTGAGCGCGCGGCGCAAACAAGCTGATGGCCGCTTTCAGGTCGTGCCAGCGAGCTCATTGCGCAAGGGCGATGTGATACGGGTTGAAGCCGGGGAGATGATTCCCGGTGACGGTGAAGTGATCGAGGGCATCGCGGCGGTCAACGAAGCGGCGATTACCGGCGAATCCGCACCGGTGATTCGTGAGTCCGGCGGTGATCGTTCGGCAGTCACCGGCAATACCCGGTTGGTCTCCGACTGGTTGCTGGTGCGCATCACCGCCAACCCGGGTGAGTCGACCCTGGACCGCATGATCGCGCTGGTGGAAGGTGCCAAGCGGCAGAAAACGCCGAACGAAGTGGCGCTGGATATTCTGCTGATCGGCCTGACCATGATCTTCCTGGTGGTGGTCGTGACCCTGCAGCCGTTCGCCCACTTCGCCAGTGGCAACCTGCCGCTGGTGTTTCTGGTGGCACTGTTGGTGACGCTGATACCTACCACCATCGGTGGCTTACTGTCGGCCATCGGTATTGCCGGCATGGACCGCTTAGTGCGCTTGAACGTCATCGCCAAATCCGGTCGTGCGGTGGAAGCCGCGGGTGACGTGCATGTGTTGATGCTGGACAAGACCGGCACCATCACCTTCGGTAACCGTCGTTGCAGCGCTATTTACGCAGCGCCTGGTGTCAGTTCCAAGGAGCTGGCCGAAGGGGCGCTGTTCGCCTCGCTGGCCGATGACACGGCCGAGGGCAAGTCGATTGTCGAGTACCTGCGCGGCCTTTATCCACAGGCCGAGCCGTCCGCTGAGGCGCTGACCGCCGTGCCATTCAGCGCCGAGACCCGCTTGTCCGGTGTTGACTATCAAGGCCGTGTCTATCGCAAGGGGGCCGTGGATTCGGTGCTGGCGTTTGTTGGCCTGACGCGTGCCGACATGCTGCCGCCGATGTCCCGGGAAATCGACAAGATCGCCCAGAGCGGTGGTACGCCGTTGCTGGTGTGTGCCGATGGCAAGTTGCTCGGCGCGATCCACCTCAAGGACGTGGTCAAGCCGGGTATCCGTGAGCGTTTCGCCGAGCTGCGCAAGCTGGGGATTCGCACTGTCATGGTCACCGGCGACAATCCGTTGACCGCCGCCGCGATTGCCGCTGAAGCCGGCGTGGATGACGTGTTGGCCGAGGCCACACCCGAGAAAAAACTCGCCCGCATTCGTCACGAGCAAAACGACGGTCGTCTGGTGGCCATGTGTGGCGACGGCGCCAACGATGCTCCTGCACTGGCTCAAGCGGATGTCGGGATGGCGATGAACGACGGCACGCAGGCCGCTCGCGAAGCGGCGAACATGGTCGATCTCGACAGCGATCCGACCAAGCTGTTGGACGTGGTGCAGATCGGTAAAGAGTTGCTGGTTACCCGTGGTGCGCTGACGACGTTCTCCATCGCCAACGACGTCGCCAAGTACTTTGCGATCCTGCCGGCCTTGTTCGCCTCGATTTATCCACAGCTGGGCGTGCTGAACATCATGCACTTGAGCAGTCCACAAAGCGCGATTCTGTCGGCCATCGTCTTCAACGCCCTGATCATCGTTGGATTGATCCCGCTGGCGTTGCGCGGGGTACGTGTGCAGGCCGCGAGTGCGGCGCATCTGTTGCGTCGTAACCTGCTGATCTACGGCGTGGGTGGCCTCGTGGTGCCGTTCGTGGGCATCAAGCTGATCGACATGCTGCTGACGGCGCTGCACCTGGTGTAACTGCTGCACGCCGCGCCCAGGGCGTGGCGTTCACCCTGAATTGAGGTTATTGACATGTCCACAATGATTCGTCCGGCCTTGAGCCTGCTGGTCCTGATGACGCTGGTCACGGGCGTCGCTTATCCACTGGTGGTGACCGGTATCGCCCAGGTCGCCTTCCCCGATCAGGCCAATGGCAGCCTGGTGCGTGATGCCGATGGCAAGGTTCGTGGCTCTTCCCTGATCGCCCAGGATTTCGTCGGTGACGCCTGGTTCCACCCACGGCCATCGGCCGGTGCGTTTGCCACGGTTGCCAGCGGCGCCAGCAACCTAGCGCCGAGCAATCCGGCCTTGGCGACGCGGGTGATCGACGACGCCAACAAACAGTTGGTCCCAGGCCAGGGGCCGGTTCCCCTGGCGTTGCTGACCACGTCCGGCAGTGGCCTCGATCCACACTTGCCACCTGCCGCGATTACCTATCAACTGGCGCGGGTGGCAGCAGCGCGTGATGTGCCGGTTGCCACCTTGCAACAGTTGCTCGATGCCCACATCGAACAGCCATTGGTGGGACCACCAGTGGTCAATGTGCTGGAGTTGAACCGGGCACTGGAAGCATTGTAGAAACGTGATTGACCGGGACGCCGAGCGTCCCGCTCTGCATTCCCGCGCCAAACCCGGGAACGAACAACCTGAAAGAAAGAGACCCTGATGAGCGACTCCGGCCGCGCCGATGCACTGCTAGCTGAACTGCCCCGCGACGGTCGCGGTCGACTCAAGGTTTTTCTGGGCGCCGCCCCCGGTGTCGGCAAGACCTACGCCATGCTGCAGGCCGCCCACACCCAGTTGCGTCAGGGCGTGAAAGTCATCGCCGGGGTGGTGGAAACCCATGGTCGCGCCGAGACCGAAGCGCTGCTCGCCGGCTTGGCGCAGCAACCCCTGGTGCGCTCCGAATACCGTGGCGTGATGCTGGAGGAAATGGACCTCGACGGCCTGCTCAAGGCCAGGCCGAAACTGGTGCTGGTGGATGAACTGGCACACAGCAATGCCCCCGGCAGCCGGCATGCCAAGCGCTGGCAGGACATCCAGGAGCTGCTTGCGGCGGGGATCGACGTGTATACCACCGTCAATGTCCAGCACCTTGAAAGTCTCAACGATCAGGTGCGCGGTATCACCGGCGTTCAAGTGCGTGAAACCTTGCCCGACTGGGTGCTGCAGGAAGCCTACGAGCTGCTGTTGATCGACCTGCCTCCGCGTGAACTGCTGGAGCGCCTGCGTGACGGCAAGGTCTACGTGCCCGAACAGGCGCGGGCGGCTATTGATGCCTTCTTCACCCAGACCAACCTCACCGCGCTGCGTGAGCTGGCCATGCAAACGGCGGCGGCCCAGGTCGATGATGACCTCAGTCGCGGCTATCGACAGCTGGGGCAGGCGGCCCCCGCAGTACGTGGTCGCTTGCTGGTGGGGGTGGACGGCGATGCCCAGGCTGAGCGCCTGGTGCGTCACGCCAGTCGGGTTGCGCAGCGCCGGCATTTGCCCTGGAGCCTGGTGCACGTGGATAACGGCCGCGTGGGCGATGAACAGTCGCGCTTGCGGCTGCAAAATGCCCAGCAATTGGCGGAACGGCTGGGCGGGGAGGTGGTACTGCTGCGCGCCGGTGAAGTGGCGAAAACCCTGATCCAGCACGCCGCCGAGCGGCGTGCCAGCCTGCTGTTGGTCGGTCAGTCGCGCCCGCGCCTGCGTCGTCGAGTGTTGGGCGGCGGGTTGGCGTCGCGCTTGTTGCGCAATGCCCGAGGTCTGGAAATCAACGTTCTGGACAGCGACGAGCAACAGTTCCAGCCACGTCAGCGTTCGGTGCAGTCGCTGGTCTGGTTCGACTATGCGCTGGCGCTGCTGGCAACGGTGCTGGCCACCGGTATTGCGTGGGCGGTGTCGAGCCTGCTGCCGTTGCCGAACATTTCGCTGGTGTTCCTTGCGGCGGTGTTGCTGGTGGCGGTGCGCAGCAGCCTGGGACCGGCGCTGGCGTGCGCGGCGTTGTCCTTTCTGACCTACGACTTTCTGTTTATTCCACCGACCTTCTCCTTCGCGATCCAGCGTGAAGAGGATGTGCTGACGTTGCTGTTTTTCCTGTTGATGGCGGCGCTCACCGGCAACCTGGCGGCGCGCCAGCGGCGACAGTTGCAGGCATTGCGCGACACCCAGGAGGAAACCAGCGAGTTGCTCGACCTGTCGCGCAAACTCACTGCGGCCACCGACCGGCAGGCCGTGGTCAGCGCGGCCGCGCAGCACCTGGTGGGCTGGAGCGATATGCAACTGTGCCTGGTCAATCGTGACGGGCAGGCGGGCTGGAAGGTCGAAGCCGGTGGTCCGTTGCAGTTTTCCGACGCCGAGCGCGCCGCGGCCGATTGGGCCTGGCAGCACGATCAACCGGCCGGTATGGGCACGGGCACCTTGCCGTTCGGCCGCTGGTGGTGGTGGCCGTTGTCGATCGACGACGGGCCGTTGGGCCTGCTCGGTGTTTGCCCGAAGGAGGGACAGTCGCTCAGTGGCCAGCGCCGGCGGTTGCTGACCGCATTGAGCCAACCGCTGGCTCAAGCGTTGGCCCGTGCCCAGTTGGCCGAAGACCTCGAAGCGGCACGCCTGCACGGTGAAACCGAACAACTGCGCAGCGCTCTGCTGGCTTCGGTATCCCACGATCTGCGCACGCCGCTGACCTCCATGCGCGGCAGTATCGACAGCCTGCTGGCACTGGGTGAGGCGATTCCGTTGGCGGATCGTCGCGAGTTGCTTGAAGGTACCCGGGATGAAGCCGAGCGCCTGGATCGCTACATCCAGAACCTGCTGGACATGACGCGCCTGGGGCACGGCGCATTGAAGCTGGCGCGGGACTGGGTGTCGCCTGCCGATATCGTCGGCAGCTCGCTTAACCGCCTGCGCGCGGTGCTGGCACCCTTGCAGGTGAGCACCGAGGTGCCGGGTGAGCTGCCGCTGCTCTTTGTGCATGCGGCATTGATCGAGCAGGCGCTGGTCAACATACTGGAAAACGCCGCACGCTTTTCACCGGTCCATGGCCGCTTGCAACTGAGTGCCGGTGTCGGCGACAGCGAACTGTTTTTCTCCGTGAGTGATGAAGGCCCGGGTATTCCCGAGGAAGAGCGGGCGAAGATCTTCGACATGTTCTACACCGCCGCCCGGGGTGATAGAGGGGGGCAGGGGACGGGCCTGGGCCTGGCGATCTGTCAGGGCATGGTCGGTGCGCACGGTGGGCGAATCAGCGTGGCCGACGGCATTGACGGGCGCGGCACCTGCATCACCATTCACCTGCCGTTGCAGGAGCAGCCGGGGATGGACAGTGAAGCTTGATGCGACCTGCGCTACGCTTGCGGCTCTTTGTTTGCCATTTTCTCTTATTGATGTGAATCCATGAGCCAGACCGCGACCATCCTGGTCATTGACGATGAACCGCAGATCCGCAAATTCCTGCGCATCAGCCTGGCCTCCCAGGGCTACAAAGTGCTTGAAGCCGGCACCGGCAACGAAGGCCTGGCCCAGGCCGCGCTGAACAAACCGGACCTGCTGGTGCTCGACCTCGGCCTGCCTGACATGGACGGCCAGCAAGTGCTGCGCGAGTTTCGCGAATGGTCGATGGCGCCGGTGCTGGTGCTGTCGGTGCGCGCCAGCGAAGGGCAGAAAGTCGAAGCCCTGGACGGCGGCGCCAACGACTATGTGACCAAGCCGTTCGGCATCCAGGAGTTTCTGGCGCGGGTCCGTGCACTGTTGCGTCAGGCACCTGCGGGCGAAGCCCGGGAGGCGGCGTTGTCCTTCGGTCCGTTGACCGTGGACCTGGCGTACCGACGGGTGCTGCTCGATGGCGCCGAGGTGGCGTTGACCCGCAAGGAGTACGCCGTGCTGGCGCAATTGGCGCGCCATGCCGGGCGGGTCATCACCCAGCAGCAACTGCTCAAGGATATCTGGGGCCCGACCCATGTCGAGGACAGTCATTACCTGCGGATCGTGGTCGGGCACCTGCGGCAGAAACTGGCAGACGATCCGACCCGCCCCCGGTTCATCCTGACCGAGGCGGGGGTGGGGTATCGGTTGTTGAGCGAGGGGAGCCAATGATCCCGCCCGGGATGCGGGCTCCTCAGTCGCGCTCGTTCTCGTAGCGATCCAGGGTGTCGCGGGCAATTTCCCGTCCCAGGGCGATCAGTTCCGGTGCCTTGTAGAACTCGAAGAACCGGCAGACCCGCTTCGGTACGTTGATCAGGATGTCCGGTGGATAACCGGCGATCTTGTATTGCGCCAAGGAGGTTTGCATCACCTCGAAACTCTGGTTGATCAAGTCCAGCAGCGAGGCCGGACCGACGTTGTCGATGATGAACGACCCCGTGGCGGATTTCGGAGCGCCTTCGTTTTCCGGGCTCGCGGCGGGTTGCTGGGCTTCGGGGTCAGGGGACTCGATCCACGGATTGATCTCGGCGGCCTCACTGCGCAGTGCTTCCTGTTCCAGCAGCAGCAATTGTTCGGCTTGTTTACGGCGAAACGGCAGGTGCGAACCCACGGAGTTGATCAGACTGTCGAACCGGCTTTTGAACGCGGCGGGACGCTGGATCACCGGCAGTTGGTAATGCTTCTGGTTGGTGGAGTTGAGGTTGACCGCGATGATCAGGTCACAATGGCTCGACACCACCGGCACGATTGGCAGCGGGTTGAGCAGGCCGCCGTCTACCAGCATGCGGTTGCCTTGCATGACGGGCGTGAACAGGCTCGGAATGGCCGCCGAGGCACGCATGGCCTGGTGCAGGCAACCTTCCTGGAACCAGATTTCCTGCTGGTTGGTCAGGTCCGTGGCCACGGCTGTGTAGGGGATGCGTAATTGTTCGATATTGATCTCGCCGACGATCTTGCGGATTTGCCCGAAGACTTTCTCGCCACGAATGGCGCCCAGGCGAAAACTCACGTCCACCAGGCGCAGCACATCGAGGTAGTCCAGGCTTTCGATCCAGTCGCGGTAATCGTTGAGTTTGCCGGCGGCATAAATGCCACCGACCACCGCGCCCATGGAGCAGCCGGCAACACAGGCAATGTCGTAGCCACGGCGTTCAATTTCTTCGATGACCCCAATATGGGCATAGCCCCGGGCGCCACCTGAGCCCAGCACCAGTGCGACACGCTTTTTCATGTACTCGTCCTTACGTCAAACAGGCCTCAACAATGCACCCATCGAGGGGCGTGCTTCAATCATGTTGATCGGGCGTGCATGATGCGCGTCGTTTTTTCGACATTCGATGACGGCACATGAGTGCCCTGGCGGACGCTATAGTTTCCAGCGACGCTGCAAGGCACTTTTGGCCGCGTTGACCGTCTTACCCCGCATGATTGTTTTTTTACCTTGAGGTGTCATTGATGAAAGCCTGGATCTGTCTGCCATTGATTGCGTTGGTACTTGCCGGTTGCGCGGGTAAAACCGCCTACCGTGACAGTTGTGGTAGCCAACTGGATGCGGCCTGGAAAGAGCTGGATCTGGCCAAGGCCGAAGGGTTTGCCGGTACCGTGAGTTATTCCAAGGCGTTGTCGTTGCTGACCGGGGCCAAGACCCAGCAGCAGTTCGAGGCCTTCGAAGGTTGCGCCAACAAGGCCCAGAAGGCGCGCTTCTATATCCGTGAGTCCCGCGCGGGTCGTTGAGCCATCCATGACCTGGCGCAATACAGGTGCCAGGTAGCCGGCCCAGTATGGGCCTATGCTTGTGCTCTGGTGTGGATGCCTGACCTGGGAGAAGACGATGTCTGCGTTGGTAGATCGGTTAGTGTCCCGGGTCCTGGGGCTGGAGGTGCGTTTGCTGGCCTGTCAGGCCCGGCTGAGTGCGAGCACCGACGCCGAAGCGCTGCATGACTTGCGCATCTCGGTTCGCCGTTTGCGCAGCCTGTTGCGACCCTTGCGGGGCTTGCCCGGGGTTGAGCAACTGGAGGCGGCCGCGGCGGCGGTCGGCACCCTGACGACCCCTCTGCGCGACCGTGAAGTGCTGGCTGTCTATCTGCTGCAGCATGGGCAGCGGCAAGCGGCCGAGCATCGCATGCTGCAGATGAGCCAGGCGTACCCGGCGGTAGCGGACAGCCCGCAGCTGGCGCAGTTGATGATGATCCTCGACGCGTTTCCGCGTTTTCTACGCGCCTGTGAGCGCCAGGGGTTGCTTAAAGGCTTGCGCAGGCGTATCGAGAAGCGTCTGGCCAAGCAGTGGAAAACCCTGGATGACACCCTGCACGATCCCGCCCACGACCGCCACCGCCTGCGTCTGTTGATCAAGCGGGTGCGCTATGCCATCGAAGCCTACCCCGAGCTGGATCGCCTGCCGGCGGCCGCCACGGCACGGCTCAAGGCGGCACAAGGCGCCCTGGGGGATTGGCATGATTGTTTGCAATGGCTGGCGCGGGCCGAGCATGAGCCCGACTTGTCGCCCTGCGTGGCGGGCTGGAAGGTGACCATGGCCACGGCTGAAAGCCGTGCCGATCGAGTGCTCGACAAACTCAGTGCGGCCTGTTTCAAGTCTTGAACATGGGGCATTGCCCGAGCATCCGGCCTATCTGTCCGTTTCTTTGGCCGGAATAGGCGCTGTACCAGGGGCGAAGGCTGGTTAAGATCCGTCAGTCTTTTCCTAGCCTTGAGGTGTTCATGCGCTTTTCAGAATTACTCGACGCCGTGCGCAACTCGCCTGATGAGCTGGTGATACCGGCGCAGTGGGGGCAGGGCCGCGCCAGTTTCGGTGGCCTGGTGGCCGCGCTGCAGTACGAAGCCATGCGCGCGAAAGTGCCGGCCGAACGCCCGGTGCGCTCGTTGGCGATCACCTTTGTCGGTCCGGCCGAGCCCGGTGTTCCCATCCGCTTCGAAGTGGAAGTCTTGCGTGAAGGCAAGGCGGTCAGCCAGGTACTGGGTCGAGCACTGCAAAATGGTCAGGTGGTGACTGTGGTGCAGGGCAGCTTCGGTGCCTCGCGTCCTTCCGAAATCGCGGTGACGGCCCTGCCGGCACCCGAGATGATGCATTGGGACGATTGCCAGGAGCTGCCCTACATCAACGGCGTGATGCCTGAGTTCATGCGCCACCTGGCGATGCGCTGGGGTGTCGGTGGCATGCCGTTCACCGGCAACAAGTCCCGGGACATGGGGGGCTGGGTTCGCTTGCGCGGCGACGTGAAGGATGAGCCGGTGAGCGAAGCGCACATTCTGGCGCTGGTGGACGCCTGGCCACCGGCCTTGTTGCCGCACCTGGCGAAGCCCGCGGCAGGCAGTACCCTGACCTGGACCATCGAATTCGTACAGCCCTTGCTGGCCGTGAGCACGCTGGACTGGTGCAAGTACCATGTGGAAATCGAGCATGCCCGTGATGGATACGGGCATGCCGCCGCCGCGTTGTGGAACCAGGAGGGCGAGTTGATTGCCCTCAGCCGACAGACCGTGACGATTTTCGCTTAACGATCTTTATGGCGGTGGCGTTCGCACCAGGCGCGCCACCAGCGGCCACTGAAGAGAAAGCGCGGGAACGTCAGGAACTGCTCCACCAGCAAGCGCGACACCGCATCCTTGCGATCACTGAATGGCTCGGAGGCCTGCGCCTCCAGCCTGTGACCATGACGCTGCAAACCCAGGGCTGCCAGCAGGCCGACAATGCCGATGGCGACGTTCCCAAGATTCAGGCTGAACACCCCGGAAACGATCAGCAAAAATGCCAGGATGAACAGCGGCACGGCAATCAGGTGCAACACCAGATTGGTCGGATGCTGGTGATTGTTCGGGTACACCCGCCATTGCCAAGCGGGGAGGTTGGGGTGACGTTTGCCCATCGTGATAGTCCTCGATCCGTGAAACTCATACCTGAAGAATAGGCGGGGTAGAGGTCGACGGCGAATCAAGGTTGGCTATCGAAGTGATAGGCGGTCATGGCCAATGATGAGGGTGCCCCGGGTTAAAGCTTCAGTTGCCCGATGGCCTTGCTCAACTCGCCCGCCAGTGTTGCCAGCTCATTGCTGGTGGTGGCCGAGTCCACGGTCTGCTGTACGGTTGACTCGGTGACGTCACGAATACTCACCACGGCGCGGTTCATTTCTTCGGCGACCTGGCTCTGCTGCTCGGCGGCCACCGCAATCTGGGTATTACTTTCACGCATCTGTGCTACGGCGCTGGTGATCTGCGCCAGTGCGACATCCGCCTCCCGGGCCTGTTGCATGCAGTCGTCGGCCTTGTAGGAACTCTCCTGCATGAAGTCCACTGCGTCCCGGGTACCGGTCTGCAAGGTCGACACCATGCGAGTGATTTCGTCGGTAGAGGCCTGCACGCGCTTGGCCAGGTTGCGCACCTCGTCGGCAACCACGGCGAAGCCTCGACCCATTTCCCCGGCCCGCGCCGCTTCAATGGCGGCGTTCAGGGCCAGCAGGTTGGTTTGCTCGGCGATGCTATGGATCACGCTGACCACGCCATTGATTTTCTGACTGTCCTCGGCCAGGCGTTGAATCATCTCGGCGGTTTGCTGCACGCCGGTGGACAGCCCGGCAATCGATGTTTGCACCCGACCCACCACCTCCTGACCACTGCCGGCGAGGGAGTCGGCGGTTTTCGACAGGTCACGCGTGGCGCCGGCATGCTGGGCGATGTGATACACCGTGGCCGACATCTCATTGATAGCGGTGGCGGCCTGATCGGTTTCGCTCTGCTGGCCGAGCATGCCCTGGCGTACATCGTTCATGCTGCTGGCCAGGCGAGCCGCGCCGACATCCAGCTGGCGCGCCGTGTGGGCCACGGTGCTGACCACCCGTTGGTAGCCGGCCTGCATGGCGTTGAAGGCGCTGGCCATCTGCCCGACCTCATCGGTGCAGGACAGCGGCACGC
Organism: Pseudomonas sp. Irchel s3a18; assembly: GCF_900187535.1. Lineage (NCBI taxonomy): Bacteria > Pseudomonadati > Pseudomonadota > Gammaproteobacteria > Pseudomonadales > Pseudomonadaceae > Pseudomonas > Pseudomonas sp. Irchel s3a18. The sequence goes on along the minus strand of NZ_FYDV01000002.1, from coordinate 3,867 downwards.
GTGCCGACAGGTCGCCGGTTTTTTCCACATGCAGCATGACGTCCTTGAGGGTGTTGAGTTGGCTCAGCAGGAAGCGGATCAACAGCTGCGAGGCACAGAGCATCGCCAGCATGAGGATGAACACGGCCATTGCATAGTTGGCAAAGCGATCGCTGAACACCTGGCTCAGGCTCGGGCCATAGGCCAGGACGGCGGTGTATTGGTCATTGCCCCGCGACACCACTTCGGCGCCGATCAAGTGTGTTTCGCCGAACAGCGGCAAGGGGTTGATGTCGACCCAGCCGTTGGCGTCGATCAATTGGGACAGAGGCTGATCATTGAGCCTGGGTGTCTGGCCCTTGCTGAAGTTCAGCAAGGTATCGGCCTGGGGCAGTGCCTGACCGGCGGGCCACGCCGTGATCAACCGTGCCTGAGCGCTGGCCGCCTGCTGTGAAGCCTGGTTGCGCGCCTGTTGTTCCAGCTGCACGGCATACAGTACCAACAGCAATGTGGTGACGAAAGCGACGGCGTTGACCGCCCAGAATTTGTATTTCAGCGAGATATTGCTAAGCCAGGCACCCATGGAAGGTCTTCTCTGATAGCGGAAACAGCATTGGCAAGGTGCCACTATTGTGCCGCTACTCAGGAGAAAAATTTTTGATGTGGATCAAGTCCACAGGGCGGCGCAGAGGCGCACCGACTCAATCAATCGCAGGCAATGCAAAAAACGCCCGTGCGCAGGCGGTGCTGTGTGCCGCCAGATCTTCCAGGGACTCGCCACGGTGCAGCGCGACTTCACGCAGTACTTCCGTCAGGTACGCCGGCTCATTGCGACCGTTCTTCGGCTTAGGGCGCAAGCTGCGGGGCAACAGATAGGGCGCATCGCTTTCAAGCATCAAGCGTCCACGGGCAATCTCGCGCACCAACGGGTGCAAGTGCGTGCCCCGGCGTTCATCGCAGATCCAGCCGGTGATGCCGATGTGCAGGTCCAGATCGAGGTAACTGAACAGCGCCTTCTTTTCACCGGTGAAGCAATGCACCACGGCCGCCGGTAACTGGTCTCGGTAATCACGCAGGATTTCCAGCAGGCGCTGGCTGGCGTCACGCTCATGCAGGAACACTGGCAATTGCAGGTCGACGGCCATTGCCAGGTGCTCTTCGAGTACCTTTTCCTGTTGCGGGCGCGGCGAAAAATCGCGATTGAAATCCAGCCCGCATTCACCCACCGCCCGCACGTTCGGCTCTTTGAGCAAACGGTGTAAACGCTGAGCGCTGTCGGCATTCCAGTCGCTGGCGGAGTGTGGATGAATGCCGGCGGTGGTGAACAACCGCTGCCCGGTTTCGTCCAGTTGCTGGCACAGTTCCAGGGCCTGCTCGCTGCCCTCGACACTGGTGCCGGTCAGCACCAGTTGGCAGACGCCAGCGGCATAGGCACGGTCCAGTACCGCCTGGTGTTTGTCGGCGAAACTGGGGTTGGTCAGGTTGACGCCGATATCGATGAGTTGCATGGTGCTACCCTAGGCCTGCGGCCGGAAAGCATACCAGAGCTGTCGATTTATAAGAAAAACCAAGAACTACAACGAGTTATAGCTGTCTTTTGATGCCGAAAATGCACTTCGGCGGTTTTTTCCGTCGCCGATTGACGCTTTCGCACCCTTGCCAGCGCTCCAGGCGCTCTGTTTCTGTCGACCTGCTGCGGCCTTCCTTGTGCAGCGGGACAGTATTCTTTCCGGAGAACGGATGACGCGACTCCAGGTTTTGCTACTGCTGTGCTTGTCGATGCTGCTGCCGTTGCCGGCGGTTGCCCGGTTGGCAGGGCCCGTGGAAGCCGTTCAGCCAGGTAAGGTCCGGGATCTGGAGCAGATCCGCAGCAGCCGTGTGTTGCGGGTGCTGGTCAACCAGAGTCGCAACAGTTCCGGTGAAGTCCAGGGCCAGAGCATTGGCGTTGAGTACCATCGCTTACGCGCCTTCGAGCAGTACCTCAACGGTCGCGCCCGTGACGGCCAGGAAATTTCCCTCAAGATCATTCCCAAGGCCAAGGACCAACTGCTCGGCGCCTTGCAGCGCGGAGAAGGGGACCTCGTGGCACCTGGGGAGTTGCTTGATCTGCAAAGCGCTCGTGGCGTGACGACCAGCGAGCCGATTGTCAGCAATGTGCCGTTGCTGCTGGTGGGGATCAAGGGCGAGCGCCGCTACACCCGGCTTGAGCAACTGTCCGGCAAAACCCTGGCCTTGCCTGCCGGCAGCGCCGCCGGTGAAGCCATCAATCAGATCAACCAGAAGCTGGCGCTGCACAAGTTGCCGCCGGTCAAGATCGAATGGGTCGACCCGAGCCTGGCGGTCGAAGATGTTCTGGAGATGGTGCAGGGCGGGATTTTTCAGCTGACCATTGTCGAGCAACCGATCGCCGAGCGTTGGGGCAAGATCCTGCCCAAACTGCGTTTTGACCGGCAAGTGGTGATCAGTGAGCCGGGCGAGGAGTTCTGGTTCGTGCGTCGCGATGCATCGATGTTGCGGGCCAGCATTGACCGCTTCCTGGGTAGCTACAAGACACCGTCCGACCAGGATGTGGCGTTCCTGCGCATCTATCGGCGCTTGTACCAAGTGCGCAACCCTCTGGCCCGGGCCGATCGCCAGCGTCTGGAGAAGGTGCGCACGGTCTTGCAGAAACATGCCCGCGAGCAGGGCATGGACTGGCTGAATCTGGCCGCGCTGGCCTTCAAGGAGTCGGCGCTGGAACCCAACGCCCAAAGCGGCAGCGGCCCGACCGGGTTGATGCAGATCACCCCGTCGGCGGCGCAACGGGTCGGGGTCAACAATATTCAGTCCCTGGACAACAATGTCCAGGCCGGGGCCAAGTACCTGGCGTTGATCCGTCGCAAGTTTTTCGCCAGCCCCAAGCTCAATGAACGCGAGCGCATGGCCTTTGTCCTGGCCGGCTACAACATCGGCCCGGAACGGGTCCAGGCCATGCGGGCCGAAGCCAGACGGCGTGGCCTGAACCCCAATCAATGGTTCTTCCAGGTCGAGCGGGTTGCGTTGGAGCAGGTGGGGATGGGACCTGTCAGCTATGTTAACAGTGTGAACAAGTACTACTTGGCCTATGACCGGGAACGGGAGTCGCTGGAGGCCCAGGGGCAGAAAGTGGTCTCACGCAAATGATCAGCTAAACTGATTGGTATGGCGGATTTTTTGCGCTTTTAACATGAGGTTTACTGATTAATATAGCGACCAACCCACACACACTCGCAATGGATGACAGAGCATGAGCACATTGATCAACAAGGTATTTTCTACTCGCGCTGGCTACGGCCTGACCGTTTTGCGGATTTTCGTCGGCATCATCTTCGCTGCCCACGGTTCGCAGAAACTCTTTGGCATGTTCGGTGGCTATGGCATTGCCGGGACTGCGCAGTACATGGAAAGCCTGGGCCTGGCACCGGGCCAGTTGATGGCGACTCTGGCCGGTGGTACGGAATTTTTCGGTGGCCTGGCATTGATCGTTGGGCTGCTGGTGCGTCCGGCGGCATTGGGCCTGGCCTTCCTTTCGCTGGTGGCGATCTTCTCGGTGCACATCGGCAACGGCCTGTTCATGGCCAACAACGGTTATGAATTTGCCCTGGCACTGCTCGGCGGCAGTTTCGCCGTACTGATCGAAGGTGCCGGCAAGCTTTCACTGGATCGCGCCATCGCGGACTGAGCGCTCTGGCTCAACGAAAAGGCCTGCATTGCGCGGGCCTTTTTTGTTGCGTGCGCCAGGCATGGCGCGTTGCGCGTAAGCGCAACCAGTTTGGCTATGGTGGCCACGCTGGTGACTTGGAGGTGCAAGTCCTCTACACACCCGGCAAGGGGAAGTGTTAGCCAGAGGCAAGGGTGTCGCGGGTGACC